>NZ_JBJZOK010000033.1:0-86767 GCF_047200615.1 Nocardia sichangensis
AACCTTCCTGCTATTTCTTCGATGAGCTCTCGACGCGGCAGTGCTTAACCTTCCGCCCCTTGGGCGCAGCCGCTTGCGCCTTGTTCCAGGCATCTTTCTCGGCCGCGTCCTTGGTCTTTCCCGTCCCGGTGTACTTCTCTGGGCCGGTGGCGTCGGTCCGGTCCAGATTCTCGAAGTAGCAGGACAAAGTCACGGTCCACTTGGCGGTGAGTTCGAACTGCCACTGCGGGTGTGCCGCGTCGACGGGTTCGGCCGCAATCGTCGGTGTCTCCGCCTGTGCGATGCCGACCCCGGCTGTTGATGCGCCCGCGATGCACGCAGCCGTCAGCGCGATTGTTGTGACAAGTCGCCGCCCGGCCGAAATGGTTCGCATGTCGTCCCCTCCGTTGGTTTGAAGGCATCTCCTTCACTGCTCTTGGACGATGCTGCGGCACAACAGGTTCCATCAGTGACCGGTGTCACAAGGCCGCCCCGGGTCCATCGAAAGCGGTCCGCGAGTTGATCGACAGCCGAGCACCAGGCACCGAAAAATCTTGCCCGATACGGCCCAGCGTCATACGCGCCCACAATCTGCCGTAGACGAGCTATTGCCAGATAACCACGATTATCGGGCTGTATGCAGGTCGTTGGCGATGGTGGTGTGCCGATCCGGGTCTACGGGCACCCGCAGCGCCGATTTCTAAGCGACCGTCCGGAATGAAATGGGTTGCGGTGCGGTGCTTCTTATGTAGCGATCCGGGGGGTGGTTTTCGGGGTGTGGTGCTGTGAGGATCGGTGGACTGTGGTTCGGTGCCGTTCGGGTGGGAGGTCGGTGTGTTTTCAGGACAGACGGTGTCGCGGGTGGTGGCGCCCACGGCGTTGACCGCGTTGTTGTCGACGGGGCTGGCGGTGGCGGTGAACTACGCGACCGGTGGTGGTCATTCGGTGTGGGTGTGGGTGGCCGTGGCGGTGTTGACCGCCGGGGTATTCGCCGCGTCGCTGTGGATGCAGCTGGCCCAGTCCTCCGCTGACTCGCAGCCGGCCAGGGGCGTCTTCTTGCGGAAGATCAAATCCGGAGGTGGCTTTCGGGCCGATGGGGTTCGCGCCCCAGGCACCGGGGTCGAGGTGGACAAGGGGCGTTTCGGCGGGGATCTGGAATTCAAGAACATCGACGCCGGCCAGCCCCGTCGCGGTGATGCCTCACACCCATGAGCAGTGCCCGCGAGCCCATCGGCCCGGCCACGGCAGCGTCCCTTCGGAAGGTGTCGGCGCGCGGCAATGTCGAGGTCACCACGAACCACTACTACGAGGGCAGCGCGACGAAAGCACGGGCGCGTCCCTCGCCCTTGGCGGGCTCCGGGGTGGGGGTGTCGGGGCTGGTCCCGCAGGAGCCGGAGCACTTCATCGAGCGCGCGCAGATCGATGATCTGGAAACAGGTTTGGCCGGTGAGCGGATCGCAGTGGTCGTCACCGGCATGCGGGGAGCCGGCAAGACCCACCTGGCCGCCGCTTACGCCCGCCGGATCCTGGCCAAGCGCGAGGGGCTGGTGGCCTGGATCAACGCCGAAACCCCTGAGACCCTCTACACCGGGCTCGCCGCGATCGCTGACCGCTTCGGTGTCACCAGCCCCGATGGGGACACTCGCGAATCGGCTCGCCTGCTGCGCGATTACCTCGGCTCCAACACCGGGAAGCACCTGCTGGTGTTCGACAACGCCGAGCACGTGGAGTTGATTCGCGAGGTTCTGCCGGTCCACGGCGGCTCCCGGGTCGTGATCACCACCACCAACCAGGCCATGACCGCGCTGACGCCGCTGGTCGTCGACGCCGGCACCGGCTATACCTCTGAGCAGGCCCGCGCATTCCTGCGCGAGGCCACCGGAATCACCGACGACCCCGACGGCGAGAACACCCTCGCCCAGGAACTCGGATACCTGCCCCTGGCGCTGGCCGCCGCGGCCGCCGCTATCAGGCCACCGTCCGGTCCCCGCCTGACCTACCCGGCTTATCTGCAACGGCTCCGAGCGAAGCCGCTGCCCCAAGCCCTACAACCCCGTGTAGGCCAGGAATACCGCTGGAGCGTGGACCGGACCCTGCTGCTGGCCATCGAAGCCGCCGAAGCCCCCACCGACAATCGGCAGCGGGACCAGGTGGTCGGCTGGCTGCTCGGGTTGTTCGCCATCCTGGCTGCCTCCGGTGTCGACCGAACTCTGCTCATCCATCCGGATCCTCATCTGAATGAGCACGTCGACGAAGCGATCGCGCACTGCGTGCGCCGATTCTTGCTGAGTTGGTCCACTACTGGGCAGACCCTGCTCGCTCACCGGCTCATCGCTCGTGTCCTGCTCGAACGCGCCCGCGCGAACGACGACACCGGTGTCCTCGTACTACGTGCACTCGATGTGATCGAACCAAGGCTGTTCAGCCGGGCAGAGGGGTGGGTGCGGCGCGCCGAAGGTGCGCACCTGGTCGACCAGATCGAAGCTATCCGCCACAAAAGCTTGATCAACTTCAGCGCGCCGGAACCTCCCCGCGGAGGATGGCTACGGCGTCGCAGATCCTCATCACTGCCCCACGCTCTGCAAATCCGGACCGTGAACGCACTGACATGGGCCACCCGCCAGTTGATCGCTGCTGTGGACCTGCAGCGCGCCACCGTCTTCGCTCAACGGACTTTCACCGACGCCGAGCGGGTGCTCGGCCCTGATCACCCCGACACGCTGACTACTCGCAGTGACGTCGCCGCTGCTTATCTGGAGGCGGATCAGCCCGTTGAAGCGATTCCCCTGTATGAGCGGGCCCTCGTCGACGCCGAGCGAGTGCTCGGCCCCGACCGCCCCGAGACCTTGGTCATCCGTAGCAACCTCGCCACTGCCTACCAGTCGGCGGGCCGGACCACAGAGGCGATCCCGTTGCACGAACGGACCCTCGCCGACTTCGAGCGGGTACTCGGCCCCGACCACCCCTATACGGTGGGCACCCGCGGCAACCTCGCCAATACCTACGAGTCGGAGGGCCGGACCACAGAGGCAATTCCGTTGCACGAACGGACCCTCGCCGACTTCGAGCGGGTACTCGGCCCCGACCACTCCCAAACCTTGACCACCCGCACCAACCTCGCCGCTGCCTACCAGTCGGCGGGCCGGTCGACCGAGGCGATCCCGCTGCTGGAGCAAGCTCTCGCTGATCTCGAGCGGGTGCTCGGGCCCGACCACCCCCATACGCTCACCGCCCGTGGGAAACTTGCGGGCGCCTACGAGTCGGTAGGCCGGACCACAGAGACGATCCCGCTCCTCGAGCGGACCCTCACCGACTTACAGCGGGTGCTCGGCCCCGAGCATCGCGACACCCTGACCACGCGTAGTAACCTCGTCGCTGCCTACCAGTCGGCGGGCCGGTCGACCGAGGCGATCCCGCTGCTGGAGCAAGCTCTCGCCGATCTCGAGCGGATGTCCGACCCCGACCATCCCGAAATCTTGACCATCCGCGGCGAGCTTGCGGGCGCCTACGAGTCGGTAGGCCGGACCACAGAGGCGATCCCGCTCCTCGAGCAGACCCTCACCGACGCCGAGCGAATGCTCGGCCCCGACGACCCCGAAATTCTGGCCGCCCGGAATCATCTCGCTGATTTGTACGAGGCTGCGGACAGGTTGACCGAGGCGATCTCGCTGCTGGAGCGGATCCTCACCGGCCGCGAGCGCGTCCTCGGGCCCGACCACCCTGAAACCCTGGTCACTTGCAACAACCTCGCGGGCGCCTACGAGTCGGCTGGCCGGTTGACCGAGGCGATCCCACTGCTGGAGCGGGCGCTCGCTGGCTTCGAGCGGATACTGGGCGCCGCCCACCCCCATACCCTGACCACCCGCAGTAATCTCGCCCACGCTTTCCAGGCGATAGAGCAACAGAATGAGAATTCCGTCCAAACCGATGGTGGGCAAGACAGCTAGGCCCGGAGTGTCGGGCTAATCGGACACTCCCAGTGGCTGGGGTTCAAGCCCGTCGCCAGGCAGCTGAGGACGCCGCGCGGCGCGCCGAGCGCGACGACCGCAAAGACAGTTGCGGTCATGAGATGTCGATATCGGCGTAGATTGCGGCGTGGTCGGAGGCGGCATGCACCTTGCTGGTCATGGTGTCGAAGTGCGGGAACAGCGTGCCGTGAGCGCCGCCCGACACGCCTTTGCGGAAAATTCCGCCGCCTGTTGCGCGATCGAACAAGTTCGGTGACAGCAGCTGATAGTCGATCTTGTTGCTCTTGGCGCCGTTGCCGAAGGTTCCAGGGCGGTCTTCGTCGGGGTCGCCATCGTCGAAGTTCGAGACCTCGGCGATATCGGTGAGATCCGTATCAGCGAGCAGGGGCTGCAACGGGTTGCTGTCGGGGGTGTCGTTGAATCGCCCAGCACCACTACGTTCTCGATACCTTCGTCGCGTCGCTTCCGGTAGATGTCGGCGACGGCTTCGGCTTGTCTGCGGCGACGTTTGTCGCTGGAGGCTTGGTGGGTGCCGAACTTGCTTTTCAGGTGATTGACCAGCACCAGCAGCGGCTGGCCGGCCAGGCTGCTGCCCTCGGGAAAGGTGAAGCGGTATTCGGGGCAGTCGCGGCTGAAGACGCGGTTACCGAACGGGCCGTCGTCGACATGGGAGCGGATGTCGAGTATCGGGTACTGGTCGGTGGAGAGGATGCCGACGTCGATACCGCGGTTGTCGTTGCCGTCGATCAGCATCACGTGCGGGTAGCGGGGCGAGTCACCGTTGGGGATCAGGGTTTCGCTGAAGCGGCGCAGGGTGATTCGGTCTTCGGCCTCGATGACGCTGACGATGTCGGCGCCGACTTCCCGGATGACCCTGGCGGTGTGGGTGATGGCGAGCGCGTCGATGCGATCTTTGATCAGATCCACCCACCCCACCCAGTCCGACCGCCCATCCGCCACGACCGTGACGTCGTCCTCGCCGCCGCCGTGGGGGCGTTTGAGGAGCTGGCCGCGGATCTTGCGCAGGACCGCGAAGGTGTTCTTTCGCTCTGGATCTCCGTCGTCGAGCAGTAGCCGCAGTTTCTTCAGCAACGTGAGGATTTCGGCTTTGTCTGCTGCGCTGTAGGTTTCGTGCTCGAACAACTCGTTTACTCGTGCGTGAGCATCGAGGATTTCGGCGGCGACTGGTTCGGCGGCACTCATGACGCGTGGCCGGGAGAACAGATTCTCGACGTTGTAGGCGGCGATCCGTAAGCGATCGGTCGGCATGGCAGGGCTCCTGTCAGTCCTTGTGGCGACTCAGCTGCCCGAGCGGGAAAGATCTGCGCATCAAAGTATGGCAGCGCTGAAAGCCTCGTACACGAGATTCCACTACATGTCAGGGGTGGAGCCCCGTTCCTTATCAAATATTTAAAATTACAATAGACATATCTACGGTGAAATAGCTCGCTCCACAATGGAATGCCAAACACCTCCGAGGCAAAGAACCCAGAGACTGATTCGATAAGTTGGTCGACCGCCCTGCTCGGTCGGCGAAAATTTTTTGAAGATTTCTCGTGGCCGGTGAAACACTTCCTCCGATACCTTCGATGATTCACGTACCGGACTCAGGGCTCAGCCCGGCGGATCGGAAAGCGAAGACTCAGTGCTGGAAGGGAGCCCTGACCGTGCCTACGAACGACATCAATGTGTTTTCCGAAGACTGGTGGAAGCGGTTGGAAAAGTCCCTCAAGGGGGTCGGATTCGCTGCGGTCGATTCGCTTCTCAAGCGGACGATCACACAGCTGATCGGTGAAGAATCCAGCAACACCGAGTCGACCAACCGAATCGGTGGGAAGTCCCAGATCTTCACCAAGGGGATCATCTACCAGTACGAGCACGACGACGGCAAGAAAGTCATGGGAATAGTGCCGCGCGGCGGGGTGTACGAGTTGTGGACCAGGTCCGGTCAGGAGTTCGGGCCGTTCGGTTACCCCGTCGGCGTGCCGGACGTGACAGGGAACACGACGCAGAGCACTTTCGAGGGCGGCACAATCACCTCGATTGCCGAGAAGCGCCGCTCGGTCATGTTCTACAACACCGCTCTAATCGGCGTCGACGTGGCTTTCGGCCACCAAGACCTGCACGGTCTTGCCTATAAGGGTCGTGGCCGCGTCGCGCAACGCCACGCGGTGGCACGTGCGGTCGCGGAATCCGGGGCCGACGTGGTGGTGCTTGCCGAGTTGATGGTCAATCAGGACCGCGCCGAGCTGAAGAAGGCCCTCAAGTCCATATACCCTTACAGTGCCGCCGGCCCCAACGAATCTGATGGGGTCCTGTTGTTCGAAGAGGAAGACGGCGGTCTGCTTGTTCTTAGCCGTCACCCGATCCGTGAGGTTCGGGCCACAATCTTCCGGTCCTGCTGCGGCGTCGATTGCCTGGCCAATAAGGGTGCTGTGATGGTACGGGTCGCCCCCAGCGACGGGCCGGAGTTCTGCGTGATCGGCACCCACCTGCAGGACGGCAATTCCACCTCGTGTCCCGACCCCTTCGGCCCCGGTGTCGGCAGCGGCGCGAAGGACAAGCGTGAAGCACAGTTGCGGCACCTGGACTCCTGGATCCTGGGTGTTCGTGACCTCGACTTACCGGTGATCGTCGTCGGCGACTTCAACCTCAACGCCAACACACAAACCGGCCGCGAGACCCTGCACAAGAACCTGCCCGAGGCCCGCGACCTATGGCCGGAATACCAGATGTGGCTGCCGGTAAACGAAGAACGGAAGACCGGCATCACCAGTGACAAGAAGAGCACCTACCAGGTGGGCACGCTCTCCATGAAAAGCAAAGAGCGCGGCACAGAAGGCACGCGACTCGATCTGGTTCTGCTCGACCAAGGCGAACGCGTCACCGCGCACATCAAGAAGATACGCGTGGTCAAACCCGAACTCAGCCCCGACAGCGGCATCGACGTGTCCGACCACTACGCGATCGAAGCCACCTTCGATATGGCCACAGTCACCCACAGGCTGAACCGGAAGGTCCGAAAGACCAGCGCCCGGCTGAAGTACATCCACGCCCTGTACCTGACCGCCGGCGGCCTCGCTGGCATTGAGGTTCCGTGGTACTCGAGGCAAGACCCCGACAATGTGGATGTGTCCGCACGAATCTACAAAGGCGCCGAACCGATTGTGCAGCCTGTCCCAGCGGGGGTTCCTGGCGACAGTGTTCTGCCTGGTGGTGGCATTTCCCCCTTCGGCGGCCCCGGTACGGATATTCGCCAGAAGGCAAGAGTGAAGTACAACTCGATCACCATGTCGATGAACAAGCGTCGCGAGTTCTCCTTCGAACCGGGCAAAACGTTGATCTTCGATGGAGCCGACGACATCCACATGGAGATCACCCTGAAGGAGATCGACAAGGCGGTTGGAGCCGTGGTGGACCGAACAGCGATTGGCGATGATCGTGACGTGATCGTGCCGAAGTCCTCCCAACTACTGCATGCGGTGCACGGCCGCCGATACGCGCCGAACGTCATGCACGGGGACGACTCGGAATACGTTGCCATCCTCATGGTCAACCTCGAGATCGAACCGTTCACCCACCGTCACGAACAGCAGCTGCCTCCGATCGACGAGATCCCTATCTAACGGCGGCCGCGTTGTTCATCGTCTGGGCGCGCTGCCATGACCAGATCGCGGCAACCGAAACCCAGACCAGGCCGCTGGCAGTAACTTGGCGGCGCGCGGCACACGCCGTGGGCACTGTCAGGCGGTTGTAGGAGGGCTGACCTGATAGGTGGTCTGCCCCTGGCCGTTCTCGCGTAGTCCATGGACGGTCGAGTGCCACCAGTAGGGGCCGACATGCTTGCTGGGCGCCTCGAGCACAGTCTGCACGATCGCGTGCTCGTCGTCTTCGAGTTCCAATACCTCGAACACCGACCCGCCCGCGACCAACAGCACCTTGTTCCCCGATCCCAACTACTACGTGTCCAACAACATCGACATAGTCTCGGCGTCTGTCGGCGTTCACGTATTTCCCGGTGCCTGTGTTCACGTAATTCCGCAGGTGGTGGGTCCTGATTGATCTTCTACCCGACCTCCTTCTTCAGCGTCTTGGGTTGGTCCTTGCCACCGGGTCGTTTGTTCGGGCGGTAGGAGGGTCCGTTCATGAACACTTGGTGGCTGGTGTTGATGAGCCGGTCCAGGAGTGATTCGGCGACCACGGGATTGGGGAACAGTGGGTACCAATCGACGGGTGATCTGTTCGAGGTCAGGACGAGCGAGCCGCCGGAGGTGGATCGTTCGGAGATGAGTTCGTAGAGGTCGTCGGCCTGGGGCGCGGTCAGCTCGCGCATGCCGAAGTCGTCCAGGATCAGCACGGTGGGCCGGACGAATTCGGCCAGGCGTTTGTCCCAGGTCCGGTCAGCATGACCGCCGGCGAGGGTAGCCAGCAGCCGGCTGGTCTTGGTGAACCGGACTTCGGCGCCCTGGCGGATCGCCAGATGGCCGAAACCTTGTGCCACATGTGTTTTGCCCACCCCGACCGGGCCATAGAGGACTACCGACTCGCCGGCGGTCAGCCACCGCAGCGCCGCGAGATCGCGGATCTGCGCGGCGGGCAGTTTCGGGCTGGCGGTGAAGTCGAATTCCTCGAGGGTGACCTGCTGTTCGAAGTGGGCGCGGCGGATGCGGCGGGCGATGGCTTGTGATTCGCGGCGGGCGATCTCGTCGTGACACAAGACCTGCAGGAACTCGATATGCCCGAGGTCACCGGCGCGGGCCTGGGCCAGCCGGGACTCGAGGGTCTGCAACATCCCGGACAGCTTGAGCTGTCCGCAGCGCCTGTTCCAGGGCGACATCAACGATCATGCCGACACCCCTTGGCCGTGTTCGTCATCGGCCGCGTCACCGCGGTCGGCCTCCGCCGCGGTGGTGTCCATCGCGGCGTTCGTGGTGGCGCGGATCGCGGCCGGGTTGTCCGGGTTGGGCAGCGCCAACACGTTCCCGAACAGCCGCGAAGGACCATGCAAGAACGCCGCGGCGCCTCCATCGCCGCTGCTCGGCGGCGGCGGATCGGCTTCCAGGCCGGCGGCGAGGATGCCCTTGATGGTCCGATAGGACGGATCCCCGACGGCGATCGCTTTGGCGCACGCCAATTCGAGCCGGGATTCGCCGTGACGGTCGGCCAACCCGAGCACGCCCTGGGCGGCGCGGAGCCGGAACAGCGCGTTCTCGCTGAGTAATTCGGCGACCACCGCGACGGTTGCCTCACCGATCTCGGAGGCTCGTTGGCGGCACCAGGTCGGGCCCTTCATCGCGAAGGCGATCTTCTCCGGCGGATAGTGCGACAGGTCGGACTGCTTGCCGAACGGTTTGCGCACATGCGTGGCGATCAACTCGCCGCGGTCGAAGATCTGCACCATCGAATACGTCGACCGGACATCCACCTTCCGGCCGATATACCGCCACGGCACCGAATTTCGTAACGCCTACCCGGGGGTGCGGCATCGCACGCTGCTGTTGGCGGCCAACTCCTTGGGGCGGCTCGTCGGCGCCGGACTGCTCGACCTCGACCACGCCCACGCGGTGCTCGCCGACGCCGCGCACATCCATGTCGGCGTCGAGGGGTTCACCGCGGCGGAGGCCGAGCGCACCATCACCGACGGGTTGACCTACGCCGCCACCCGCACCACCGGCTGGCACTGACGCAGAACTCGCGCGGTGGCCGCCTGCATCTTCCTCGTCTGGTGCGCGTTTCGATATGGGCGTCTCCTGTGGTTCCGGGTGGGTGGCGGGGCTAGGCTGCCTGCAGGGGTTCGGGGTTCGCCGGGGTGATAGTCACTTTCGCTTTTCCGTCGGTCGAAGCTCGATGCTGCCCGGGCTGGGCTGTTGGCCGCTGCTTCACCCGGCGCCGAGGCGCGATGGTGGATGCGCCCGTCCCCCTCCAGGGCACGTCCACCGTCCCCGCCCCGCGCTCTCTGGTGATTCAGCCACCGTCGCGCGACCCGCGCCGCTCTGTGCGTGCCCGTTCCTCGCTGCGTCTCACCCGCTGTGGGCGAGGCACGCCCCTGTCCTAGTGATCGAGGAGGCTTGTCGTGTCGCTTGTTGATGATCCCGGCCGATTCATCGCCGAGGCGTTGGCCAGGTTGCCGGAACCGCCACACCGGTCACTGGTGGTGATGGCATTGCGGGAACCGGCGTCCGGGCCGGACGGGTAGGTCGGAATGGAACGCATCCGCCACGAAGACCTGGACAGGACCCGCAAGTACCTGGCCACCAGTTCGATTCTGGCCCGCCCCCGCCGCTGGTGCGCCCAGCACCGCCCGGACGCCGTCGCCGTGGTCGTGGTCTGGCCCCCGGCACACCTCGGCTATACCGAAGCAGACCTCACCGGCGAAAACACGATCAAGATCTACGCACGCCACGGAATCGACCCCAACACGATACGAGAACTGCGCTTCTAGCGACTGCTCCCGCCTTCCGCTGCAAAGCTCACGAACAGCACAACCCCAAAAGTCTCGGGTTGCTCATCACCGCGTGAGCATCCGGCGCCTCTGTCGTGCAACGGCTACGGCGAACACTCATCATGGTTGTGCTGGTCAATTCTGGCGCGGTTTGTCGGTGAATCGGTCAGCGTGGCGGCCGCGGCCGGCACGGGCCATCAGTGGCGCGCGAGCCCCATCGATCTCGGCCCTCACGAACGCCGCAGTTCGTGACGGTCTTTGCCGTGACCCCAAGACTTTTGGGGCGACCTCGCGTCCATGCGCTGCGGTATCTTCCATGCGATCGCCGCACCTAGTCGGCGCGCAGAGGAAGCACACACCACATGCTCAACAAGTTCTTTGCGGCCGCCGCGCTCTCGGTGAGCGCCGCGGCCGTCCTCGCGGCACCGCCCGCCGCCGCCGACCCGGTCAACTGGGGCGCCGTTTCCCTCAGCGTGTGGGGCAATGTCTACGCGTTTTCGGTCAACCACCCGACGGAAGCCGACGCCATTCAAGCCGCCGACCGAGCGTGCAAGGGTCAAGGCATCATCGACTGCCGGATGATGGTGACGTTCGCGAACGGCTGCGGTGCAGTCGTAACGAGTCCGCTCGCGATCGTCGCAGGGTTCCCGATCGTGGGCTTCGGTAAAGGGTCGACCCCAGGCGAGGCATACGCAGACGCCACCCGCAGCCTCCCCACCGGCACCGGAAGCGCCGGCTCGTTCAATCGCGACCATGCCTGCACCCGGCCTTGATCTAGTTCCCGCACGGTCCTCGGCAAAATGTCCGGCTGACACCCCTCCATACTTGGCGCACGGCCGCTCACGACCCATCTTCTGCGTCACATCAAATGGCAACGGACACTGGCACCGGCCGAACAGCAGAAGTCACTGTGCATGAACCGCGCCAGCCAGCGCACTTGGATTCCACGCCGTCGATGCGCACCTGAGCGAGTGAAGCCGGGGGCGGTCGGTTGAGCAACCAATCGGACCGCCCTCAGCGCTATCACGCGGTCGGAAGGTCGATTCAGTGAGTCGGAGATCGCGGGTCGGAGTTGCTACCGTGTGCCCGACGCCGCGCGCGAGAGGGTGCGGCTCACCGGTGAGGACCGCCAGTGCGGCGGCGACTTCGTGCAGGTGAGATTTGACGTATGTGTCGGGAGTGCCGGAACTGTTGCCACGGTGTCCGGCGAAAGCACGGGCCACGGCATAGCTGAAAGTTCGTTCGACCCAGGTCAACGTGGTGTGACGCAGCCAGTGGGCGGTAACACATTGCGTGGCCACCCAGGGCAGTGACTCGCTGATCCGTCCCCAGTCGTTCAGGTGCCGCATCTGTGTCGGTGACACCGGCTTCCAACGATCCGAGCCACCCTTCTCCCGCAGGAACACCAAGCACTGGTCGCGATCGAGATCCTGTGGTCGCAACGCCAGCGCACCGCCGCGACGGCATGCGGTCTCGAGGTGGAACCGCAGGATCAGAAAGTCGAGTTCGGGATCGTCGCCGGATGTGGCGGCGACCTGGCAGATCTCGGCGACCTGACCCGACGGGATCGCATACCGATGCGATGACCGACGCGACGGAGTCGGCAACCGCCGTGCCGGATTGTCTTGTGGCCGAACCCATCCAGCTTCCTCGACATAGCGGTAGATACAGCGCACCGCGGACACGAAATGCTCGACCGCGCTGGTCCCGCCTCGAGACGCGCGGTTGGTGCGGGCAGTCGACTGCACCGTGTACGCAAGTTCTTCGAGTTCGTGGCGGGTGGGCTCGGTCAAAGACCGTTCCGGCCAACGCGATTCGAGCAGACCGAATTCCCGTAGGTACGCGCGGTACCCGCCGACAGACGTGCCCGCACACGCGGGATCACCTCAGCGAAGGTCGGGGCTGCTGGTGCGGTGTCGACGAGGTCGGCGGCGGTGATGCCCATCTGGGCCAACAGCAATTGGGCCGCAGCTAAGGTGTCTGCGGTGACCGCAGTCTGAGCAGCGCTTTGGATAGTCACAGCGATTCCTCCAGGATTCGTCGGCTCTGACTGGTCAGTCCGTCGAGCACGGCCGGGGGATGGATCAGAAGGCGCGTTTCCCCGCGATGAATACCGCGAGCTCGCGGCCCAGTTCCGCGATCAACTCATCGAGCTGGGAGTCGGGGCGTTCGCGGCGTGGGAGTAACCGGCCGCGACCCTGGCCACCCGTGGGCGCGTCTGTTCGGCAGCGAGCACGGCCTGCTGCCCTACGCCCTACCACGCGGTGACAGCGTCGAGGACCTTCCACACGACTTGTGCCGGATGCCGAGCTGGCTGCCGAGGTCGCGGCACTGGTAACGATGCGCGGCGGCGACCGCGAGCGCTCGCTGGCCTGCTGCTGCTGTTACCGCTGCTGCTGCGCCTGGAACTGCTCGTTGTTCGCGGCCAGGCTGCGCGATGAGATGACCACTGCCGTGATCGCGGCAACCGCGGTGGCGAGCCCGATCACCGCCTGCCAGAACACAGCGGACATCACAACTCGCTTCACCGCTGACCACGTTCGCCTGCGGTGAGACTGCAACGGCCGCAGTCGGTCACCCGCGAGCTGCGGTCGGCGCCGGGGCCGCGCGGTGCTCACGTTCACGCCGTGGCCGGCAGGTCGGTGCCGACATCTCTACCCAGCGCGGTGCGCATTCGAGCATGTTATTTGCACCTCCGGCGAATCCCCGCAACGAACACGCCACCGCAGACCTGCAATCGTGTTCGACGTTCGTTCCACGGGTTTGCCGACCAGGGGTTACGTTGGGCATGCCGGTACGCAGCGGTGTGGCGATTGCCCCGCTGGCCTGGTGATTCGTGAGAGGCGACGCGAGAGTGTCACCAGGTTGGCGCCAGCGGATTGGGCTGTCGCGCTACCTGCACGACCGCGGCCACGACGTTGCCGAGGTGGCCCGCCCGAACCGCAGGCTACGCCGCTCCCACGGCAAGACCGACACCATCGACGCCTACGCTGCAGCGCGGCGGCTCCTCGACGAGTCCGGCGTTACCGCACCGAAAATGCGCAACGGCGCGATCGAATCCGTCCGCGCGCTACGCGTGGCACGCAACAACGCGGTCAAAACCGCCACCGCCGCACTCAACGCGCTGCGCGGCCTGATCACGACCAGCCCGGAAACGCTACGCAGTCAGCTGCGCGGCCTGGCTCGCGCCCAACTGCTGGCCACCTGCACCGCATTCAGGCCCGACCCCGCCCGCCTCGCCGATCCACTTCAGGCGACCAAGCTGGCGTTGCGCTCACTCGCCGGACGAGTCAATCAGGCACACGAGCAAGCCGACCTGCTAGAACGACACTTGCATCGACTGCTTGAGCAGGTCGCTCCGGAAACCCTGAACATCTTCGCTCTCCGCCCTGATACTGCTGCGGCACTGGTGATTTCGATTGGCGACAACCCTCGGCGACTGATCAGCGAGGCGGCCTTCGCTCGCCTCTGCGGGGTCGCTCCGATCCCAGCGTCCTCTGGCAAGACTGTCCGTCATCGCCTCCACCGCGGCGGTGATCGACAAGCCAACCAGGCCCTGCACCCCGCAGTGATCGTGCGCCTGCGCTACGACGGGAGAACCCGCGACTACGTCGCCCGCCGCACCACCGAAGGCAAGACCAAACCCGAGATTCATCCGCTCCCTCATTGGGTGAGTATTGATGGTGCGGTCCGATGATCGGATCGTGGTCCTCGGTCAGCACCAGGAGATGGCCACGTTGCCGCGCCGCATCGGATGGCCAGTTTGAGTACTGCCACTCCTGGTGCGCCGAGGCTCCGATGACCAGTGTCAGGGACATGCCCCATCGAGGGCCGAACAATGAGGAACCGGCTCCGGAGCCTCGACTGACGAGGGCCTGACCAGCGAAACTCTCTGGAGGCTGTGCATGCCGTTCGTCGGCTGGGATTGGGCGAGTAAGACCCATGACGTGACAGTCATCGATGACCGCGGTTGCGTCCTGGATCGCTGGGCGTTCAGTCACACCGAGCAAGCGTGGACGACGACATCGGCTCGTTTAACGCGTCACGGTGATCCCGCCGACCTGCCGGTGATCATCGAGCGGACCAGTGGGCTGATCGTCGACCGCTTGCTGGCTGCCGGATATCCGGTCGTGCCGGTGCATCCGACCGCGTTTCATGCCGCGCGGCCACGATGGGGAGCCTCGGGCGCCAAATCCGATCCCGGCGACAGCTACAAACTCGCCGACTACCTGCGCACCGACGGACACCGGCTGCGTCGGCTCGACCCGGTCGATGTCGGCCTGCGCGAACTGCAGGCACTCATCCGGCTCCGAGACGACCGGGTTCAGGCCCGCACCGCCGCGATCAACCAGCTCGCATCTCTGCTGGACAACTACTGGCCAGGCCCCAAGAACCTGTTCTGTTCGTTGGCCTCGCCTATCGCGCTGGCCTTCCTCACCGCCTACCCCACACCCCAATCGGCGGCGAGGCTCGGCGAGGTCCGCATGGCCGCATTCCTACGCAGGAACTCCTACCGCGGCGGAAAACCCGCCGCGCTGCTGCTGGCCCGGTTACACGCCGCTGCCGTTCCGGCCGCCCAGCTACCCACCGACACTCTGGCACTGATGATCGGAACTCAAGTCCAGTTGCTGCGCGGCATCCAAACCGCCATTGCCGATCTGAAAAACCTGATCAGGCAACGCGTCGACGAGCACCCGAGAGCCCAACTGCTGGCCGCGCTCCCTGGCGTCGGCACTATCGACCTGGCCCAATTGCTCGCCGAGATCGGTCCGATCCTCGACCGCGTCGACACAGTCGACCAAGCCGGCGCCGAATGCGGCGTCACCCCGGTTACCAAAGCCTCGGGCAAGACCAGCGGAGTCTACTTCCGCTGGGCAGCCAACACCCGGGCCCGCAAAGCCATCACCGCCTTCGCGCACAACGCTCGCATGCAATCACCGTGGGCTGCAGAGCTTTACAGTAATGCCCGCGCACGCGGCAAACGCAACCCGCATGCCACCCGCATCGTCGCCCGCGCCTGGCTCCGCGTCATCTGGGCCTGCTGGCATCACGGCACTCCCTACGACCCAGCCATCCACCATGCCGCACAACGCCTTACACTCACTTTCGGCGGTCAGGAAACGTGCGCCGACCGCTCCGCGTGAACTCGGGGTTCCCGGCGGCACCGTATACCGCCACCAGCCCGGCCCGACCGGGCGAGACCAGCACACCGCGTCATGCAGCACCGCCCTACACACGTCGGCCGAATTTGTGACGACTAATGGCAATTGGTCACAAAACACACGGTACTGTCGGCACCATCACCAGTGGCGATGCGTTCAGGGAGCACACTGGTAACTCCCAGGGCACGCCCAGAAATCAACTCCCACACAACCGCCGGGCCGCAACGCAACTCTCGCGGCACTCACTCGTCCGCTGAAGTCCCGGAGAGGTGGAGGAGCTCAGCCCAGCTTGTTGTAGGCCAGCGAGAGCGCCGACTTCTTATTCGCGGCCTGGTTGGCGTGGATGGCACCCTTGGAGGCGGCCTTGTCCAGGCCGCGGCTCGCGACGGGCAGGCAGCAGCTCCAGCGCCTGGTCCTTCTCGCCTGTCGCGGCGGCCTCGCGGAACTTGCGGATCGAAGTGCGCAGCGCGGACTTGACCGACTGGTTGCGCTGCCAGGCCCCCTCGTTGGTACGGATCCGCTTCAGCTGGGACTTGATGTTGACGACGCCTGTTCCTCGTGTTCCTTGGCTAGGTGGTGGGTATTGCTCGGTGCAAAGTCTGGGGGCGCGCTCGCGACGATCCGGGCGCGGAAGGTGTAGCGCTGCGCCGACGATCGAGACTGCCAGGCGGGCCGGTACGACCGGAAATCGCCCGGCAGCGGGCCCAGCGTGCGCAAGAAATTTACATGCGTCTCACAGTGTGTGCCGCTGGCTGTTGCACGCTGTTCGAATGACTCCCACCGCCGCCGTGCCCACGCCGCCGTCGTCCGCGGGAGTGCGCGGCAGTCGTGCGGGAGTGTTCGAGGATTATCGTCCTGGCCGCTACGACCGGGCCTACGACGAGATGTTCGACGCCACGGGCCGGGTGCGCACCCCCTATCGCGGCATATTCTCCGCGCTGGCCCCGATCGATGTGGCGGATTTGGCGGGCCGGGCCGAGGCGCTCGGCCGCGCGTTCATCGACCAGGGCATCACGTTCTCGCTGTCGGGCCAGGAGCGGCCCTTCCCGCTCGATCTGGTGCCGCGGGTGATCGCGGCGCCGGAGTGGAGCAAACTCGAGCGCGGTATCGCCCAGCGGGTGACGGCGCTCGAACTGTTCCTCGCCGACGTGTACGGCGAACAGACCATCCTGCGCGACCGAGTGATCCCGAAGCGGCTGGTCACCTCCTGTCAGCACTTCCACCGCGAGGCCGCCGGTATCGTGCCGCCGAACGGGGTGCGGATCCATGTCGCCGGTATCGATCTGATCCGCGACGAGCGCGGTGAGTTCCGGGTGCTGGAGGACAATCTGCGCTCTCCATCGGGCGTGTCGTATGTGATGGAGAACCGGCGCACGATGGCGCGGGTCTTCCCGGATCTGTTCTTCTCCCACCGCGTGCACGCCGTCGGCGACTATCCGAGTCACCTGCTGCGGGCCCTGCGCTCGGCCGCCGCGCCGAACGAGGCCGACCCGACGGTGGTGGTGCTGACCCCGGGCGTCCACAACTCCGCCTACTTCGAACATTCCCTGCTGGCCCGGCAGATGGGTGTGGAGCTGGTGGAGGGCCGCGACCTGTTCTGCCGCGACAACGTGGTGTACATGCGGACGACGGCGGGCGAGCGGCAGGTCGACGTCATCTACCGCCGCATCGACGACGCGTTCCTGGACCCGATGCATCTGCGGCCGGATTCGGTGCTCGGGGTCGCGGGCATCGTCAACGCCGCCCGCGCCGGCAATGTGGTCATCGCCAATGCGGTCGGCAACGGCGTCGGCGACGACAAGCTCACCTACACCTATGTGCCGACGATCATCGAGTACTACCTGGGTGAGAAGCCGATCCTGCCGAATGTCGACACGCTGCGCTGCTGGCTGCCGGAGGAGCGTGAGCAGGTGCTCGATCGTATCGGCGAGCTGGTGATCAAGCCGGTGGAGGGTTCCGGCGGCTACGGCATAGTGATCGGCCCGGACGCGACCGCGAAGGAGCTGGCGGCCACTCGCCGCAAGATCCGGGCGAATCCGCGGGGGTGGATCGCGCAGCCCGTGGTGCAGTTGTCCACGGTGCCCACCAAGATCGGCAACGAGCTGCTGCCGCGCCACGTCGACCTGCGGCCCTTCGCGGTCAACGACGGCGACGGGGTGTGGGTGCTGCCCGGCGGGCTGACCCGGGTGGCACTGCCGGAGGGATCGCTGGTGGTGAATTCCAGCCAGGGCGGCGGCAGCAAGGACACCTGGGTGCTCGCACCGCGCACCTCGGCGGCGGCACGCGAGCTGGCGGGCGTGGAGCTGGTCGGCGAGCCCGCCGAAGCGCAGCAACGGGAGCTGGGCCGGGAACTCACCGCCAACCAGGCCAACCAGCAACAACAGCAACAACAGCAAGGGTGAGAGAGTCGGTGAGCGAAATATGCTGGCCCGCAATGCCGAATCCCTCTATTGGATCGGCCGCTACGTCGAACGTGCCGACGATACCGCCAGGATCCTGGACGTCGCCGTCCACCAGCTGCTGGAGGACGCCACCGTCGACCCGGACCGCACCTCGCGCGTGCTGTTGCGGGTCCTGGGCATCGAACCGGCGGACGGGCAGGAGCTCGACGTCTGGTCGGTGACGAATCTGGTCGCGTTCAGCCAGGAACACGGCGGCTCCATTATCGACTCGATCGCGAAGGCCCGCGAAAACGCGCGCGGCGCACGCGAAGTCACGTCGAGCGAGATGTGGGAATGCCTCAACGCCACCTACAACGGCCTGGCCGCGGCCGAGACCGCGGCGCGGGCGCTGGGCCCGCACGAGTTCTTCCGCTACATCAAGGGCCGGGCCGCCATGTTCGCCGGCCTGTCCGATTCCACGCTCAGCCGCGACGACGGCTACCGCTTCCTGCTGCTCGGCCGATCCATCGAACGCGTGGACATGACGGTGCGGCTGCTGCTGTCGCGTGCCGGTGACCGCACGTCCTCGCCCGCCTGGGTCACGGTGCTGCGCTCCGCCGGCGCGCACGACAGTTATCTGCGCACCCATCGCGGCGCGCTGGATGCCAATCTGGTCGCCGAATTCATCCTGCTGGACCGGCTTTTCCCGCGCTCGGTGTTCCACTCGCTGCGAGTGGCCGAGAAATGCCTGCGGGAACTGGATCAGCGCCCCAACAGCCGCTTCGCCGCCCGGCACGAGGCGCAGCGGCTGCTCGGCCGCGGCCGCAGTGAACTGGAGTTCCTGCCGCCCGGAATCCTGCTCGAGGATTTGCAGACCCGGCTGCTGCTGCTCCAGATGACATGCCGCGAGGTGAGCGAGGCCATTTCGATGCAGTACTTCCACGCCGCCCCCTGGGTGGCGTGGACGGATCTGCGCAGCAGCCACGATCGGCGGGCGGAGGAAGTGTGAGCTGGCGGATGCGGGTGGTGCACACCACCGGATATGTCTACGACGCCCCGGTCACCCGGTCGTTCAACGAGGCCCGGCTGACGCCGCGTGCCGACAGCCGGCAGAACGTGATCCTGAACCGCGTCGAAACCGTGCCGTCGACGCGGTCCTACCGCTACACCGACTACTGGGGTACCGCGGTGACGGCGTTCGATCTGCACGCCCCGCACACCGAACTGGAGGTCACCGGCTCCTCGGTGGTGGAGACCGAGCCGTTCGCCGGTCCCGCCGACGAGCTGTCCTGGGCGGAACTGCACAACGACGTCGTCGCCGACCGGTTCGATGAACTGCTCTCGCCCACCGGGTATGTGCCGCGGGATCGGCGGCTGGCCTCGGTCGCGCGGCAGCTCGCGCGCGGCGTGGAGCCCGCGAAAGCCGTCGTGCGCGCCGCCGAATGGGTGCACAGCGAGATGGATTACATCGCCGGCACCACCTCGGTGCAAACCTCGGCGGTACAGGCGTTCGCCGAACGGCAAGGCGTCTGCCAGGATTACGCACACCTGACCCTGGTGTTGTTGCGCAGCATGGGCATTCCGAGCCGCTATGTGTCGGGTTACCTGCACCCCCAGCCCGCGGTGGAGATCGGCCGGACCGTGGCCGGTCAGTCGCACGCCTGGATCGAGGCGTGGACCGGTGGCTGGTGGGGTTACGACCCGACGAACAACATCGCCATCGGCGAACAGCACGCCTCCATCGGCGTCGGCCGCGACTACGCCGACGTGCCGCCGCTGAAGGGCATCTTCTCCGGCAGCGGCTCGACCGACCTCGAAGTCGTCGTGGAGATAACCCGGCTCGCATAGCAGACACACCCGCGACATCGACCAGCACGGCGCGCCATTGGCGTAGCGTCCGAATCGACCAGCACGGACGTAGCCGCCGCCAGGACCGGTCACAACCTCGTGATCACTACGCGCCCGACGGCTTCGGCCAGCTCTACGGAGGTGGCGACCGGGTAGCTATCGATTGCCGGTCAGGTCGAGTCCGTCAGCGATTGGTACCGCCCAGTAACGGTTTCGTCTATGTTTCGAATCGAAGGGGCACTGGGTCGATGCGATTAACAGAAACCCCAAAAGTCCAGGACGACGATTACACCGCATCGACTTCGCACCAACCCAGGCCGCACCGCGACACGCTGACAGTGTAGCCAATTATGTTGTGTCACAGTGGGATTAGTGATCCCGTTCATAAACGTGCGTGGTGAGCATCCGGAAACCTCCAATTTTTCCCGAGGTGACCAACCGGCAACACGCCGAGCGTGAACTTGGTCCATCGGTGACCACCCGGACACCAACGGGCGCACTGCCAATCACCGAATTTCCACCGACCACGCCCAGGAGACGAACCATGTCGGCACCCACCACATCGACCTCTGAGATCGACAAGGCGATCGAGGAGAACATCGCGAAATCGCTCGCCGAAATCCCGCACCCGGCCCTGCCGAAGGGCACCAGTATCTACGGCGGCACCAAGATCTTTCCCGACTATCAGGCGGAGGCAGGGGAAACCTATTTCACGCTGGTTCACGGCATCGCCCATGAATCGTCGGTGAGTTTCGTGGCCATCCTGCAGGCGACGCGCGCACTCCGCAAGGGTTTCGAATCCGCCATCTACTTCTACGGTCCCGGCGCGATCAACTGCCTTGCCACCCGCGGCTTTCCGACCACCGGCGACAGCGGGTTCCCCGGTGAGCAGAACATCAACGAGGCCCTCGCCACCTTCATCAAGGAGGGCGGGAAGGTGTTCGCCTGCCGGTTCGGTCTCGCCTTGCACGGTGCCCGCGAGGAGGACCTCATCGAAGGTGTGATCCCGGCGCATCCCCTGGACGTGCAGGACGCGCTGATCCACTACGCCCGCAAGGGCGCCATCATCAACTCCACCTACCAACTGTAGGCCGACCGTCATGACCGAGGTATCCACGCGAGTAGATCTCGCACTCTTGGGCATCCGCGTCGATGTGCCGGTGCAGCGCCGTTCCGGTGCCGGCCCCAGCGACGACGGTCATGTGCTGTTCGGGGGTGCCGGCGCTGCCATCCCCCTCCGCCCGGAGAGCCCATACACGATTCGTGCCGATCGGCTGCTCTACGAGGGCACCGATCTCGGCGTGACCGTCGAACCGGTGCGCCGACCCCTTTTCTACGACCTGCGCACCGCCGACGGCGTGGAGTACCAGCAGATCGCCAGACTGCACGGAAAGGATGTGCTGGCGACCACGGTGGTGCAGACCTGCATTCGCTACGGCGAAGACCAACGGTGCCGATTCTGTTCGGTCGAGGCATCTCTCGCGTCCGGCAACACGATCGCCGTCAAGCGACCGGATCAGCTCGCCGAGGTCGCCGAGGCGGCAGTGCGGCTCGACGGTATCCGGCAACTGGTGATGACCACCGGCACCTCGGCCGGAAAAGACCGTGGTGCAAGGCACCTCGCCCGCTGTGTGCGAGCCGTCAAGCAAGCGGTGCCGACCCTTCCGATCCAGGTGCAGTGCGAGCCCCCCGGCGACCTGGCGACTCTGAGCGAGCTACGCGACGCGGGAGCCGATGCGATCGGCATCCACGTCGAGTCGCTCGACGACCGAGTGCGTGCTCGATGGATGCCGGGAAAGTCCACCGTGCCGCTGTCCGACTACCGGGCAGCCTGGGCCGAAGCAGTGCGAGTGTTCGGCCGTAACCAGGTCTCCACGTATCTACTCGTCGGACTGGGCGAAGACCCGGACGAATTGGTCTCGGGTGCGGCGGAACTCATCGCCATGGGCGTGTACCCGTTCGTGGTGCCGTTCCGGCCGCTCGCGGGAACCCTGGCCGTCGACGTCGACCGTGCGAGCCCGCCGACCGCGGCGGTCCTCGAGGACGTGACCCGGCGCGTGGCAGCGGAGCTACGTCGAGCCGACATGCTCGGCACGGACCAGAAGGCCGGATGCGCGGCGTGTGGGGCGTGCAGTGTGCTGCAGACCGCAGGAGGCTGAGATGACGACGAGCGAACCGACGGCCGCACCCCGATCCTGGATCGACGAACTGTCCGGGATACGTGCTTCATCGCCGGATTACTGCGTCCTTTCCGGATATCCGTCCCCGGCCGACCCCGCAGGCGGATTCCTCATCCAGCTCGCCGATACCCGACATGTCGCCGTCTATCGCGCATTGCGCCGAGAGAACTTCGTTACAGAGCAGGGCATGTTCGCAGGCAGCGACGCCGACGACATCGACGACGACCCCAGGGCCCAGATCCTGGTCGCGATCGCCCCGGACGGAGCCCTGCTGGGCGGAGTGCGCCTGGCACCGGCCACCACCGAAGACCTCGGGTGGTGGACCGGCAGTCGATTGGTGGTGGACTGCGGGCGTCGCACCCGTGGTGTGGGCCGCGCACTCGTGCAAGCGGCGTGCGCTTATGCCGAAACCCATAACGTTCTTCGGTTCGAGGCCACCGTGCAAACCCGCTACCGGTCGCTGTTCTCCCAACTCGGGTGGACAGCGCTCGCCGAAACCACCGTGGCAGATACACCGCACCTGAAGATGCGCTGGCCGATCGACCGAATCGAGCGGCTGGCGCGAACCACCAAGGCAATGCTCGGGCAAGCGCTGTCCGAGTTGGGCGATAGGCCGATGACACTGGGCGGCGTCGGATTCCGAGGCGATGACGGCGCACCGGTCCCGGGCTGCGACCTGGTCGCCGCGTGCGACGCGATCCTGCCTTCCATGGTCGAACGGGACCCGGAATGGGCCGGATGGTGTGCGGCCCTGGTCAACCTCAACGATCTCGCCGCGATGGGTGCAGAACCGATCGGCCTTCTCGACGCGGTCGCCGCGCCCACCCGGTCGCTGCTGACCCGGGTGCTCCGGGGCCTGGGTGCCGCCAGCCGCATCTGGGAGGTGCCGGTGCTGGGTGGCCACACCCAGTTGGGTGTCCCGGCGGCGCTGTCGGTCACCGCGCTCGGCCGTACCGCCCGGCCGGTGCCAGGAGGGGGCGGCGAGGTCGGCGACGAGCTCCGGCTGACCGCTGACCTGGGCGGCGGCTGGCGGTCCGGATATACCGGGCGACAATGGGATTCGTCGTCACATCGGAGCGGCACGGAATTGCGGGCACTGGGCCGGTTCGTCTCGGACACCGGTCCGAAGGCCGCGAAGGATGTCAGCATGGCCGGCATCGCCGGGACCGCGGGCATGCTCGCCGAGGCCAGCGGTGTCGGGGTCGAACTCGATGTGGCGCGCATCCCGCGCCCGCCGGGCGCCGAGCTGGCCGACTGGATCACCTGCTTCCCCGGCTTCGCGATGCTCACCGCCGATCGCCCCGGCGCCCCCGTCAACCCGGTAGGCCCGGCGACGACCGCCGTGTGCGGCGTGCTCAGCGCGACTCCCGGCGTGCGGCTGCGCTGGCCTGACGGAGAAGTCACTCACGCGCTCGACAGCGCGGTAACCGGATTGGGACACTCATGACCGAACTATCGATCTCCGTGGCCGCCGCCGAATTCGGCCGCGACATGGAGGCCTGCTACGCCACCGTCGGCTCGCTGATCGAACAGGCGCAGCAACGCGGTAGCCGACTACTGGTGCTGCCCGAGGCCTGCCTGGGCGGCTACCTGCCCAGCCTGGGCGGCGGTGGGGAGAGCGAGGAGGCCAAGCAGCGCCGTCTACGCAGTCTGCCGCCGGCGCTCACCCTCGACGGCCCGGAACTGCGCCGCATCGCGGCGATGGCGGGTGAACTCGTCGTCACTCTCGGATTTTGCGAAGCCGATGGCGATCTCCGCTACAACGCCGCCGTGACACTGACCGGCGACGGGGTTCTGGGCTCCTACCGCAAGGTACATCAGCCCCTCGGCGAAAACCTCTGCTACGCTGCCGGATCCGAATATCGCGCCTTCGACACCCCGGTCGGCCGCATGGGCATGCAGATCTGCTACGACAAGGCATTCCCCGAAGCCGCACGAGCGCTGGCACTGGACGGCGCGGAGATCATCACCTCGCTCTCGGCCTGGCCCACCGCCCGCACCGCCACCACCGAACGACTCGAAGACGACCGCTGGACCCAGCGCTTCGATATCTTCGACCGCGCTCGCGCAGTCGAGAACCAGGTGGTGTGGGTCGCGTCGAACCAGGCCGGGACGTTCGGCTCGTTGCGCTTCGTGTGTAGCGCCAAGATCGTCGGCCCCGGCGGCGACCTGCTCGCCACCACAGGTACCGAACCCGGTCTAGCCACCGCGACCGTCGACGTCGATCACGCACTCGAATTGGCACGCGGCGGCGGCATGTACAACCTGCGCGACCGACGCCCCGAGCTCTACCACAGTGTCGTCGCCCGCCATGGCGTGGTCGGGCAGCCCGCTGTGCCTGAAGAGCTGGAGGCGATCCATGCCTGAGGTGGCATTCGACATCCGCTGGCCGGACGGCAATGTCCAGTCCTGCTATTCGCCCTCGCTGGTGATCCATGATCATCTGGCCACCGGCGTCGACTATCCGATCGACGACTTCCTGACCCGTGCCTCGAGCGCTTTGAACAGCGCGTCCGAGCGGGTGCGCGAGAAGTTCGGCTTCTATTGCACCTCCGCCATGCAGACCCTGCACGCCATCGAAGCAAGCGCAGCACAGGCCCGGACATCACCGGGCACGGTACGCGTGCTGTCGATGACTCCGCCGTCGGTCGAGGCGCCAAACACCGGAGGAAAACCGTGACCCCCCAGACAGACTCCGGTACCACCGTGGAACACCGTGACGTCGTCGTGATAGGCGCGGGACAGGCCGGGCTCTCGATCAGCTGGCATCTGACCACTCGCGGCATCGACCATGTCGTCCTCGAGCGCGACACCATCGCCCACGAGTGGCGCGACACCCGCTGGGACAACTTCACTCTCGTCACTCCCAACTGGCAGTGTGTGCTGCCTGGTTACCGTTACAACGGACCCGACCCGCACGGCTTCATGAAACGCGATGAGGTCTACACATGGGTCCGCGCCTATGCCGACACCTTCGATCCGCCGGTTCGCGAACACGTCGCCGTCACCGCGGTCACGGTATCGGTCGACGGCGGCTTCGACATCCAGACAACCTCGGGCCCACTGCATTCCGATCAGGTGGTGGTCGCAGTAGGCGGTTACCACACGCCGATCGTGCCCCGCTTCGCCGAGCGGATGCCGAGTTCGATCCAGCAACTCCACTCCGCCGAATACCGCAGCCCTGCGGACCTGCCCGACGGCGCCGTCCTCATCGTCGGTACCGGCCAATCAGGAGCACAGATCGCCGAGGACCTCCATCTGGAGGGTCGGCGGGTACATCTCGCGGTCGGGACCGCGCCCCGTGTCGCCCGCTTCTACAGGGGCCGTGATTGCGTCGCATGGCTGGAGGACATGGGCCACTACGACATTCCGATCGAAGATCAGCCGGGTGGGCTGGGCAAGCGGGAGAACACCAACCACTACGTCACCGGTCGAGACGGCGGCCGCGATATCGACCTGCGCCAATTCGCGGTCGAGGGGATGGCGCTCTACGGCAGGATGGTCGATGTCGCCGGCGGCACAGCGTACTTCGAGCCGTCGCTGGAGCGGGACCTCGATGCCGCCGACGCCGTCGCCGAGAGCATCAAGGACTCCATCGACACCTATATCGCCCGTGCTGGTATCGACGCGCCCACCGAACCGCGGTACCGCCCGGTGTGGCGTCCGCAGCGCGAGATCACCGAACTCGATCTGTCGGCGAGCAATATCACGTCGGTAGTGTGGTCGGTCGGGTTCCGCACCGACTACCGGTGGCTGCGCGTCGGCGTCTTCGACGGTGAGGGTCACCCGTGCCACAACCGCGGCGTCACGACCACGCCCGGGCTGTACTTTCTCGGGCTGCCCTGGCTGCACACCTGGGGCTCGGGCCGCTTCGCCGCCATCGCCCGCGACGCCGAGCACCTCGCCGGGCAGATCACCGCCACCGCCCGCACCACTGCGGCGGCCTGAGGCGGACCAATGACCGTCACCCGAATAGCGGCTGTCGCAGCGCATTTCGGCGCAGATATCGCCCGCGCTCTGGACAAGATCGCCGGTATCATCGACCGGCTCGCCCAGGACGGCGTCGATCTGCTCGTGCTACCCGATGCGAGCCTCGGCGGCTACATCGGAGACCTCCGCAACCCGGATCCGGCCGCCGGGCCTGAGGCCATCGACCCGGATGGACCCGAGTTCCGGCTGTTGTGCCGGTTGGCCGGGGATATGACGATCTGCGTCGGCTATGCCGAACGTGCAGACGGTGTCCGCTACAACGCCGCAGTATGCCTCACCGGCGACGGGGTGCTCGGCCGCCACCGCAAAGTACACCAGCCGGCCGGCGAACACCTCGCGTATGCGGCCGGAGATCGCTTCGCGGCTTTTGATACCCCGGTCGGCCGGATCGGGATGCTCATCGACTACGACAAGACGTTCCCGGAGTCCGCGCGAGCTCTCGCTCTCGACGGTGCCCGCACCATCGCGGCGCTGTCGGCCTGGCCCGCCAGCGTCACCGATCGCGCCTCCCGGATGCCCAACGATCGGCAATCCCGCCTCTTCGACCTGTACGACCAGGCCCGCGCCGCCGAGAACCAGGTTGTTCTCGCATCGTCCAATCAAACCGGAATCACCGGCAACCTGCGTTTCCTCGGCCAAGCCAAGGTGGTCGGCCCCGGCGGTGACGTCCTCGCCAAAACCTGGTCCAAGGGCGGCCTCGCGGTGGCAGACCTCGACATCGATGCCGAGGTCGAGCGAGCCCGGCGCGTCCTGCGGCACCTGGACGAACGCCGTGTCGACGCCTACCACAACTTGATGACCGAAAAGAGCGGCTACTGATGCGGATCGCACTTCTCACGTACTCCACCAAACCCCGTGGAGGGGTCGTGCATACGCTCAATCTCGCCGAGTCGCTCGCCCGGCTCGGCGCGGATGTCACCGTATGGACGCTCGGACGTGGCGGGGACGCGGCCTTCTTCCGCCCCGTGGATTCCTCCGTGACAATTCGCGTCGTTCCATTCACCAGTGCCGACGGCGAACAGGTCGGGACGCGAATCATGCGCTCCATAGACGTACTGCGGCAGGCGTTCACTCCCGATGACTACGACATCGTGCACGCACAGGACTGCATCAGCGCCAACGCCGTCGACTGCCGCATCCGCACCATCCACCACCTCGACAACTTCACCACCCCCGAACTCGCCCGCTGCCATGAACGCGCCATCGTCGAGCCTTACGCACACATCTGCGTGTCGGCCGCCGTCGCGGCCGAGGTTCAGGCCGGGTGGGCTCTGCGCCCCGCCGTGATTCCCAATGGCGTCGAATACGACCGCTTCGCGGCCGCCGCAGATGACTCTCCCGACGCCACGGATGCCCGCGCCGCCTGGCGACGCCGACTCGGCCGGTACATCGTGGCCGTCGGCGGCATCGAACCCCGCAAAGGCAGCATCGACCTGCTCGAGGCGTTCGCCCTGCTACGGCACGATCATCCAGACCTGCACCTCGTCTTCGCAGGCGGCGAAACACTCTTTGACTACCGCGACTACCGGACCCAGTTCAATACTCGCGCAACCGAACTCGACATCCGCCCCACCATCCTCGGCACCGTCCCACACACCGAACTCCCCGCACTCGTGGCGGCATCGACCCTCCTCCCGTTCTTCTCCACCAAAGAGGGATTCGGGCTCGCTGCCATGGAAGCCCTAGCCGCCGGAGTCCCAGTCGTCGCACGCGATCTCCCGGTGCTGCGCGAGGTATTCGGCGAGGCCATCAGCTACGCGGCCACTCCCGCCGAGCTGGCCGCAGAACTCGCGCGAGCGTTGGTTCCCGACCCGTGCCGCACCGAGCACGGCAAAGCCCTCGCCGCCTCGTTCAGCTGGGACCGAACAGCCCGAGCCCACCTCGAGTTCTACCGCACCCATTCCACAGCAGTACCGCCCCGAACGCTCACCACACACCGCTGAACCAGAGAACATGGAAATCCCGACCAACATGAGGACTCTTACCTGGCCGCCAGCGGCGGGTAAGGGGTCCGGCTGGCTCGACTCGGATGGCCGTGTGTGGGTGCCAACCGGTCGAGGCTCGACAGCGCACGGTGGCCCGCACTGGGACGTGCAAGAGAAGAAAGGTGGTTATACGAACGTGTACCCAGGCGGGAAGTCTCGATGAACAGCACCGGCACCGTGGTCATCGAGGCCACCGGCGTCACCTACTACTCCCCGCAAGACGAGGCGGCGTTTTTCGGGTGGCTCGACAAGATCTCCTGCATCGAGTCCTACCAAGGACGGGTGCGCACCTTGTACCTCACCGTAGATCTCGATGCGGTCGATGAAGACGGGTTGCGCGAGCTCGTAGCGCTCTACCGCAGGTACAACATCGATCTGAAGGAATTACGGGTCCTCGACGCGGACCGGGTCGGCCCCTGGTTCAGCGATTCCGATCGCTGGTGGCACGCGGAAGTCTTCGAATAGCAGCAAATCCGGTTTTCGGTTCCGACCACCTTCTGTGCCGGGCGGTTGTCGGCGGCCCACCATTCCGACGGAAAGACACCGCCGTCTGGCCCTCACGCCAGGGGCAGGATCTGTCGTCGACGAAGCACGTGTGCGCAGTGGTCCACTCCCCCTCCGGACACGTTTTGTCACGCATCCTCTGCAAATTTGCGGAGGATGCGTTCTTTTAGGGCCCCTGAGATGGTCCGGACACCGCAGATCCGCAAAATTTGCGTAGTTAGTCGGTCAAAAGCGGAGGCGCTGACACGGGTGGGCGGTTCGATCGGTCGGGAATGGGGTTCTGTCGGTGCTCAGAACACCCTCTCAACCGGAAGCCTTCGTCGCTGGGTTCACGAATCAGCGGCAGAGTTTCTTCCATGCAGCTGTCCGCGAAGGGATACGCGGCTAGCAAGGGGGGCGGCTGGTGGATGGCTCAGCGATGAAGCTCCCGGGCGTTCGGTTCGGTGAGCCGGAAGTCGCCGCAGTCGGTGGGCACCGTGGATTCGGGCAAGTCGGCGGTGATGGCCGCGGGC
Source organism: Nocardia sichangensis (assembly GCF_047200615.1). Taxonomy (NCBI): domain Bacteria; kingdom Bacillati; phylum Actinomycetota; class Actinomycetes; order Mycobacteriales; family Nocardiaceae; genus Nocardia; species Nocardia sichangensis. Next base: position 28,952 of record NZ_JBJZOK010000033.1, read on the forward strand.
TGGCCGTGCGGCAGGCCGAGTAAGGTCACGTCGTGGCCGGCCGGTCAGCGCGGTGCCCGTGTTCGAGCCCGCGGGCAGCGTCCGGAGGTGGGAGAGTAGCGGCTACCAGGGCTCTGCGTGGTACCGCGTACCTCGCTGGCATGTCCCGTTGAGGGCGCGAACATCCCTCGGGCCGCTGTCGGTAGTACAGATCCCAGGTATTTTCGGGCCTTCTCTTCGTGAGGGTCTCCGGAAGCCGAGTTGCCCTTTCGGCCACTGACGCCACAATGGAGACGCTGAGTTTTCGGCCGACTCGTGGTGGTGGGGATGTACCGGGTATTCATGAGCTACTCCAGTCGAGACCGGGAACAGGCGATCGCGGTGCGTGAGTGGCTGATCGAACACGACCCAGGGCTCGACGGCGAGATCTTCCTCGACGTCGATCCACACAGCGGGATCCCACCTGGAGTCCGGTGGAAGGAGCAGCTGGCGCGTGCGGTCGATCGTTGTGAGGCGGTCATCTGCCTCATCTCTCCGGCTTGGGAGGCCTCGCACGAGTGCGCCACGGAATTCCGACTCGCCGAGGCCTTGGATAAGCGCATCTTCTGCGCACGGTTGGACCCGCGCGCCGGCGGCACGATCGCGCGTGAGTGGCAGTTCTGCAACCTGTACACCGATGATGGTGGGCTCGACGAGGTTGGGCTCGATCTCTTGGCTCGAGGATTGCGCGACGCGGGGATCAGCGCGGAGCACTTTCCGTGGCCGCCGACCGATGAGCCTCGCCGCGCGCCGTACCGGGGCTGGGAGCCGATGCAGGAGGCGGATGCCGCGGTCTTCTTCGGCCGGGACACCGCTATCCTGCGTGCGATGGATGTTCTGCGCGGCATCCGGCACTCCGGCACCGAAAATCTGTTCGTGGTGCTCGGTCCTTCCGGAACGGGCAAGTCCTCGTTCATGCGCGCCGGGCTCCTGCCCAGGTTGCGACGAGACACCGCGAGTTTCCTGGTGTGTGGTGTCGTGCGACCCGAACGCGCCGCTCTGACCGGCGACCACGGTCTGGCCGTGTCGATCCATCAAGTGCGCAGTGGGCTCGGGATGCGCTCGCCGACGCTCGGCGAGATCAAAGCATCCTGCGTGCAGCCCGTGCCGAGCACCGTCGCAGGGTGGCTGCGAGAGGCTCAAACACGTGCCGCGGCAGCTGATTCCCTTGATGCCCCGATGCTCGTTGTGCCCATCGATCAGTCCGAAGAACTCTTCGCACCCGATGCCGGAACCGAGGCGAGCGGCTTGTTGGTACTGCTGGCGGAGCTGATCGGCACTGCGGGCCTGTCGATGGTCGTGATGGTGACCATTCGCTCCGATCGCTACGAGCCGATGCAGACCGCACCGCAGCTCATCGGACTCCGAGCTCGTGAGTTCAGCGACCTCAAGCCGATGCCCGCGACACAGTTCAAGGAAGTCATCACAGGTCCGGCGGCGCGCGCCACGGCGGCGGGACAGCCGGTCCGACTTTCACCCGATTTCGTCGAGGCGCTGTTGGCCGATGCAAGCGATGGCGCCGACACGCTCCCACTGCTCGCCTTGACCCTGTCGCGGCTCTACCGCGACTACGGCGACACCGGCGAACTCTCCCTGGCCGACTACCACGCGATGGGAGGCATGCACCGGGTCGTTCAAAGCGAGATCGACACATTGCTGTCGGGCGACGAGGCGGCCCGCCGGATCGAACTGTCCACGTTGCGAAGCGCGTTCATTCCCTGGCTCGCAACCATCGACCCGCACACCGACCAGCCGCTGCGGCGGATGGCTCGCTGGGCGGAGTTACCCGCCGATGCCCGTCCGTTGCTCGACGCGTTCGTCGCTCGACGACTACTGGTCAAGGACGAACTCGGCGGCGAAACGGTTGTCGAGGTGGCGACAGAGAGCCTTTTCCGCCAATGGGGTTCACTGGCCGGTTGGTTGCGCGAGCAAGCCGAGGATCTCAAGGAGGCCGACAGCGTCGAACGGGCGGCGACGGCCTGGGAACAGCACGACCGCGACGAGGGCTGGCTGTTCGAGGGATTACGGCTGGCCTCGGCGCAACACCTCGCCGACACCCCCGAGTTCGGGCACCGCCTGCGCCCTGCCGCCGCTTTTCTGCGTGCCTCGCATCGCCGCGAACAGGCCCAGGCCCGCGCCGAGGACGAACGCAGACAGGCTGAGTTGCAGACGGCGCGAGCACACGCCGAGGTCCTGCGCAAACGCGCTCGTACTCTGCGCGCCGTGCTCGCTGTGACCGTCATCGTGGCGATGGTCGCCGCCTTCGCCCTGGTCCGCAGCGTTATCGGTCAACACGAGGTCGCCGCCCGATTTCGTGAGGCGACCTCGGCCAGGCTCGGGGCCGAGGTTCAGTCGCTGCTCGCAGCGGGCAGCAATCGCGAGGACCTGCGGGCGATCATGCAGACGCTGGCGGCCCAACGATTGTCGATGACCGCCGATCCGGGTGTGCAACTGACAACGCTCGACAGTCTGTCGACCACTTACCGGATCTTCGACACCGGACATACCATCATCCGCAGCGCCCTCAGTCCCGACGGGCACCGCGTCGCGGTCCTGCAGCAAGAACCTGCGCCCGGGCGCCAGAAGATCTTCATCCAGCTGTGGGACCTCGACTCGTCGCGTCGGCTGTATTCGATCGACACCGGGCAGGACGAACTGGCCGATATCGTCTTCAGCCCAGACGGCCGCCGCCTCGTCACCGCGGGCGCCAACGACGCGGGCGGACTTGTCGAATCCTGGGATGCTGACACCGGGCGATTGGCAGGGGATCCGCTGAGCGTATTTCGGTCCGCGTATCGCATCGCCGTGAGCGCTGACGGTCGTCGCGTTGCGGTGGCCGGATTCGTCGGTGTAGATGCACTGGATTCAGTGGAAGGCGTGTTCCAGCTCTGGGACCTGTCGTCGCGGCGTCCGGTCAGCGAGATGACCTCGATCGGCCATGAAATCGTTCGCAATGTCACGATCAGTCCGGACGGACAGGAGATCATTACGGGTTCCATGACGGCCAAAATCGAAGAACACAACGGTCGACTGCGGATGTGGAACGCCACCACCGGTCAGCTCATCGGCGATCCGGTCCCCACCCAGCAGCCCGTGGAAAGCGTCGCGTTCAGCCCCGACGGCACACGCTTTGTCACCGGCACCGGAGGGTTGGGCAAATCTCCGCTGTACGCGCCGTATCTGCCCGAGGGCATCCCGGCCATGCAGCAATGGGACGCCCATACCCGGGCCGCTATCGGCAAACCGATGTCGGGACACACCGGTGGAGTGGAAAGCGTCGCCTACAGTCCACACGGCACAGTGATCGTGTCCGCTGGCACAGATCGGACTGTGCGAGTGTGGGATTCGTCGAATCAAGACCCCATCGGCGAACCGATGGTCGGCCACGGAGGCGCGGTCGTGAGTGCGTCCTTCGTCCCCGGCACCGCTCGAATCCTTTCCGCCGGCATCGACGGAACATTGCGCCTGTGGAACTTCGCGTCCAGTGCCTCACCCGGGCACAGCCTGTTGGACCCACCCGGCCGATACGCCCCTGACGGTCGACAAGTTCGCCCACAATCCTTCGCCTACGGCAGTGACAGCCGACATGCCGTGCTGGGCGCCTATGAAGGGAGCGTTTTTCTCCTGGATCCCACGACCGGCGCCTACCAGGAGATGATCGCCCCCGGGGCGCAGCAGGATCCCCGCGGAGACCCCATCGGGAGCGTCGCGCTGAGCCCCGACGGCCACCGGGTCGCGTCCGGGAACGACCGTGGTCGGGTCCTGCTGTGGGATACCGCCACCCGCCGATCGATCGGCAACAGCGATGTCAAGCATGATGACAGCATCCTGCGGGTGCTATTCAGCCCCGATGGCCGCCGTGCGGTGTCCATGTCCGCGACGGCCCTACGCGTGTGGGACTCCGGAACCGGGCAACCACTGCGGCAACAACTCGGCGGCTGTCCCGGCAAGATGGTGACCTTCGACATCAGCCCCGACAGCCGCGTGGTCGCGGGCGCATGCGACGACCACTCGATCCTGCTGTGGGACATCGATACCGGCTCCATGATCGGAGCACCACTGCGCGGTCACCAGTACTCAGCGAGCACTGTGCTGTTCAGCCCGGACAGCCGCCGAGTTATCTCAGCCAGCTCGGATTCACTGCGCACCTGGGATATACACACGCGGCTGCCGATTGCCGTGCAGGACAGCGGAATTCAAAACGGCTTCACCTCCGCGGCAGTCAGTCCGGACGGACGGTATATCGTCACCGGCGGTGTAGCTGGTCTACTACGGCGAGACGCCGAGACCGGCGCGCCGATCGGCGAGCTGATGAAGGTTCCGGAGATCGGCTCCTACCAAGTTGCCTTCACGCGCGACAGCCGCTACATCGTCTCCAGCAGTTATCAGACGATCCGGCTGTGGGACACCGAGTCCGGACGAGCAATCGGCGGATCGCTTCACGGCCCGCTGCTCCAGATCTACTCCGTCGAGGTCAGCGCCGACAACCGGGTGATCGTCACCAGCGGAGTCGACGGTTACTGGATCTGGCCAGCTCCCTCGACCTGGCCCGACGAACTCTGCAATAAGCTCTCCACGAACATGAGTCACCGGGATTGGAACCGATGGGTATCGCCGGACATCGACTATATCACCCTCTGCCCTGACCTCCCCGTTCCAGCCGATTGACACTCCCGGTTGCGGCCAGACGTCGACCGAGGAGGGTCTATCTCGGACCGGTGTCACCCATCGAGTCACCGATTCGCTCCGACCCGGCTGCTCGCCTGTGGAATGTCCTGGAGCCGCAGTGGTTCTTCGGAAAGCGTCATGACACTCCAGGCCTAGAGCTCGTCACCATGTCGTAGGGCACGAAATGCGGGGACAAGCATTCCCGCAAAGGCCGAGCAAACTCGCGTCGTCTGGGTATGCTGCGGGCGGGTAGCGTCGTACGCCCGGGCAGGTCGCCCTACCCGCACAGGCGGTGGACCGCTCGCCAGTCAAGCCCGGCGGGCGCTCGGTGCAACACCGTGGCGAGCAGTCCGAGGCGGGCCGCGCGGTCGGCGGGATCATCAGCCATGACGAGCACAGCACCCCGTCGAAGAAGCGTTCCAGGGGCTCGGCGAGCGTGTATGCGTGGCTCGCCCATGTCTGCAGGTCACTGTGGGCGGCCGGTGTGGTGGTGAGCATGGTGAGGAGCGTTTGCTCGGCGTGGCCGGTAAGGCGGGTCGGGTCGTAGGTGGCGGGTGCGTTGTCGGGCAGGATGCGCATGATGCGTTGGAGGCTTCCGACCAGCCGGACGCGCCTACGTCGGTGTCGCTCAGCCGTTCCCGACCAGAGGCTGGGACGGTACACCCGAAGACCGCATCCAGGCGGTAAAGGTCAGTGGGCCCGGCTGCGCCGAAACCCGCAACCTCGCCGTCGCCGCAGTCAAGGCATACCAGAACTGACCCGCCACCCCGCGCGAAGGCACGTCCACCTGGTGCCGACAGTGGTGGCGACACTGTTACTCGATTTGCCACTCTTTTGCCATTCCGGACTTGAGTAGACGGGTACTCAGGTGGCGGCGCTCACCCACAATTGAGTTCGACGTACATCTCTCGACATGCCGACGCGGTAGGATTCTTTCGTCGCTCGAGGCATGGCTTCTTGAGCTGAACGTGGGCCGAATCGGCCTGAACGTCGACGGCCAGGAAGAAGTCGATGGCGATGGCTTTCCGCCTGCCGCCAGCGCGGCGCAGCAGCGGGGAGGGCGCGATGGCCTGGATCGCCGCGTGGGGCGTGATCGCGAATTCGAGTAGTCGAATACTCAATGCTGCGGGCATACACCGATCCACACTGTTGCTGTAAGATAGCCACAGGGGCGATTATGAGAGCGGTGGGCTCATGATCAAGCATACGATCAACGGACTGGCTGCTTGCTGTCGCAAGCCGGGGACGGTCGACTTGTTTGTGGGTGATGAGCAGGGCGTAGTTTGGCATCGCCCCGGCCGTGCTGATAACGCAACCTCTCAACTCATCTGGAGTAGCTGGGTACGGCTCGGTCGGCCGCCGATACCGGGCGCGGCGGCGCCCTCGGCCGACTGGCTCAGCGTCACTTCCTCGGGCACGGATCGCATCGAGTTGTTCACCCGTTCCGGAGCGAACGTTTACCACCAGCGATTCGCTGGCGGTGCCTGGACCTCGGGTTGGGCATCTCGCACTCTCCCCGACAACAGCGTGACATCCGGGTTTGCTACGGCAGCGACGAACCCCGACGACCTCCATATCGTCTATACCGTCGGCGCTGGGGTCGTGCATTGGCGAATCAAAGACAATGCGCGTATACAGATGCAAGGCGGACCTTCGCGACGGCTGCGCACGATGCCCATTTCGGGCGGATTCGAACTGTACGCTACGAATCCAGCCAATCCACCCGGAAGCCGGTATCGCCGTTGGCGATACACCGGCTCCTGGGGAGCCCCTTCCGATCTGGATGGTCTTCCCCTGGGTGATCGTCCATTCTCGGACACGTTCGCGGCGTCGGCGAATCAACTGATTCTGGCCCCGGGCCGAGAGCAGCGCCTGTGGATCCGAACAGTTGCGACCGCACTGTGGCGGGACATGGGCGGCATCATCACCTCCGACGGTGATCGGCAGGACATACTCGCCGCCGCGGCCACCAGTAGTACACGCACAGAAATTTTCGCCCTCTGGGCGCCTGCCGGTCTGATGCATCGCCGCTACGATTCCGCGCTCGGGGACCTGCATGACCCACGCGCCTGGTCGCCGTGGCAGCTGGTGGATGCCTGGGCAGGCCCCCTCGCCGGGTACACGCTGCTGCGGCCCGACGACCTGCTGCATGTCCACATACGAGACAGCGGTTTCCGACGCGGCGTGAACGGGCACGGCGCGCCGGAACTCATCGCGGGAAAAGACGCCCGTCTGGATGTCAATTTCCCTCCGCAGCACATGGCCGAAGAAGCCAGCGAGAGCAGTCAAGCACGCTCCGCCGGCCCGTCGCGGCTGCGGTTCGAAATTGCTCCAGGCACAGTCATACCCCTGTCTGTGCAAGGTGTGCTCGACGCGATGACCGCTCGTGAACTCCGGCCCCCAGAGGGCCAACCGGATTCTGGTTCGGTGCTGGAACTGCCGTGGCGGCTGCTGATGGCGCTGCCCTCGGGAGGTCGGTGCGCCCCGGCACCGCTGCCGGTGAAAAGCACAGGCGGCGTTACTGGCTTGTGGCACTGCCAGATCCTCAACCGAGCCGGAGGCCCGGTGGTATCCCTGCGCCCGTTCCGCGCCCTACACCGCCAGAACACATTCCAGAAAACGCCGTTGGATGCGGACAACGAGACGGTCGACTTGATAGTCGAGAGAGCAGCCCAACTGCCGGTCACCGCGAACCGGCTGATCCTCAGTAGTCTGGGTGCCTGGTTCTCACTGACCGCCGAGTTCGGCGGCACTCCGGAACTCAAATGGAGCCACCGCGCTGCGATGGGTCGCGACTACTACGTGCGCGTCGTCAAAAGCGGGCGACTGTTCCCATTCGGGCACCGTGTGGTGCATATCGAGACGTTCGAGCGGGTCTTCAGACCCGACATGCTCGGCGAACAGACCAGTCACCCCGCCGCGCTGCAGGAGAAGCATACGTTGGTCATCACCGAGCCGGTGCGCGACTTCGGCGGCGGTGCGGGCGGTAACCACGAGCGGGCGTTCCCATTCCAGCAGGTGAGCTTCGCCGGCCAGCTGACATGGGAAGTCGACGGCCCGCCTGAGGGCAAACAGATGTTCTGGCCGCAACAACACGGCGACCCGATCGACTTCGCACTGATCCTGCAGTCAGGGCGGGAGACCGTCGCGGCCACGTTGCCCCTGCTGTTTGTGACCGACGGGACTCCGGCAGGATCCCAGAAATTGGACGACGAGTACAAGCAAGGACCCCCGAACGTGCCGGGACGACCGGCGGCGCGCATCGACCGCGCTATCCCGCTGCTGGTGACTCCCGGCGCCAACGGCTATGAGCCGGTGAGCGACTCCATTCAGCATGTGCTCACCGCCGAGTTCGGCATCGGCCAGGCACCCAACGGCACCCACCCGAAACTTTCCCAGCTGAAGGTGGCACTTCCTGCTCTGCAGAAGCTGATCGGCGCCAAGGCGCCGGGAGAAATCCGCGCAACGTTGAGCGCACAGGTATTGAGCAATCCCAATGCGACCGTCTTGCTCGACCTTGTGGACACCCCGAAGATCGACTTCGCCGAGGCTGGCGCTGCCACCGGTGCGGTAGCCACGCCCAGCATGCCCGCCGTGAACGGTGTCGCCCGCGACCGCGGACCGATCGTCAAGCCTCCGTCTGGTAAGCCTTATCCGAGCCCTGCCGCGTTGTTCAGCGACGACGCGACCCTGTTCGGTGTCATCAAATTGAACAATCTGATCCAGGCGGTCACCGATCAACCAGCCATCAGCTGGCGCAATGGGGCGCCCCGGCTGCAGTGGACACAACAGCTGTCCGGCGCGGCGGCCAAACCGGTCGACCCGTTCGTACCGGGCCCCACCTCGACGCTGAGCCTTGACGCGGGCCCGGATGAGACCAAGGGCCGTGTGACGGACTTCTCGCTGAACATTCCCGATCGCGCACGACAGGTCGTGGTCATCGAGCTGTACGAAGTAGCCTTCACAAGCCGGTCGGCTGGGCCGACTGCACAACCCACCGTCACGGTCGACGTGCGTAGAGTCAGCCTCGACGGCGCCTTGCGCTTCGTTCGGACGCTGCAATCTTTCATGTTGAAATCCGGTGCTGAACCACAAGTTTCGGTTCTGCCGACAGCGGTCGCCGTGCGCTATGTGGCGGCCGTGCCTGCCGTCTCGGTCGGAGTTTTCAGCTTGACGAACCTGGCGATCGAGGCCGGTGTCACGCTGTCTTTCGTCAACAAGCCACTCACCATCGATTTCAAATTCGCTACCCGGCAGCGGCCGTTCCTGGTCACGGTGTCGGGCCTTGGTGGCGGCGGTTACCTCGAGCTGGCAGTGGCTGCCGGTGGTCAACCAGATGGATTGACCAAGTTGGTAGGAGGCATCGAGTTCGGCGCCAGTGTCGCGGTGGACTTCGCCATAGTGGCAGCCGAAGTCCATGTCTTCGGTGGGATCGTGTTCGTCTACGACCGTCGCGTCAGTATCACCGGATACCTGCGCATCGGTGGCAGCATCGACCTGCTCGGGCTGGCCAGGGTGGCCGTGGAACTCACTCTCAGCCTCACCTACACCCCGAACAGGCTGGAAGGATCCGCCAAACTCGTTGTCGTCATCGACCTGACATTGTGGTCGGCAAGCTTTGAACTCACCTGCCGCAAGAGCTTCGCCGGCCCCGACATGCTGGCGCCGGAGCGAGCCGCCATCGCTGCGCCACCGGCGTCGTCCGTGGCGGCCACGCTGGGTCCAGTGGGAACTTCCTATCCCTGGCGGACATACTGCCGGGCGTTCGCGGGAGAATGACATGGAGCCTGCCGCCGTACTGAGTCGACAGTTCGTCTGGACCGCAATCCCGGCGGGCCGCATCATCCCACACCTGGGCCGACAGGTGGGTGTGGTGTCAGTGCTGCTCACCCCGCGCCTGTTCGGGCCGAGTGGCGCACCGCTGACATTGAAAAGCTTCGGGCTGGACACATGGCCGAAGTGGCTGGACAGCACCGGCTTCACGTTCACCTGCGGCAGCGCTGCGGTGGATCCCGTTGAGGTGCACCGCATTCCGCCCGGCTTCAGCCTCCAGCAACAGCTATCGGCGTGGGCCGCGGTGTTCGGCGCGAATATGACCGTGAGGCCGTATCGGGCCGTGTCCTATGCCGGCAGGCCCATCCATGTCTTCCCGGCGGCGGCGGCGGTGACGGAAGTTCGGAACGCCTATAGCGCTACGGGCAGAGCCTATGCCCGGTATTCGGCGCCCGGCAGCGACGAGCAACTGCACCGTGCCTTGGCCGATGCGACGGCCGAATGGCAGGGCAGCCTGGCCACCGACGATACCGAGGACCACAGGAGAGTGCTGTCCTCGGCGCTCGATCAAGCTTTCGCCTTCTACCGGCGTGATCGCGACGTGACGCCGTTGGAGCCGCGCCTGGCCGCGGCCGAGGAGCAGCGCGAATTCCACACTAGTGTGGCGCAATTAGCTGACCATCCAGTTCTGCTGCGGGCGCTGGGTCTGCTACTGGACTTCGGTATCGACGCGAGCGTGCTCAACGGGCAGAAGCTTCTCAGCGTCCGCCCGATGTGGTCGACCGCCGAACCGCCGGGGTGGACGAATACCGGCCTTGCGGACGATCCCACTCGGCCGGACCTCTCACCGTCTACCGCATACGTCGTGACCGGTACGCGCTTCGTCCCCGACTCCACCGGCAGCCCGATCGCCGACGGAGTGTTGGCGATCGGAAGCGCCGGACTCGGTGAGGAGGCCGGATCCCGCTTCGAATCATTGGCGTTCGACATCGACGGTGCCGCGCTGCGCATGGTGGGTGGGGGTCGCGCCGATCGCCGCGACGCCCGAGCTGTGGCAGGAAATCTGCCGGCCCTGCGGTCGGCAGGTGTGGCGCTGGTCGACCGGGGCCGTGCGAGCGCCATGCGCGAACGGATGAGTCGCAGCGCGGCAACCTCGTCGGATCTGCTTGCGCAGCCCCTGCTGGCCGGAGACCTGGTGGGCGGCTACCGCATCGACATCCAGGACGTCGGCACGTGGTTGTCCACATGTCAGCGTCGTGTGAGCTACACCGTCGGCGGGCAACCCCTGGGCTCAGAGGTATTGGAGGAAGGCTATATTCGCCCTGACGCGCTGACCACCGGTGGCGGTCCGCACGACGGGTTGTACGTCCATGAACTGGTCGCGCGATGGGACGGATACAGCCTGGCCGTGCAGCGGCCCGGCCGCACGGTGCCTACCGGCGACTCGATGCCGCCCACGCCGGCTGATCCGCCCTTCCGAGCCAGCGACAAAGTCGAGCCGGGCAGCCTGCCACGACTGCGGTTCGGCCGCACGTACCGCATGCGCGTGCGCATCGCCGACCTCGCCGGCGGCGGTCTCGGACCGAGCGAACTGCTGCCTGCGGACAACGCACAGTCACTGGAATTCACACACCAGCGATTCGAACCCATCCCACCGCCGGAAGTCCTCCCGGGCGCCAATCTGGCCGCCGGCGAGGCGCTGGACAGGATGGTCGTCGACGACACTCGCGCCACCGCACGCCGTCACCTGGTCTGTCCGTCCGCCTCGCTGGAATTGGCGCTGCAGCATTCCGTCTTCGATGCGGCGCTGGGCCCGCACGTCACCGACCAGCAAATCGACGAATTCTTCGCGATCGCCACGCGCGCGGATAAGACGGCGACAGATATCCCAGGCGCACGCCTAGAGGGAAGCGGAGAAGCTCGCTACGTCGTGGTCCCCAGCGACACGATGAACGCTCCATGGCTGCCCGATCCGGGCGCCCAGCGCGTGGTCATCGCGGTGAAACGTCGTCCGCCGGATCCCGACGGCGATCCGCTGCCTGCCATTCACGGCATCCCCACCCGGCCCGCCTGGGCGCCGTGGCCCGACCGGGCCGCCATCCGGTTGGATCTCGTGGCCGTCGAGTCCGGTTGCAAGGCAACAACGTCAGCGGACCACAGGGTTGTCAGAGTGGAGCTGGGCCGCGCAGAGCAGCTCACATTGAACATCCTCTCGACGATGAAGCCGGCGGACGTCGGCAAGTTCGGCGTGGCGAGCTGGATCAGTGGCGGGCTTGCCGAGGACGACGTGGCGCGCGGCATCGCCGAAAGCGGGAACGCGTTGGTGACCCCGTCTCGCGAACTCACTTTGGTGCACGCGGTACAGAAGCCGCTCGCCGCACCGACCGGAAACTTGGACGCGCGCCGCACCACGGCGGGCACCGACGCCGTGCTGGTTACCTCGGGACTCAAGGTGCACATCCCGAGTACTGGTCGTCTGGAAATCAGCGCCGCCTGGACGGACCCCGACCAGACCCCTGGCCTAGGCCCCGGCGGCACGACTCGCACCGTCGCGCTGGGTAGCTTCACCGTCGAGCAAACGCTGCGCGGCAAGGCTTTACCGGTCATCAGGCACGAGTTCGCCGACACCCGCCGCCGCAAAATCACCTACACGGTGACCGCGGTGTCGCGTTTCGAAGACTGCTACCCCGGCGCATCGGCCGCGGCGTGCCGGGTGGTCGCCCCATTCAAGGTGGATGTGCCGAGCACCACGCGCCCTCCGGCGCCCGACGTCTCGCACTGCGTGCCTTCCTTCCACTGGTCGACCGACGTCACGGCCGACGGCAAGGTGCGTCGGCTGCGCCGCGGTGGGCGTATACGGGTGTATCTGCAACCACCGTGGTACGTGAGCGGCGCCGAAGAGATGCTGGCCGTCCTGATCAGTCCGACATCCACGACGGGCGTCGAAGTCCCCCCTGACCGTAGCTTCGTCGGCCGTGACCCGGTGTGGCTGGGTAGCGCCATCCCGACGTTACTGATGGCGCAACACCTCGCCGCACCTGTGACCTTCACCGCCGACACTGCGCAGAGCCCCAGCCACCCCGGTGTCGCCTACCCGGTGGAGCCCGACAGCACGGCCCGGCGCTGGTACGCCGACGTGGACCTATCACCCTACCCGGGTCGAGCGTACTGCCCGTTCGTCCAGTTGGCTTTGGCCCGCTACCAGGCCCGCACCACGGACACGAGGAAACTGGCGCTTTCGGAGGTGACGCGCACCGAGCCGATTCAATTGCTGCCCGATCGGCAGCTGGAGATCACGCCGGATACAGCAAATCAGCAGTTGAATCTTCGGCTTACCGGGGTGGGCTCGGTGGCGCCGCGCGACCGCAGCGTCGTCACCGCCGAAGTGCAGGTCTACGACGACGATTCCGGCCAACCGCCGTCCGGGCAACCCGCCTCGGAGGTGATCGGCAGCCCAGGGTGGATCACCGTGGTCACCGCGAGCGACAAATTGAACAACACCTTCAGCATCCACGTCCCCGAAGCCGGCGGACGGCCCCGTCGAATCGTGCTCACCGAAGCCGAAAGCTACCCGCCCACACCAGATTCCGGATCGCCCGTAGACGGGCCGGCGCGGCTGATCTACGCCGACATCATCGCCATCGGCCCCAGCGGCCAACTCGACACAAGAAACATCAGCCATGTCGACTGAGTTCTACCCGACCGGGTGGACCACAACACACCAGTTGGCAAGCCAACATTCGGCTCGGTTCACCTTCACCGTCTCAGCCGAAGACGGATCCCACTTCGCCCGCGTCGCGATGCGCCCTGACCGGGGCGACGTCCTCACATTCCGCCTACAGGCCGGAGCGGGGGAACCGGTGGAACTAGGGGAAGGGCAGTGGGTCGACGTGTTCGAGAAAGGATACCCGAAACCAGCGGGGGAGGCTTCGATCACCGCCGAGGACAACGGACTGCACCTCATCGAGATCCAACCCAACAGCACCGGACTCGACTGGACCCTGACGATCGAAAACACCGACCAACTCTCAGTGTTGATCAACGCGGTCGCAGGCGATTCCGATCACGCGACGTTGGTGCCTTGGCTCCACGTCGCAGTCGAACGCGGATTCATCAACCCCAACTTGCCACCCGCTACGGTCGTCAATCGGGGTACCACCACCCTCTGGATCGATGAGCCCATCGGAGTACACCTCGGCGGCCCGGACTCTCCGTATGTGCTACGCGACCTGCCCTCCCAGTTGGAACCGGGCGCTGTGGGCAGCCTCGAGGTGGAATGCGTTATCGGCTTCCCAACAATCGCATACCCCCACGGACCACCGGTGATAACCCACCAGCTGCAGTGCAACGACCCCAATCCTGAGCACACACTGATCACGGTCGTGTTGGTAGACACAGGCCCGACGGACCACAACACATGCAGCGCTCCAGGGTGTACCTGCCGCGACTATGAACCAGGTGGTATCTGGGGGGACCCCGCAAGGTGCCGGAACTGTGGGCATGACCCACACACTCATTTCGGTAAATAGAAGGAGGCGCCGTACACCCCATGGAACCGCCGGCGAAACACACGGATTGCTCGGATCCGCTGTAGAGCCGCATCGAATCGTAGCCGCGAAGACCCAACGATCCCCCGAGACCGAGGGAGACCAGCGATGGATATCTTGTTCATATTGTTCCCCGACGACTGGCAGGGCAGTCCCGAGAAGGTACCTGCTGGAGACACTATTTCGGTCGTCTTCCCCGCAAGATCACCGATTGGAGTAATCCACATCCGGACCGCGGTGCGTGACGTCGATCCCGAGCTGATGACACTTTCCCTACAAGCCGGCGCGGGCGCACTATTCGAGTTGAGCGCCGGAGCCGCCGTCGACGTGCTCGACGAGAACGAAGACCCGGATCAGCCGGCAGGCACCGCCTCCCTGATCGATGAGGGGAACGGGGTCTACCACATCGAGATCACCTTCAACGTCCAGGACCAACAGTGGACGCTATTCGTAGAAAACTCCGCCCACACCAGCGCGAGCGTCAGTGTCGCGGCCGCCGGTACCGACGATCCCGACAGTGACACCCTACGGCCATGGATCGATCTGCCCAAAGGAAAGATAACCCTGAAATCGCACGGATTTCAGCCTGCGCCAGAGAGCGCGGAGATTCGGTTCCGAAACTGCGGAACCGCCACGCTCAAAATTACCCAGAGTCCAGGTCAGCCACTACCGGGCGACATATTCACACTCGAATCCGTCGAGCCCGACGTTGTCGAGCCCGGAGAGGAAGGGAAGCTCGTCTACCGAGCGCTGGAAGGCAAAGTGGGATTGCTCGACCACAAAATCGAATGCAATGACAAAGACGACGGTCACAGACGAATCCAAATCGAGCGAGAGGAACCGAAAGCACCTCCGCAGCCGTGGGGACCGTGCAATACGTGCATTTCACGCCCCCCAGGGCAACCGAAGTGCAACACGTTCCTCGGCGATCCCATCAGCTTGAATAGCCTTTGCGAGAGGGAGTATTGCCGCCACAAATTGATCGCTCATTCTTGACCGTGGTTCGCCGGCTCCGCCTGCGGTAGTCGGCGCTGCACCGCGATCCCGAAGCCCCCAAAGTCGCGATGAGAACAGACGTTGGTGAGCATGAAAGCACTGTCCGAAAGAACTAGATGAAAAACATTGCCGGACGCGTGGGCGGCTATGGCCCAGGTTCGACAGAGAATGCCGCCATCCGACCGGCGGCGCGACAACGTAGGAGATTTCTGATGGCTGTCGAACTATTTCCATACGGCTGGAACGCCCCTCGAAGCATACCGGCAAGAGACTCCGCCGAGTTCGCCTTCACCACAGTGGGACGAGACACATTCCATGTGCGGGTGGCGGCGCGGCCGGTGAGCTTGTCAGCGCTGACGATGTCGGTTCGAGCCGGGGGCGGTCGATCGGTCGAGTTGTCCGGCGCTCCCGTCGAGGTGTTCGACGGCACAGACACAAAGGATCCAGCCGGGACCGCGTTCGTTGAAGACGAGGGCCATGGCGTCCACCGTATTTTCATAGAACTCAACTGCTCCGGCCAACAATGGATTTTCACAGCCGATAACACCGCCGACGCCCCTGTCAGTATGAATGCTGTGGCTGCAGGCACCGATGATGAAGCGACGCGGCCGTGGATCGTACTGTCGCAACGGGAAGATCGAGCCGTCACGCTGGGTGTACCGCCGATCCCCTGCAGTGTCAGCATCCGCTTTCAGAACTGGGGTACAGGCACTCTTATGATCAACCAGGACAGCGATACCGGAACAGAGGGTAAGTACACGGTTGAAAGAGTCGACCCTGATCACGTAGAACCTGGCGGAGCCGGCACGCTGACCTGGGCGGTTCTGATCGAAGATAATACGGAAGATGGCACGAGCGTTGGGCAAGCGATCAAATGCAACGATCCCGACACAAGCCACGCGCTCGTTCGAATGCTGACGGATACGCCGTACAAGGCGGACTAGCAGCACCTCCGAGGGGCGGCGAAGGCTGGCTGCCAGGGATATGGGGCTGCCCATCGGCGTGCTCGGACTTTTCCACCTCCATCCCGTCGGCCACCCCGCGGCCATCCCGGCGCTGCCCTCGACACCATCCTCTCCTCCTACACCCATGCTCTTCGGGCAATTGCTCACGCCGGCACCGGCCCACGGGCCGCCACCGACTGCGCAGACCTCATCGTCGGCGAACTCAACAATGGGCTCCAACCACCCGCGCGCGAGCACACCCGCAAACATCGTGCAGGCAGCCGCTCCGATCCGGCGATGGATCAGGTGGGTCGTGCGGATGCCTGCGCGGGATGCTCGCTGCGACCCCGCCGCTCCCGG
This sequence comes from Nocardia sichangensis, assembly GCF_047200615.1. Classification (NCBI taxonomy): domain Bacteria; kingdom Bacillati; phylum Actinomycetota; class Actinomycetes; order Mycobacteriales; family Nocardiaceae; genus Nocardia; species Nocardia sichangensis. The sequence continues at coordinate 45,258 of NZ_JBJZOK010000033.1, forward strand.
TGGTAGCCGAACTCACCCCGGTGCTCACCGACCGCAGCGCAGCCGAACGAGTCGGGTTGCCCGCGACCGCATCCGCCGCGAAGGCGTACACGGCTGTTATCAAGCCGCTGGGCCAAGTTCAGCGGCGGGTGATCTCGACGACGTCGGCCGCGGAGGACGCCGCGCTGACCGCGCAGATCGGCACCTACACCGCCGCGTCGCCCGTTGAGCATCAGGCCTTTCGGCTGGAACCCAAACGGTGGGCAAGTCAATGTGCCGGCTACTCCTCTCGGTCGGTATTGTTTCGTCGCCAGGGCGAGTGTAAGTAGTCACTCCGACCAGCATCAGTAGTAATACAATCCCCAGAATCCGTTTTGCCCGGCAACGGCGAGGAATTCTCCCGGTTTCGAAGGAGGGTCAGCATTCGCAAGATCGACCAGATAGCTGATGTCGGAATAGAAACTGCTCTTATGCCAACTCTTGGCGGCACTAAGGGACGCTGTGCGCTTTTTCTCTGCAATTGCGTCTTTCACCGACGCATCCTTGACTTCTTCAGTGACGTAGTCGTAGCTCATCTGATTGCACCTTTCCGTAATGGTCCGCCGCAGAACTCGGACCGTTAGCGTCAGATTCCCAAACGCCGCCCACCGCGTCGTATCTGGCGGGCTTCCACGCATCCTGCCTCGGATCCTCACATATTCAGACCTGCACGAGTCAGCACGGGCGTGCGGCAGGACAGCGTATTTGGACCACAACCCCCATCAGGTTCGCAGCTCCTAGCAAGCTTGCCCAAAGCCAGGTCTCAATTATTCCCGCTTCGCCGTCGGATGTCACTAATGGTTCGCACATCTAACCGTCACACCCCTTCTCGTGGAGGGGTACAGTTCAACGGATGGCCGTGGGTCGCCGATTACGAAGCTGGGCGACGAGGTTGAAGCATCTACTTGACATAATTCTCTTGTCGGCACAAGAGGTGCATCACCCACGCATTGCGGCAGGTCAACTCGACAATCAGCGCCAAGTTGGCGCCAGGGAAGGGCCTGCGGTTGATCACTGCGCGATCCAACCACAACTTGAACTAGCAGCAGCGACCCATGCTGCGGTATCGGAAAACGAATCTACTCGCCGCAGAACTCGAGGATCGCTGCTGCGGTTCGCTGCAGTGCAGCGCATCCTGCCATCGTGGACATGTCGACGACGTCCACCCATCGCTCGGTGCCGCTGCTGTTGAGTGCGACGACAAATCGGCTCGCCGAGAGCGAAGCACACCGGCGTCATCGGCCGGGTGAACTTCCAGTTCATGGTGAAACTCGCGCTCGCCTCAATCGGTTTCGATCAGTCCTTCGAGCGCGGACAGGCCCGTCCTTGGGCCAATTGGCCGGCCCGGTCGTAGCCCGGCGGGGTACGGAACACGATCGGGATGTGCCGGTCAGAATTCCAGACCCGAAATGGCTGGTCGGTACCAGCTCCTCGGCGTCGGGCGGGTCCGCGATTACGCTGACACCGCTCGGGCCCTCCTCCCCCGTCCACACCGCACTCACAGCACACGTATTGCGCAGCACCCACCCGCTCTGATTCGCCATGAGCATCGGCAGACACCGGTTCGCCCAACCACTCCTGGTGGCCGACATCCAGTCCCGCGCAGTCGGCGCCGGGCTTACCTCAGGAGCGCTCGCGCGCTCCCGGAAACCGGTCAGTGCCGGGCCGTCGGCAACGAACTCGCCGGTCATGAATCGCCCCCGCTTTGTTGGCAACGTCAGCTACGCCAGATCGAAGCGGCGTTGCGATAGTTCCCGAGCACCATCAGTCCAGGACGCTCCGCCCGCGACCGACAGCAGACCGACCAGAACCGGAAAAACAAACCTCGCGCTATCGAGCGCGGCCCCGTCCGCGCACCGGGGCCCTTCCCCGTGCGTCCAGCGCGCCACAGGGGGTGGCCGACTCATCCCTGGGGTGGCTACTTCCGGGAGCGCCGGGACGGAATCATTAGATCTCACAGGCACAACACCTCTCGAACAGGAACCACATCATGGGGATCACCCGCAACCGCTTCCGCACCTTCGCCGTCGCGACCGCCGTCACCGCCGCCGCGCTCGGCGCAACCGTGCTGGGCGGTACCATCGCCACCGCCGACCCGAGTGCCGAGGGTTCGTTCCTCGAGGAGATCAGCATCAACCACGCCACCCTGCCCGGTAAGAAGGCCGACGAGATGGTCGCCGCCGGGTACGCGACCTGCGATCACCTGCGCGGCGGCACCTCGGTACTCGACGAGATCTCCGCGGTCGAGACCATCTACCAGTTCCACCAGGGCGTGCTTTTCGTCAGCGCCGCCACCACCAACCTGTGCCCCGGGTTCGCCGGCTAGCGGGGCTGCACAGCCCGAACCTTTGGGCCGCTACGGATAGTTCTCAGGATCGGGCGGGATAGCGCGTCTTCGATCACAATCGGGCAATGTTCTAGTGGGCGTGCGATTGACCCGCAGACATGTACAAACACGGCCGCGTGGCGGGCGCGGATAAGCAGGGTCAACAGGGCGGCGCTCAGTCGCCGCGCGGGACTGATCGGGCACTCTCTGCAGTCGGTTTCGCGCAGTACTGCAACGGCACTCTCGGATCAGTCGAGTGGGTGGCCGCGGCGGTAGTGCGATAAGCGGGCCTGGTGTTGGCGGCGGCGTCGCCAGTGGGACCAGGCCCAGATGTGATCGACGCCGTGGATGGGGGGTGAGGACGAGCGCGACGAGCAGGCAGCGGATCTCGGGTAACGTCAGGGCGATCATGTCTGCGGGCTGGTAACCGAGTCCCTCTTTGCGGCAATAGCGTTCGAGGCGGCGAGGTAGGCCAGCGCGAGCATGGACAAGGTGATGTGGGCGCGTACCAGGCCCGATAGTCGCGGACCTGGTAGTGGTCGAGCCCCGCCTCGTTCTTGGCCTGCTGGAACGCCTCTTCCACGTGCCAGCCGGACCCGGCGGTCCAGACCAGGTCCACCAGCCGCGAGGTGGCCGGTCCGTAGCAGAGGTAGTAGGCGATGTCGAGCTCGCCATTCTTGTTCGGGGTCAGCGCGCGGCGAGCCAGAAGCCAGTGCCGGTTGCGTCCAAAGGAGGGGTCCGACGACCCGACCGAATCCTGTGTCCAGGATTGATGCCAGTGATGTCGGCAAGAAGGAGACCTGGGCCTGCGCGTCATGGGCCCACCTGGCGAGGGGCGTCGTGTGAGACCGGGATGCGGTGCCACGGAGTCAGTCATCGTCAGCCGCTCTTTTCTTGGTCAACGATGCTTCCAGTTCAAAGACCGTATCGATGCGAAAGGCCCCGCCAGCTGGCGGGGCCTTTCTGCTTGGGCATCGGGTGCCCTGTGGTCAATGCGTTGCTCTACCGACTGAGCTACACCCCCATGAGTGGAGGTGACGGGACTCGAACCCGCGGCCTTCGCAGTTGTCACGAATCATACACCGGGGCATCGACATCAAACATTTTCGAGTGGTCACTCCGTGGTGGGCGCAGTTCCCAGTTGAGCGGCTTTCACTTCGCCGTGCACGACGGCGAGGCTGATGCCGACGCCGCGTGCGATCTCGCGCAGCGACTGTCGGGTGGCGGGCCAGGATCGCGCGGCGCTTGTCGGCGTCGACCACGCGCGGGCGCCCGCCCTTGCCGTTGAGGTGCATCCGATTTGCAGGGCGTCGTCGTGGCTAATGATGTGCCCGACGGCTGGCCACCTGTCGAGAATTGATCGATTGATGCACACAGACTGCTGCCACGGCAGCATCAACCCGACCGTCAGGGAGGCCAGGGTAGGCCTATCCTGTTCAGCGTGGGGGTGTACGAGCAAGTCACGTATTCGGTCGTCCGTGGGTATAGGCCACTTCTGCTGGACCTGTACCTGGTGAGAATCCGGTCCGGCGCTCGCAACGCCAGGTGAGCGAAGCGTGCGGCGCCGAATTTGGACGTCGCGACAACTCGAGTGAGCGCTTCGAGCGCCGCCGCGGTCTCGAGATCGCGCCGCACGCAGCGTATCCATTCCGCCACTGTTTGCCGCAGCGTCCAGGTCTGGAGAAACGGGTCACGGTTGCTGTTGCTGAACCCGATCAGTTCGATGTCGGCGGCTACCCCGATGTCCACAACGGGGTCGCGCCGCCGCCCCGACCGCCACGGCGTGAACCTGAGCCCGATCCGCCGCGGGCAGCCTGCAACGAGCTCGGGCCAATAACCCGGACAAGACCGCGCTTCGTGCTCGCCGCGCACCGGCGTCTCTTTGACGAGCATTACAGTTACTGCCTAGTTAAATGTTGCTCACGCACTGTTTGGCATAGCTGTGAGATCTGTAGTCTCGGATCCGGATGCCACCCGATCTAGGGCACCCACAGCCGCCCGATCGGCGACTCGCAGACATTCGCGCCCCGAAGGGCGGTCCGACCTCAGCCTGTGTGGCGGGAGGGCACCGACACCGACACGATTCGGCCCTGCATGCAAGGAAGATCCGCACCATGACCGGTTACGCCCTCTTTGACCGTCAGATCCCGTCCCGTGACCAGCTACCCGATGAGTTCTTCGCGCAGTTCCTCGACCCGACTCGCACCTACAGTTGCGCGTACTGGACTCACCCGGACGACACCCTGGAACAAGCCCAGTCCGCCAAGATCGACCTTGCGCTGGCCAAATGCGATCTGCGACCGGGGATGACCCTGCTCGACGTCGGCTGCGGCTGGGGTTCGACCATGCTGCGCGCCATGGACAGCTACGGCGTCAATGCGATCGGGCTCACGCCCCACCGCAACCAGCACCGGTACGTACGCGACCGCCTCGTCGATCGGCTCGTCCGCGGTTGCCCCTACGGCGGTGTGCGACGGCAAAGCTGGCAACAATTCGACCGCCCTGTAGACCGCATCGTCTGCATCGGCGCGCTCGAACACATCCCCCGCCAGCGATACCCCGCCTTCTTCGACTTCGCCTACCGGATGATGCCCGACGACGGAGTGCTGCTGGTACAAACCGTCGTCGCCCAAGACTTGAATCACGCGGACGCGCACCAGGCACCGGCCCTGACGACCGAAGCCGAATTCGCGTTCCTGCGCGGCACCGTCTTCCCGAGTAGCCAGCTCCCACGATCGACCGGCCACAGCCCCAGGGGGATCAACGAGTACGCGCAGGACGCCGGATTCACCCTCACCCGCATTCAGGAACTGGGATCCCACTACACCACCACCCTGGACAGTTGGGCCACCTCTTTGCATGAGCACCGCGACCGGGCGATCGAACTGGCCGGGCAACACACCTACAACGCCTACATCAGCTATCTGACCGAGTGCGCCGACCACTTCCGCCACGGCCACCTCAACGTCATGCAGTTCACCTTCACCAAACCCGGCGCAATACAATCCCCACCACATTGACCTGCCCACGCCACCCGGTTTGGACGTCCCCTGGAACCGGCAAGGAGTCGGTTCCTTCGCGCTCAATTGCGTGGAAAACGCCGGCCCCAAAGTCTGAGCTCCTCGAATTGCTCGAGCAGTCCGACCGAGAATTCGACGCCGTCGTCATCGGAGAACCGGCCCGCTACCGGCCCCGACCAACGGATGCTGCTACGGCAGATGAGCATCGCACCGGGCGACCTGCTCCCCTCCCCACCCGACGCGCCGACCTTCGCCGAGTACGTCCCCCAGGTCCGCGCCCGCCTGTCCGAGGGCACCCTGCGCACCTACAACACCCACCTGACACTGCCGGAGAACGAGTGGCCGGACCGCCGACTACTACATGCGTGGCGTTGCAGCTCGCTGGCGCACCCAGCCGATCCTCGACGAGCTCGACGACCTGCTGGACCGCTTCGATCAACTCACCGCAGGCCTGACGCTCAGCGATTTCGACACCAGCGCCCTGGACTCCTGGCGGATGTGAACCACGGTGCGGGCCCGATCAGTAGTGGAAGCTCACCAGGTCGAGGTCGTTGTCGACGCACCAGTGGACCCAGTCGCGTAGCTCGGTCACTGATTCAAAGAGCTCCTCATCTCCGATCCCCGACAGGTCGGCGGCCGCGAACGCGCGGGCGACCGGCTCCAGCTCGGCGCGGGTGAAGTGCCCGATAGCCGGGAAGTCCTCGATCTCCGGCAGGGAGATCGGGGATCCGGAGAAGGCCAGATGATGGGGATCGAGGTCGATACCCAGCCCGTCGAGGACGTCGCCGACCTTGTCGAACCACGAGGTACTGATCGGATACCAGGCCCGGTTGCTCAAAGCGCCGCCGAACCGCGCGCACAGAATCTGCAACGCCATCCCATAGGGCGCGCCGTCGCTGCCGCTGTGCTCCTCGGAAAAGAACAGCTCCCGCAATGCCGTCCGGACGGCCTCAGAGCAAGTCGTGGCCCGATGGACATCCACCATCCAGTCGAAAAAGCCCTGCGGGTCGCCGGTATGCGCGGAGGGCGCCGATAGCACCTCGACATCCACCGCGTACGGCATGATCCCGTATCCCACACCATCTCCCCGTATCAGTCTTCGGCACTACGTCGCCATCGACCACGTCGATCTCACTGTCGCATGCCATGCCGACATGCCTCGATGGACCGACGGATGGGCCGGCAGCCGCAGCCGGCTGAGGGCTGCAACTCCGAGCGAGCCGGGTGCGTGGATTCGCCGCATCCGCCGCGCTGGTGGTGAAGACCCCCTTGCCGCGCCTGGTGCCCGGTGACCGGACCGTGCCGCTGATCGAGCGGATCACCCACGGCGCCCAGGTCATGGTCCAGCGGCCCGTGCTACGCGGCCTGCTGGGGCCATGAACCTCGAAACCCACGACCAGCGCGACGAAGGCGTCGGTCACCGCAGCCAGGGCCAAGCGGTTCTCTCCCGCCTGCTCCGGGACACCGACCCCCCGAGGTTCGGGCGACTGGGCGGGTGATCGGCTCTGGTGAGGACCAGGGTGCGTTGCGTTCACGCGACGTATTGTGCCGCCACCCACCAGCTCTCCCCAGGGATGTGGAGGTCGCACCCGTGCGGACGCTGAAAAACGACAACACGCCCGCGGTGGTGACCTGCAGATCGGTGCGCACCAGCGGGATGCGGTAGGCGGTGTTGTTGTCACCGAACTTGCCGGTGCGCCCGAAAGTGTCGGTGACCGGTTTCCAGTCCGCGTCGGTGGTCGCCACCGGTTGGCGCCCGGACGCGGCGGAAGTGGTCGCGGGTGTGGGCGAGGTGTCGGCGCTCGAGCATCCTGCCGCCGCGGTGAGCGCCAGCAACGCGGCCATTGTGGCCGCGCGTAATGGGGGTCGACGTGTCGAAACCGCCATGGCATGTCCATGTCGTCGAAAGATGTTGTGCCCGACGGTTCAGTGGGTGGGTTCGAACTCCCACAGCACCGGCGAACCGTCGGCGCCCCGGGGGATCGGGAAGTAGGTGTGGTGGGTGGCGGGGTCCAGCGCCAGCGAGTGCGCCCCGTCGGCCAGATGCGCGGAGCCGACGGCGAGGGTGCGGCCGTCGCGGCGGTCGAACACGCTGACCCAGCCGCTTTCGGCCGCGAGGTAGACCCGGTGCGCGCCCGGGTCGTAGACCAGCACGTCGGGAGTCTCACCGACACGGTCTTGTCCGGTGACGGTGCGGGCGGCCAGGTCCACGGTGACCATGCTGGAGTTGGCCTCGCAGCCGACGAACATCACTCGATCGGCGGCGTCGAGGGCTTGGCCGTGCGGATGGTCGCAGCCCGGCGTCGGGATCCGGTCGGTCACCACGAAAGTCGCGGGATCGATCACCGCCAAATCGTCGCGCCCCTGGACCGCCACGACCATGCGGTCGGTGACCGGGTCGTAGACGACGTTGCCGACCTCACCACCCAACCCGACGGTGGCGCGCACCGCCCCGGTGTCCGCGTCGACGACGGTCTCGGTGCCGGCGTGCTCGTTGGTCGTCCACACCGCATGACGGACCGGGTCATAAGCGAGTCCGTCGGGGTAGTCACCGGTCGGGGCGGTGAACACCACCGCGCCGGTGTCGGCGTCGAAGGCGACCAGCTGGTTGCGGCCGGTCGCGGTGGCATACAGCCGGTGGGTGTCAGGGACCACGATCACCCCGTGCACGTACGGCACATCGGGCAGGGTGCGCACCACTTGGTGGGCCTGCACATCGACCTCGATGACCTCATCGGCACCCATATGGGCGAGGAACAGCCGCCCGCGCCCGGCGTCGAGACTGGTGTAGTCGAAGCGCACCGGCCCGCCGGTCAGCGCCACCTGCGCGACCTGCCGCAGCGGCAGCTCACCGGGATGCGGGGGCCCCGCCGACGGGGAGGTCGAGCATCCGCTGACGGCAACGGCTGCGGCGCCCAGCAGCGCCGCGAGGGTGCGCGTCGGGGGCATCACCCATCTCCCACTCGGTGTAACCGTGGTTTCAAAACTACGCTAGGGGCTAGGTGCGGTGAAATGCCGTCACCGGATCGGAGGATTTCGCGCCCGACTCGCCAGCGGCGACGCCTGGGCAATGGGTGATGCTGTCGTATCGCATGCATCGTGAGCCGTCCACGCCGCGGATCGCGTTGTGGCGCAAGCTCAAACGCCTCGGGTTCGGACAGATCTCCGACGGCCTGGTCGCCCTACCGGCGGATGCGCGCACGCGTGAGCAGCTGGAATGAATCGCCGAGGACACTCGGCGACGGTGCCGCGGTCAGGCGTGCCCGAAGTGCGTGATGTTCATAACTCCTCGCCGACCCAGCCGATCTGCCGGCGCAGGCGAGATCGCCGACGTCCTCGCCGGCAGGCGAGTTCAGCGGTCGAGGTCGACCAGTCGGGATGACCCGTTCGGCTGGTCCCTCGCCTAGCTAGGAGTCGCTCACTGTCAGCGCGTCTGCCTGCACAATGCCGCCGGAACTGGGCGGGCGACTGATGGGTTCGACGCGTTCAGCGGCTTTCGGGGTTGGCGAGCCGGTCTGCGCCGGACGTGCACTCGGCGCGAAACTCGGCAGTGACGAGTACAGATCCGACACCGTTCTCCCGCAGGTCTGCACGGTGCCGTCGGGGCGGACGAGCACGGCGTCGGCGCGCCCGCCGCGCAGCCAGCGGTGCAGCGCGGTGCCCGGCACGGCCCGCAACACCACACCGCCGCGCTGTTCGACGGTCGCCGCCTGCACCGGTGATGGGGCCGATGTCGTGATGATGGCGTAACGCCCGGCGATGAGGTCGTCGACCCGGTGCCCGTCGGCCATCCGTTCGTTCGGGACCAGCCGTCCGGCCAGACCTCGACGCAGCGGCGGTGCGGTCACCAGCGCGGAGCGGTGCAGCTGCGGTGACTCTCCGCTGATGATCGTCCGGGTCAGCCCGGGCAGCCGGTGCAGTCGCGGAGCGAGCAGGCCGCGCAGTCGATTGCCCAGTTCGCCGCCCTCGGTCATGGTCGAACCCATGAGTTTGGCCAGCCGGATCATCATGTGCGCGTGCGGTTTCCGCTCGGTCTCATAGGTGGCGAGCACCGGCTCAGGAAGCTCGCCGCGCAGCACCCCGGCCAGCTTCCAGCTGAGATTGGCGGCATCGCGCACGCCCGCGCCCATGCCCTGCCCGATGAACGGCGGGGTGAGGTGGGCGGCATCGCCGAGCAGGAATACGCGTCCGGCACGCCATCGGTCGGCCAGCTGCGCGCGGAAGGTGTACTCCGCCACCCGGACCAGCTCCAAGCCCTCGCGGTCGGCGTCGGCCAGCCATGGGGCCAGCAGGGGCCACAGTCGAGCCAGATCACGGTAGTCGTCGGCGGATTCGCCGGGCCGCAAACGGAATTCCCACCGGTGGCGGGTCGTTCCGATGCGCATGTATGTCGCGGCTCGATGCGGGTCGCATACCTGATGCACGCCTCCCCAGTGCCCAGGATCGGCCGTGGTCGCGAGGTCGACGACCAGCCAGCGCTGCTCGAATCGCAAATCCCGCATGCGCGCGCCGATCGCGGTGCGCACCAGGCTGTTCGCGCCGTCGCAACCCAGCACGTAGCGGGCGCGGACCGACTCGGACGCGCCGGTCGCGCGGTCTTCGAAATCAACCCGGATACAGTCCTTCTCGACCGTCAGCCCGGTGACTTCCACCCCGCCGCGCAGCGAAACGGTCGGATGCAGCGCCAGATTGGCCCGCAACAGCGCCTCCAGCTCCGGCTGGTCGAACAGGTTGGCTTCGGGGAATCCGTTGCGGCCCCCGGCCGGATCGCGGTCGAATTGCGCCAGCACCCGATGCCGCGAATCCACCAGGCGCAACCCCGGGGCGGGCCGGGTGATCGCGTCGAACCCCGGCCCGATGCCGAGACGTTCCACGATCCGCCGGATCTCACCGTCGAGATGGACCGCGCGCGGCTGCGGGTAGACGCCCTCCCACCGCTCGAGGACCAGCGATTCGATGCCGTATTGGGCGAGCAGCGTGGCCGCGGTGAGCCCGGACGGGCCCGCTCCGACGATCACCACCGGAACTGTCGGCGAAGTCATCGGGATCCACCGATCAACGTGGCCACGTAGGCCGTGGCGACCACAGCCGTACCCGTCGCGGGCGCGATTTCGGTTGCGCCGTCGCCGTTTCTGAGATGGCTGGCGACCGCACCGGTCATCAACAGCACCAGCCCGGCCCCGGCAGCCCGGCCGATCGCGGGGCGGACCGGTCCCAGCAGCACCCCACCGGCCGCGAGGAGTTCGACCGCGCCGATGCCGCGATAAGCGGTGGTGGAGTACCCGAGATGCGCCGCACGCTCGCGCATTGACGCGACCTTGGCCGTCCCGAGGTATAGGAATTCGGCTGCCAGCACGCCCCCGAGCACCTTCGCCACGGTTTTCATCGCCGCACCTCGATTCTCGCGTCGATCGCATAGCGGCCCAGGATCGCCTCGGCCGCGGCTGGATCGACATCGGGGTCCAGGACGACGGTGGCGACGATCGCGCCGTCCTCGACCGCGGCGGAGATACCCGCCACACCGGTGGTCTCGGCGAGCGCGTCGAGCAGTTCGCGGCGAGTGGCATCGGCGCGCAGGCTCAGCTTGTACGGCTTTCCGACATCGGTGACGGGCAGCGAGTCGAGGATGGTGACCGTCTTGGGGGCGGCGGCGCGCTCGTGCACCCGCTCGGCCGCCCACGCCACCAGTTCGCCCTCGGTGGCCTCGGCGCCCGCGGTGAGAGCGACGTAGGCGACCGGGACCTCGCCGGCGTGTACGTCCGGGCGGCCCACCGCTCCGGCCGCGCTCACCTGCGGGTGGCTCAGCAGGGCGTCCTCGATGCTCGCAGGATCGATGTTGTGGCCGCCGCGAATGATGAGATCCTTTGCGCGACCGTGTAGATAGATGAATCCCTCCTCGTCGATATGGGCCATGTCACCGGTGCTCAGCCAGCCGTCGACCACGGTGCCCAGTCCATCGAGGCGGTGACCGTGTTCGTCCCGGCCGGTCACGTATCCGGCGAAGACCGTGGGGCCGCTGATGACCAGGACACCGGTCTCCCCGTCGGGGAGTGTCTCCCCCACCCCGTCTTCAGCCGTGCGGACGACCGCGACCTGCTGATAGGGCATGCGCTGCCCGACCGCGCCGGGCCGGGGAACCTCCGGGAAGCTGCGTGCGGTGGCGCACGTCGCCTCGGTGAGGCCGTATCCCTCCACCAGCGTGACCCCGGTGTGCAGCTGGAAGTTTTCGCGGACCGCGAGCGGCAGCGGGGACGCGCCGACCATCGCGTAGCGCAAGCTGGTGACGTCGGTGTCGATCGGGCATTGGGCCAGTACCGCATACACCGTCGGCACGGCGCTCATCGCGGCAATCCGGAAGTGCGCCACGATATTCCAGAACTCCGCGTAGAGCGTGAAGTCCCGGTATCCCAGCGGACCGGCCCATACCACCGGCTGACCGCGGAACAGCGGCGCGAGCAGGGTGACGACCAGCGCGTTGACGTGGAACAGCGGAAGCGCGGCGAAGACCACCGATTCCTCATCGAGCAGCGAGTTGGCGGCGATCATCCACGCATTGGAGACCTCACCGGAATGTCGGTGCGCCGCCAGTTTCGGCACGCCCGTCGTGCCGCCGGTGTGGAACAGCGCCGCCAGATCCGATGCCGCCGGTGCCTCTCCGTGAAAGCGGCTCGAATCCTCCTCGGCGGCAAAGGTATCGAGGTAGCCGATCCGGATGCCGCCGATGCCTGGCAGGGTCGGCGGCGGCTCCGGAGCTGCCGTCGGACGCAACACCAGCAGGGCATCCAACAGACCGCGCGCCGCGAGTTCGCGTGCGGTGGTCCAGGTGTCAGGCTCGAGTTCCGGACCGGCGGCGATCAAGACCCGAGCGCCCGAGCGGCGCAGCAGCTCCGCGACGTGCTCGTGCGACAGGCCGCCATTGATCGGTGCGGCGATGCCCGCCAGCTGCGCGGCGAGGGTGGCAGGGATCAGCTCCGCGCAGTTGGGTGCGATCAGCGCGACCGCATCGGCGCGGCGCACACCCAGCTCGCGCAGCAGGTTCGCGTACTTGTGCACGTCGGCGAGCAGCTCGGAGTAGGTGCGCTGCAACGGCTCTCGCCATCGCGCCGCATCCGGCAGCACGGTGATCGCGGTGCGCTCCGGCCATCGCGTCGCCGCGCGGACGAGCAGGGCGTAGGTCGATTCGGGCAGGCCGCGCGCCTCGAGCGGTATCGCTTCGATGGCGGCCAGGTCCTCCGGGCCGGTGTACCGGGGCCAGAGCAAGTCCTCGGTCGAGGTCTCGAGGGTCGTGTTGTCGGTCATCGGGCGTACCTCACGACCGTGCGCTGGCGGCCCAGGTCGAGGGCGCCGTCGTCGGTGCCGATCGCGGCCTCGACCACGTCCCCGTCCTTCAGGTACTTCGGGTTCTTGGCCTGGCCTCGGAAGAACATCTTCCACTTGACCTTCGGCGGCAGCAGCGAGCCGATGATCTCCACCGGCTTGGGCGGGGCACTGAGCGCGGTGCCGATCGGGGTTCCGGTGAGTAGCAGATCCCCGGCGTCCATGCGCTGGAATCGGGTCAGCGCGCGCAGCGTCTCGACCGGCCGGTAGATCATGTCCGCGACCGTCATGTCCTGCCGCAGCTGGCCATTGACCCACAGCCGCAGCCGCAGATCTCCGAACCGCTTCAGCTCATCGGCGTCGAGCAGCACCAGCGCCGGGCCGACCGGGGTGAAGGTCGGATACGACTTCGCTTCGTAGAACTGCGTTTTCGGCAGCTGCACGTCGCGCGCTGAGATGTCGTTGGTAACCACCAGGCCCGCGACGTAGTCCGCGAGGTTCTCCGCCGAGACATCAGCGCCGACCGGCATCTCGCGACCGAACACGAGGCCGATCTCCACCTCGTAGTCGAGCAGCTGCACATGCGCGGGCCGGATGACGTCGTCGTGGGGTCCACTGATCGATCCGGACGCCTTGCGGAAGAACGTGAGCGGCACCGTCTCGGGGTCCATCCCCGAGTCCTTCACGTGCGAGGCGAAGTTCGTCATCTGCGCCACCACCCGACACGGCGCGGTCACTGGGGAAATCAACGAAAGGCTCTGTACCGCTATTGTTTCCGCGCCGGATGCAGCCGCGGCGATCGCCTCACGGTCGGCGAGCAGTTCCCGCGTGGTCGTCGCGGTGGTATCGATACGGGCGGCACCGGCGGGGGTCTGCACCCACCAGGCGTCGGCGGTGCGGAGGATGGATGTGCTCATGAGTTGGCCACTTTCAACAGGCCGCGCAGGCGGCGGATATCGAATTCGTTGTCCTCACGCAGCGCGTCGACGATCGAGCGCAGTGCGCGCAGCGATTCGGCTCCGGGCTTGATGCCGAGGAAGTCCTTGGTCACGGGCGGGCCCCACTGCGCTAGACCGGAAGCGCTCATCGGCGCCCAGCCCGGCTCGAGGGTGCAATCGAACATGTCCCCGTCAGTGAAGTGCTCCACCATGAACCCGTCGGGATCGCGCCAGTAGTCGAAGATCTGGCTGCCCTGGATATGGCGGCCGATCCCCCACGATCGGCGATAACCCTGTTCGCGCAGGTACTCTCCACCCGCCGCGAGCGCGTCCAGGTCGGCGACCTGATACGCGGAGTGCACATAGCGGTTCGACGGCCCGAGCGTCAACGCGAGCGTGTGATGGTCGGTCGGCACCGAACCCTGGTCGCAGCGAATGAAACTCATGACCGGACCACGCTCCCGCTGGCCCGGGTAAAAGAGGAAGTCGCTGACGATCAGGCCCAGATTCCGCAGATACCAGTCAAGGCTCTCGCGGTATCTCGTCGACTGGATCACCACGTGTCCGAGCCGACGCACGCGTGCCGGTGCACGCAGCGGTCGCTGCGTGGCATTCACCCGGGCCACCTCGTGCCCGAAGTTGAAGATGTGGGGCCGTTGCGTCGGCAAAGCCTCCAGTTCGTGCGTCTCGGCGACCACTCGCACCCGCAGGCGGCTGGGATCGGCCAGGTCGACGGTCAGTCCGCCCAGTGACTCCGGCAATGGCATGGCTCGCGCACCGGTCGCGGCGGCCAGTCGCAGCAGATCGGCGGAATCGGCGGCACGAAAGGCCGGACCGACGAAGCGCGAGCGGACACCACGCCGGATGAGCACGCAGGGCGCGCCCGGATCGGTCCCGCGCAGCTGCAACTCGTCGGCCGTCCGCATGGCGGTCGCGAACCCGAAGGCGTGGGCGAAAGCCTCCGCCCCGTCCAGGTCGGGCTTCTCGAACTCCAGCCACGCCAAGTCCAGCACCTTGATCACGGGATTGCGCGCCCGGCCCGGATGCTCACCCGCGTGCGTCCCCTGCTCGCTGTGCAGACCGCTGTGTACATCGTGATGGCCGCTCATCGACCACTCCCTTCCAATAACTGACGATATCGTCACTCACGAGAGCGGCGTCAGTCAATACCATCTGACGATTCCGTCAAAATTGAATCGAGCGGCTATGATGGTGAGCCTGTCCAGTAGGAGAGATGCATCGATGACCACGCACAATGGGTCGGCACCCAATCGCCTGGAACGCCGCAAGGCCCGCACGCGCGCCGCGCTGGTCGGCGCGGCGCAATCACTGCTGGCCGAGGGCAAGATCAATGTGCCGATCCTCGAGATCACCCAGGCCGCCGACGTCGGCATGGGATCGTTCTACAACCATTTCCAGAGCCGCGAGGAGCTGTTCCATGCTGCCGTCGAGGAGGCACTCGACCGGCACGGAGCACTGCTCGATCTGCTGTGCGAAGACGTCGAGGATCCGGCTCAGGTCTTCGCGCAGAGCTTCCGCCTCACCGGCCGCCTGCACCGCCTGCATCCCACCCTCAGCAAGGTCTTGCTCAATGACGGGCTCGGCCTGGCGAACTCGGACCGCGGGCTCGCGCCTCGCGCACGCCGCGACATCGAGGCCGCGGCCGAAGCCGGGCGCTTCGACATCCGCGACCCGGAACTGTCGATGACCATCGTCGCCGCCGCGGCCCTGGGCCTCGGACGCCTGCTGCACGACCATCCCGAACGCGACGACGCCGAGGCCGCCGACCAGGTGGCCGAGGACCTGCTGCGCATGTTCGGGCTCTCCTCCGAGGAAGCCCACGAGATCTGCCGACGCCCGCTACCGCCGTTGGACCTGCCGCGCGTCGGCTCGACTCCATAGACTCAGCGGTCGTCAGCGACGGGAGCCTGCGGCAACCATCTCGAGGGGGCAACGCTAGCTGGGCCGTCGCGGCCGGAGCACCGCATGCTCTACCGGGGCCGGCACACCATCGAACGCCGGTCGGTGGGCCACGCGCCGCGCGACTCCAGCCGCTGGGCAGGGGGAATAGTGCTGGCGCGCATACGCTGCATGCGCGACGCTACGACGACGCCTGCGCGCTCGGTGAAACAGCCGAAGCCATCGGCTCGGCACGGACCACCTGCTCACGGAGCCCGATCGGCTCCTCGTGCCGGCGGGCGGCCGCATAGACCTGCAAGTAGCGAGTGATGGCGATCCGACCCTCGTCGGTCAGCGCGTCACTCTCGTCGCCGCGCTGGTGGGCCAGCTCGAAGACGTGGTCACCCAGCTCCACGGCCACCTCGACGACGCGTCGGCTGGTGCCGGGCGCGAGCAGGCCGGTGGCAAGCAGGTGGCGGTGGAGCAGGTCGGTGAGCCTGCCGAGGTGTTCTCTGATGTCGTCGCGGAGAGCTTCGTTGTGCCGGGAGGCGTAGTAGAGCGCGACGAAGTCCGGGTGGGCCATGTAGTGGCGGCCGTGAAAGGCGATGAACGCCTCGACGGCGGCCGCGATGTCCGGGTGTGGCCGGGCGGTGGCGAGGGACTCCTCCAGTTCGCTATCGAGGCGCGTGAGTTCGCGGGCGAGCAGCTGCTCGAAGATGGCGTCGCGGTTGGTGAAGAACTGGTACACCGTCGCGGACGGGACACCAGCACGTTCCGCCACGGAACGGACCGTCGCCGCGTCGGTTCCCTCGGCCGTGATGATCTCCACGGCGGCGTCCAAGATCCGCTGGACGCGCTCGCGGCTGCGCTGCTGGACCGGTTCGCGGCGGAGGGGGCTGGCGTCGGGCACGGCATCCATGGTAGACACGAAAAAAATAACATGACGTCATGTTCATGTTTCAGCTGATCTCTTGCGGAGGCGACTACACCATGAGCACGACCGGGGCAGCCGTCGATGCGTTGACCGAGGCGGGGCGGGCGAGACGCGGCTCCGAGGGCGGCGGCACCGCGAAGGCCGCTTGCAACTTGTGCGAGGCGATTTGCGGGATCGAGATCACCATCGAGGGCGGGAGGGCCGTCGGTGTGCGCGGCGACCGCGACGACCCCCTATCCCGCGGCCACGTGTGCCCCAAGTCCGTAGCGATGACCGACGTGCACAGCGACCCGGACCGGCTACGGCGGCCGCTGCGCAAGATCGACGGAGAATGGGTGGAGGTGGACTGGTCCGAGGCGATCAACGCGGCGGCCCGCGGACTCGCTCAGGCCCGTCGGCGGCACGGCGCGAATGCGGTGGCGGTCTACCTGGGCAACCCCTCGGTCCACAGCCTCGGCACGATGACCCACGGGTCCGCGTTCGCCTCATTGCTGCGAACCCACAACCACTTCTCGGCATCCTCGGTCGACCAGTTGCCGCACCAGGTCGTTTCGGCACTGCTGTACGGGCACCAGTTCCTGCTGCCGGAGCCGGATCTGGACCGGACACAGCACCTGCTCATGTTCGGTGCCAACCCGCGTGCGTCGAACGGAAGCCTGATGACCGCGCCGGATATGGCGCGGCGGCTGCGGGAGATCCGCGAGCGCGGCGGGCGGGTCACCGTCATCGACCCGCGCCGCACAGAGACAGCCGCGGACGCCGATGAGCACGTATTCATCCGGCCCGGCACGGACGCCGCGGTGCTGTTGGCCATGGTGCACGTCGTCTTGCGAGACTGGGCACCGCGCCTGGCCGAATACATCACGGGTGCGGACGCGCTCCGAGACGCGGTCGCCGAGTTCACGCCGGAAGCCGCCGGCCGTTTCAGCGGCGTGCCCGCCGCCACGATCACCCGCCTCGCCCACTCCTTCGCCGACGCGGGTCCCGCCGCCTGCTACGGCAGGTTCGGCGTGTCGACCCAGCGGCACGGCACTGTGTGCCAGTGGGCCATCCAGGTGCTCAACATCATCACCGGCAACCTGGGCCGCGAGGGCGGGACGCTGTTCACCGACCCGGCTATCGACATGACACGGCTGCTGAGCCCGGGCCATTTCGGCCGACGCCGCAGCCGTGTGCGCGGGCTTCCTTCCTTCGCCGGGGAGTTTCCGGTCGCCGCCCTTGCCGAGGAGATCACGACGCCGGGCCAGGGGCAGGTCCGGGCGCTGTTGACGATCGCGGGAAACCCGGTGCTGTCCACTCCTGCCGGAGCCGCACTCGGCACCGCGCTCGGCGGCCTCGACTTCATGGTGGCCGTGGACTTCTACCTCAACGAGACCACTCGCCACGCCGACGTCATCCTGCCGCCGACCAGCGCGCTGGAACGAGACCACTACGACTTGGTTTTCCGGTCCTTCGCCGTCCGCAATACCGCGAAATACTCGCCCGCGGTGCTGCCCAAGCCGCGCGGCGCGCGGCACGACTGGGAGATCTTCCGCGACCTCGGCTCGGCCTACCAACGCCACCTCGGAGGCGGCCGGATGCAGGTATTGCGCCGTCGCCTCAGTAGGCCCGCCCTGGCCACCGAGATTCGGCTGCGGACACCGCCGCGCCGGCTGGTGGACCTGCTCCTGCGCACAGGTCGCTACAAACTGAGCGTGCGGCGACTGCTCGCTCACCCGGCCGGGCTGGACCTGGGCCCGCTGCGGCCGGGCGTCGAGCATCGCCTGCGCACTCCTGACCGCCGACTACACCTCGTGCCACCGGAGATAGCGGACGCCCTCGACACCCTGCGCTCCGACCTGTGTACGGCTCCGGCGGATCCAGGGTCGCTGCTGTTGATCGGCCGACGGCACCTGCGCTCCAACAATTCCTGGATGCACAACTACGCCCGCCTCGTCGCCGGTCCGCAGCGACACCATCTGCTCATGCATCCTGCCGACGCGGCCCGCCTCGGACTGGCCGACGGGCCCGCCGTGCTGCGCTCACGCACCGGCGCCGTGCGGGTGGACGTCAGGCAGACCACCGACATCATGGCGGGCACGGTCAGCCTGCCGCACGGGTACGGGCACGCGGCGGCGGAAAGTCGGCTGTCCGTGGCCTCCCGCGTCGCGGGCGCGAGCGCCAACGATGTCACCGACCCACTGTTCCTGGACACCGTCAGCGGAAACGCCGCCCTCAACGGAATCCCGGTCACCGTGGAACCGCTCCCCGACTCCCGCTAGCAAGGAACGCCATGCCCCACGTCATCACCCAGCCGTGCTGCAACGACGCCTCCTGTGTGCCGGTGTGCCCGGTCGGCTGCATCCATCCCACCCCCGACGAACCGGGCTTCGCCTCCGCCGAAGCCCTCTACATCGACCCCGCCAGCTGCATCGACTGCGGCGCCTGCGTCGCCGAATGCCCGGTCGGGGCGATCACCCGCGACACCGCGCCCGCCGCAGGCCGGTTCTTGGACCTGGCGGAGGCTTATTACCAGCGAAACCCGCTGCCGCCCGGCATCCCCGACGCCTCGCCGCCCGCTGCGCGGGCCGAGATCGAGGAGCTTCGAGTCGCGGTGGTGGGCTCCGGGCCCGCAGGCGCGTATGCCGCACTCGAGCTGCTCGAGCATCCGGGCGCGACAGTCACGATGTTCGACCGGCTGCCCACACCGTGGGGGCTGGTGCGAGGCGGCGTGGCCCCCGACCACCCGTCCACCAAATCCGTCACCGAGGTATTCGAGCGCGCCGCCGCCAATGGCCGCTTCCGCTTCCACCTCAACGTCGAGGTCGGTACCCACATCACCCACGACGAGCTGGCCGCAGCGCATCACGCCGTCGTCTATGCCTATGGGGCCTCCGGTGACCGCCGCCTGGGGATTCCCGGCGAGGACCTGCCGGGCAGCGCGTCGGCAACCGAGTTCGTGAACTGGTACAACGGCCACCCGGACTTCATCGACCGCACGTTCGATCTCTCCTGTCGCCGTGCGGTCGTCGTCGGCAACGGCAACGTCGCCCTCGACATCGCCCGCCTCCTGGTCGCCGATCCCGCGGAGCTCGCCGCCACCGATATGGCCGACCACGCGCTGGCCGCCCTGGCCGCAGGCACGATCGAGGAAGTCGTGGTGCTCGGCCGGCGCGGCCCCGCGCAGGCCGCGTACACCACTCCCGAGCTGCTCGCCCTGACCGATCTCGACGGCGCCGATGTCCTCGCCTTGTCCGACGAGGCCAAATTGGATCCCGACCAGCTCGCCGCACTTCGATCGGACCCGATCGGGCTGGCCAAAGCGCAGGCTGCCGCGGAACTCACCAAGCGCCGCCGCGGTGCGTCGCGCCGTATTGTCCTGCGCTACTTGTGTTCTCCGCTGGAGATCTTGGGCGATCAACGAGTCACCGGAGTGCGTGTGGCTCGCAATCGGCTCGAACACGGCCCCGGCGGCGACGTCCGCGCTGTCCCGACCGGAATCGAAGAGACCATCGAGGCGGGCCTGGTACTCCGGGCGGTGGGCTACCGCGGCGCTGCGCTGTCCGGCCTGCCCTTCGACCATGACCGCGGTGTGCTGCCCAACGACTTCGGCCGAGTCCTCGCCGGGACTGGCGAACCCATCCCCGGCGTTTACACGGCGGGATGGATCAAGCGGGGCCCGTCCGGAGGCATCGGCGCCAACAAGAAATGCGCACTGGACACTGTCGCCGCACTCCTCGCCGACCATTCCGCAGGATTGCTTCCCACCCCGGCAACCACCCCGCAGGACCTCGACGCACTGGTCCGGCAGCGCCGGCCCACCGCTGTCGGTGTGCACGAGTGGAGGGCGATCGATCGGACCGAGCGCGACCTCGGCGCGGTTCAGGAAAGGCCGAGGCGCAAACTTGCCTCGTTCCCCGCCTTGCTCGCCGTTGCGCATGGGGAGGACTCGATGCCGACGATTCCACTGCCGATCGACGCAGACGGGTTCCGCCTCTGACCAATTCCTGCTAATGCTGCGTTCCTCAAAGGTGGTAGATAAAACGGCGGCGTAGGGTCCTGGGTTTCGGCTCTTGCAGCTTGAGCCAGCATGCCCCGACCAGGATGAAGGCATGTTTGATCCGGGGGTGACCCTCGAGCCATTCGCGGGTGGATTTGCTGTTGTGGCTGGAGAGGTTGTCGGTGATGACATGGATGTCACCGGTGGGGTTGGCCGGTTCGAGCATTTCGAGGAAACGCTGGTAGTTCACGCTGTTGCGCGAGGATGCGGTGGGTGTGGCGGCGTGACCGTCGCGCCCGCGGATCGATCCGTGGACCCAGATCTTGTCGGGAATGCGCTACAGCGATATCGCACAGGAGCTGGACATTCTTGACTCGCCCGGCCTGCTGTTCAGCGCGACGCGTTCACCGATGCCGACTGAAACCCGCCCGCGCGCACCGCGTCGGTGATGAGCGTCCGAACGTCGCGCGGTGCGCCCGGCAGCAGCTCGAGGAGGTCGGTGCTAGATGCCTCGAGCAGTCCGGCACCGAGATTCGCGAACAACGAGAGTGTATGCGTGATCTGGTACGGCTCCAATCCACTGCCCTGCAACATATCCCGCGTTTCGCCGAGCGATATCGGCACGTATCGCACTGGGCGATTGAGGGATTCGCTCAGGATCTCGGCGATATCCGGGCCGCCGATCGCGGTCACACCCTCGAGCTCGTATACCTTGCCCGCATGTCTGCTGGGCCGCCCCTCAGCCAGATCACGCTCGGATTCCGCGGCTACCCGAACGGCTACCTCGGCCAGGTCCTCGCGCGCCACCACAGAGATCCGGCCGGTGCCGAATGCCGCCGCGAATACACCCGATTCGGCCGTGGAGGCGGCACCGGCGACGGCGAGGCCGACCGGCACCTCCGCGTAGAGGCCATTGCGCAGGACGGTCGCGTCGAAAGGTGCTGCGGCGAGACGTTTTTCGGTCCAACGGTGCGGCAGGGCGATGGTCGTCAGATCGCCGGATCCCGCGAGACCGGTGTAGATCACGTGCCGGACACCGGCCGCGCTGGCGGCGTCGATCACCGCACCGTGGCGGGCCAACACCACATCGTCTTCGGCGTATCCGGCCGAAATCAGGACCAGGACATCGACATCCCGCAGTCCCGCGAACAGCGTCGCCGGGTCGTCGAAATCGATACGGCGCGTGGTGATGTCGTCACCGGAGCGGCTGCCCGCCGCTACGGTCAGGTCGTCGAGGGTGGACAGGCCGCGGTGGACGAGGCCGCCGAGGGCTCCGGAGATGCCGGTTACCAGGATCATCGCAACACTCCCGATTGTTGTAGTTGCTGGATTCGACCCAGCATCGGCGGCCGCGGCGCGCGGCATAAGGAGGCACTTTCATGTCGGTCACGAACACTGCGGTCACCGCGCAGGTCGCGGGCACTATTCCCGACGGGCCCTGTGGCGATGACGACTGCGGCATCCGCGATGTGCTCGACCGATTGGGGGATCGGTGGACGGTATTGGTGATCGTCGAACTGAGTAGAGGAGTGCGGCGTTTCCGTGAGTTGGAGCGGGCGATTCCGGGCATCTCACAGCGGATGCTGACACTGACCACCAAACGCCTGTGCCGCGACGGCATGGTGGAGCGGATCGCGTACCCGACGATCCCACCGCAGGTCGAATACCGGCTCACCGAGACCGGCCAGAGCCTGGCCGCGGCCAT
This sequence comes from Nocardia sichangensis, assembly GCF_047200615.1. Taxonomy (NCBI): domain Bacteria; kingdom Bacillati; phylum Actinomycetota; class Actinomycetes; order Mycobacteriales; family Nocardiaceae; genus Nocardia; species Nocardia sichangensis. The sequence continues at coordinate 67,394 of NZ_JBJZOK010000033.1, forward strand.
CAGCGCACTCGCCGATTGGTCGCGCGAGCACAAGGACCACATCGCCGACGCGCGCCGACACTGGGATGCCGAGCACGGCGACTGAACACCTGTCGCGGGCGGGCGAACAGCGCTTGAATGGAAGCATTCCCACAGGGAGGTTCCCGATGACCCTTACCGCTCGTGACCTGCTCTACGGGATCCAGGCCGAGCTGGCCCCGCACGACGACGACAATCGCATGGTTCCGCTGATCTCGGTGGGCAAGGCGCCACGCGCGGTATTCGCCGCGATCGCCGCCGAGGAACAGCGCATCATAAGCAGCGACTGGCGCAGCTTCCACGCCATGGCGGCGCGGGCGGACGACCCGAACGTCAGAGCGTTCCTCGACGCCCTCCCGCCCGGCGAGCAGCAGGCACTGGCTCTGTTGGACGCACTCGTGGCGGCGGCCGGACCAGATCAGGGCATGGAGCCGCCGAGAGCGGGTTGTCAGGCCTATCCCGCGTATGTCGCGTGGCTGGCGCTCAACGCCGAACCCTCCGCAGCGACTGCCGGTATCTACGCGAATGTCGCCGCATTCGGCCGCTACTGCCGTGTGGTCGCCGACAGCATGCGTACCAACTACAAGTTCGACGACCCGGCCTGCGCATTCTTCGACTTCTTCGCGGCCGATAGCCCCGAATATGAACAGCGGGCCCTCGCCGCAATCCAGGCCGGAATCGACACCGACCGACTGAATCCGAACGACGCCCACCTGTACGCCAGACTCTTCCAGAACTACGAACTCATGTTCTGGAACACCCTCGCCGACGAGTTCGCCGGATAGCGCCGCAACCGTCGGTGTTCCTCCGAGCCGACCGCTCGTCGGCAGCTGAGCTAGCTCGCACCGTCGTAGACCACTGCCGATCGGCGAATCTCGATATGTTGATCAACAACGCGGGCCGCCCGCTGCAAGACCCGTCTGACAATCCCGTGGCACACAGAACGGGTTAGCTCAGTCGAGCGGCGTCGCGGCGGGCTCCACGGCCACCGGCTCGGGCTGCGCCGGTGTGGCCTCTGCCGGTCGCGTCGACCGTTCGGGCGCTGCCGGGACCGCCGCGAGCGGCTTCCGAGCCCCGGCCAGCCGCGAGTAGGCGAGGCAGACCAGCCCGCATAACAGATAGCCCAGCGCCACCTTCGGTGCCGCAGCCCAGGCGATCTGGGCGGCGTGGATCAGGCCGATCCAGCTCAGTGCCGCGGCGGCGGCGCACGCGGTGGCCGCGGCGACGAAGCGCTTGTCCAGGATGAAGGTCACGACCGCGCCGAGCACCAGACCGGCCAGCACACCGCCCGAGCCCAGCGTCTTCAGCCCGTCGTACACCACGCCCGCTTGGCCGAGCGCGGCGTCGCCGACGTTGTCGGCGGTGGTACCGGCCGCCGTCAGCGCGTTGTCGATCTGGCCGACCGCCCACTCGGCGAGGTTCGGGATCAGCGCCGCGACCACCGCCACGGCGTGCAACTTGGGCACCGCCTGGAACGCCTGTGCGCCGATCAGCAGGCCGATATACAGCAGAATCGGCACGATCGCCGGGATCGGCAGCAGGGTGGCGAGCACCCCGAACAGCCCCAGCAGGCACATCACGCCGATGGTGACGCCGCTGGCCAGCGAGTATCCGGTGCGCCCGCCGGCGTCCTTCCAGCCCGGATGGCCGATGTAGACCGCGGGCGGGAACGGCGAGCCGAAGCCTGAGCCGACGACGGCGCCGAGCCCGTCGGCGAGCAGCACGCTGCGCAGGTTGTAGTTGTCGCCCGCCGCCGCGGCGCTCTCCACGTTGCTCATCGCCTCGGTGAAGTTGTAGACGCCCAGCGGAATCGCCGTGGCCAGCAGCGGGCTGAGATTGCCGAGGCCGGTGAACAGCAAGTGCAGGTGCAGGGTCGGCAGCCCGATCGCGATGTCGTGCGCGGCCTTGCTGACGTCCGGCACCGACATGAACCCGCCGATCCAGCCGATCGCCGTGCCGATCAGCAGCGCCACCAGGCCGACCGGGACGTTGCCGGGCAGCCGCACGTCGGTGAAGAAGCCGATCAGGATGATCGCAAGCACGGGCAGCGCGATCCACGCGGCCTCCCACATCTGCGCGGCCGGGCGCATGGAGATGAACGTGATCGAGATGCCCGCCAGCGTGCCGAGCATTGCCGCGCGCGGGGTGATGCGGCGGATGTAGGGGCCCACGAAGCCGCCGATCATGACGATCACGCCGATCAGGAACGCCCAGGCCAGGCCCGCCGACCACGCCTTCAGTGGATCGTGGCTGCCCAGATAGATCGGCAGCATGACCACGAACACCACGATGAACATGTGCGGCACGCTGGGTCCGTACGGCAGAGCCGTCACCGTCGCCCGCTGTTCGCGGCGAGCGAGGCGGCGGGCCAGCAGCACGTAGTAGAGGTTGCCGAGCACCAGGGCCACCCCCAGCGCGGGCAGCACGCTGCCCAGCACGTCCTTGCTGGAGATGTTCACCACCGTGATGGACAGCGTGGTGAGGGTGAGCACGTTGACCAGGACGTTGAAGCAGAGCCCGAAGTAGGCGTTGGTGTCGCCGCGCGTCCACCAGGGCAAGCGGAGGGCGGCGGGTTCCTCGGCGGGTGCAGTGTCACTGGGTTGCGTTTCGAGGGACATCGGCTTTCCTGTTCACTAGACCGGGCGTATCGGCGAAGGGTCGAGCTGGGCGGGGGTGGTCAGCGCGGCGACGACAGCGGCCGAATCGGCGACCCAGCCGAAAATGCCGCCCTGTGCCGCGATCATCTCCAGCCCCACTCGCTGGAATTCGGGGAAATAGGAACCGACGCAGTCGGACACGACCAGGCACTCGTAGCCCCGGTCGTTGGCTTCGCGCACGGTGGTGTGCACGCACACCTCGGTGGTGACCCCGGTGACCAGCAGGGAGCGGATGCCCCCGCGCTGCAATTCGTCGGCGAGGCCGGTGGCGTAGAAGGCGCCCTTGCCCGGCTTGTCGATCACGACCTCGTCCGGCAGCGGTGCCAGCTCGTCGACGATGTCGTGGCCGTACTCGCCGCGGATCAGGATGCGGCCGAACCGCCCCGGGTCGCCGATGCGCTGGGAGGGGTTGCCGCGCACCAGCTTCGACGGGGGGCAATCGGACAGGTCGGGCCGGTGACCCTCCCGGGTGTGCAGCACCGGCACCCCCGCCGCGCGGGCGGCGGCCAGCAGCGCGCGCAGCGGCTCGATCACAGTGCGCAGCAGTCCGACGTCGTTGCCGAGGCTCTCGCCGAAGCCGCCGGGCAGCAGGAAGTCCCGCTGCATATCGATGATCAGCAGGGCCAGGGTGCCCGGCTCGTATCGGAAGGGTCCCGGCCGCGCCGGAATGGACTGTGTGGCGGTCATTACCGCTCCTTCGCTGCTCGGGCGGCGGCCGCGGCGGTCACCACCGTGCGGGGTTCGTCGAGGATGCGCGCCGCGGCCGCCAGCACGGTGTCGTCAGCGAGCGCGGGACCGGCCACCATGACCGACAGCGGCCGTCCGTCGCCGGTCACGCCCACCGGCACCGCCACGGCGGTGAGGTCGAGCAGATTCCCGAAATGGGTGTAGTGCCCGAGCACGGTGTTGGTGGCGACAGGATCGGCCAGCACCTGCGCCACGGTGAAGGTGGTGCCGATGGCGGGCAGCACCAGCACGTCGAAGTCGGCCCACATCCGGGCCACCCGCGCGCGCAGCCGTTGTAGCCGCTGCTGCGCCCGGAACACGTCCACCGCGTCGAACCGGTAGCCACCGGTGAGGATTTCGCGCACTGTCGGCAGTATCGAGTCCGGATGATCGGCCAGGAAGTCGCCGAACTCCACCAGCCGCTCGGCCACCCAGGGGCCCTGATAGAGCAGCTCGCCCGCCGCCAGGAACGGCTCCAGAGTGGTCGCGACGCAGTCGAATCCGAGCCCGGACAGGCGCTCCCGCAGCGTCAGGTGCGCATCACGGAACACCGTGTCGCCGAAGAACTCCAGCTCCGCCGCCGCGGGCAGCCCGGCGCGCAGCCGACCGCCGCGGTGGCGCGGCCCGCGGGGGCGGCTCCAGGGATCGTCCGGGTCCACCGCCGCGATCACGTCGAAGACCCGGTCGAGGTCCTCGATCGAGGTCGCGGTGAGGGTGACGCAGTCCAGCGACTTGCACGCCGGGACCAGCCCGACCGCGCTGATCAACCCGCGCGACGGCTTCCAGCCGACGATGCCGTTGAGCGCGGCCGGGACCCGGCCGGACCCGGCGGTATCGGTGGCCACGCAGAACGGCACCTCGCCCAGGGCCACCGCCCGCGCGGAGCCGGAGCTGGACCCGCCGCAGACGAGGTCGCCGCCGAAGACGCTGCGAGGGATGGTGTATGGGGTACGGGTGCCGTTCAGCCCGGTGGCGAACTGATCCAGGTTGGTCTTGCCGACGAACAGCGCGCCCGCGTCCAGCAGGCGCTGCACCGCCGGGGCGGTTCCGGTTGCCGTATAGGCGAAGTCGGGGCAGGCCAGGGTGGTGGGCCAGCCCGCGACATCGATGCTGTCCTTCACCCCGAACGGCACGCCGTACAGCGGCAGCGTGCGCGCGCCCGGCCGCCGCTCGATCTCGGCCGCCGCGGCCAGCAGTTGCGCGCGGGGCACCGGCGTGATCCAGGTGCCGTCGTCGCCGTTGGCGGTGATCGCGTCGGCGACCCGCGCCGCGGTGTTCGTCGGTGAGCCGCTACCGCTTTCGTGTGAATGCAGGATCTCGGCGATGCTGGGTCCCGTGCTGCGCATTTGTCGATTGTCGACAGAATGCGTGAAGCCCGGTGTGTTCGTGTGTTTCGGCTGTGTTGCCGGTCAGCGGAATTCGAGATCGAGGTAGGCCAGCTCGCCGTGCGTGCGCATCTCCTCCAGCACGATGTCCCGGTCGTTGGTCTCCAGGGCGGCCAGCAGCGCGGCGTGCCGGCGCACCCCGTCGCGGCGGTGCGTGGCCCGCGCCTCCTCCCGCAGGTTGCGGGCCATCGGCAGCTGCAGCTTCAGCAGGATCGGCGCATAGGCCAGATCCAGCTGCCGATGGCCGGCCAGCGCGACGATCGCGGCGTGGAAGCGGCGGTGCGCGTTGTCCCGCTCGAAGTCGTCGCCGCAGCCGTCGGCCGCCCGCATGTCGGCCAGCGCGGCGCGCACCGCGCGCAGCGGATCTCCCGTGGCTGGCAGCGGAAACGCGCTCTCCACCGCGTGCCGCTCCAGGACCCGCCGCAGCTCGAACAGTTGCCGCACGTCCGTGGCCGACCACACCACCACCCGGAAGCCGCGGCGCGGCAGATGCTCGATGAGCCCCTCCTGCACCAGCAGCCGCAGCGCCTCCCGCACCGGCGCCCGGCTGGTGCCCAGCCGGGCGCACAGCGCCTCCTCGCCGATCCGATCGCCCGGCGCGTACGCCCCGCTCAGTACCTCCGACCGCACATGCCGCACCGCCAAATCCACCAGGCTCGGCGGCAGCACGGTCTCCTCAGCACGCACCGTCATGCTTCGAGTCTACGAACGGGGTGTTCGGCGGCCGCTGCCCCGGACCCGCCCAGGACAGGAAGGCCGCCGTGGACACCGTGACGTCGGCGGAGCTGTAGTACCAGCCGTTCCAGGTGTCGGCGACGATCACTGGATGCCGTGCCCGCGCGCCGTGTCATCGGTGGGCAGCCAGATCCCGTTGCAGCCTCGACCTTGTTCCACTGCCTCGGGGAGCGCGACGTGCGGCATGAACAATCTGAAGCGGTTCACCGAATTCGACACTGGCGCCGCGCGCATCGGCGGCCACCGCTACCGAACGAATGCGCTGCGCGAGCACCCCGAGTCTCGGCTTCGAACGCACGGTGTTGTCGCGACCCGCGCGGTTCAACGCCGCCTCAGAACAGCCGATCACCCGAAGGCACGGGCGTCGTTCCCACGCGTACGCGCTCCTCGTCGTCGATGACATCCTCGATCGCGTCGATCTGGTCCTGAACCACCTCGGCGCGCGCCACCAACTCGATCCGGTCGGGCTCGGTGAGGCTCTCGGCACCGAGCTTCTCGAAAACGCAGGAGAGCACTGACCGTAAGTCCTCTAGCTTGCTGTCTGACTCCACGGGACCTCACCCTACGTCCGAACTCGACGAACATCCGCTTCTGCCGATTATCGAGTGGTAGACGCCGATCAGCTCTGGGACCATCGGGTCAGCGTTCGACATTGATGCCGATGGAAGGACATCGCGGATGACCACGCCGCGGCGGTACTGGATCAGATTCGACCCACAGCAGTGCTCCGACCCACGGTTCCGGCAGGGCGTCGGCGTGACTGGATTCGACGTACCGGATTGCCTGTCGATGGTGGTGAAGCTGTTCCCCGACGAGCCGATGCCACCTGTGCGCCGAATTACGGCCGACATCTCACTGGCCGAGCCACTGCCGGTGAATCCTCGCTATCTCGGCGTCCCGGTGTGGCGCGGCGTGTGGTATCCACCCGTGAATCTTGAAACCGGGCCGACCCGCGCCATCGACCGAAGAGGCGCGCCTTCCGAATACCCGACACCCGTCACAGCATCGGGCCGCCGAATGCGGGTCAGCGAGACACTACACACGAAAACCACATGGCGGGACGAAATCCCGCATATCAATGGGCTGCTGTGGCCGCTGGTGACCATGCACCACGCCGAGTACGGCCGCGGAATGCGGCTCAGCGCCCCAGCGCTTCGCGCCGTCTGCGCCACGGATCCGACCTACGGGGACATGGTGCGCGAAGCTCTCGACTACATGATCGCGTGGCGCCCGACACCGGATGAATGGTTCGACGCGACCGAAACCAGGTTCGCCGATCAACGGGACCTGGACGAGTACCTGCGAGCCTTCCGCGACTACCTATTCGGAACTCGCCCGGAGCCGCTCTATCCTCCCGGCAGCGAACCGCTTTCACCCGAGGACGAGTACATGCGAGCCATCCGCCGCTTGGTCATCACTCGCCCGGAGCCCATCCACCCACCCGGCAGCGAACCGCTTTCACCCGACGGGGAACAGGGTTTCGCTCGCGCTGCACGTCAAACCCCTGTTGAGAGCTCAACTCTTCGTTCCGAAGCCGAATAATCTCTACACGCGGCTCACGGGTCCAACCGCCGCTCGGCAACACCTCGGAACCACTCCCCCGGCCGATCACCGAGCTGGCTCTAGTGAACTCGAGTGCGCGCTCATGCCGATTTCCGTGCATCCAGCGGGATCGGTCTCCAGTGTGGGATCTGTTTATCGGGGCAGCTCGTCGTGGATGGCTGGCATCGCCCCAGCGGCCACGCACTTTCTCGATGATCTCCCTACTCGGGGAAGGTGGGCTGGAGGACGCCGTATCGCTCGGAGACGATGCCCCGTGTCGGCTCTTCGGGTAAAGCCGGCTCGGAACGGCCGGTAATTGCGCGCGACGCCCACAGATGTCGTGAAAGCTGGCCCGCCAGGCATGCACCGGCCGCGTTCAACAGCACGTCGTCGACGGATGAGTGACGGCCGATTGCGAGGGCGAACTGTGCAGTCTCCACCGCGATCGAAGCTGCTGCTCCCGCCAACAGGATGCGGTACGAGCGGGCGAACCAGGGTCGGCGCACGGGCAACAGGAAGCCGAGTACGGCGAAGACCAACAGATTCCCGCCGAACTGCTCGATCACCCGGTCGTCGGCCAGTTGCTCGGCCAGATCACGCAGCGGCACGAGATTCAGCGAACGACCCGTTCCGGTCGGCGTGAGGATCATCCACAACCACGGCGCCGTACCCGTCACCATCCCGACATCGCACAGCGCCGCCCGCCACCCGCGCGGCCCAACCAGCCACCAGGCCACGAGACCAGCTACCGGTATCGCGGCGATCGCGGCCACCACGACCCCACCCCACGCCTCCCAAGTCCCGTTCACCCCGCCAGTATCACCCAAATCACCAGCGCCACAGACTTGGCCGAAATCGCCACCCGCACAGCTCCACCCATCGCCACCCATGCCCGGCGGAGGTTCCTGAAGTCAGGTGAGCGGCAAAAGCCCTGACACCAGTCTTAAGTAGCCGCTGTGCGCGCTGAGCGAAGCGGTCACGGGGCGGTGCCCGGCCCCCAACTCAGCTGGATTGAACGAGCCTTGGCGAAGGTCCCTCTCTCGACCGATCTCGCATGCTTACCATCGGCGACCTACGTCCCCTTGCATGCCGCGCACGCATCACAGCCACATGGCTGGATGCAGCGCTCCTTTCGCGTGCCGAACCCGATGGCCATGCTGCTGCGGGCTGGGCCGTTGGGCCCTTCCAAATCGGTTCCGCGAAACCGGACGCCGGGCATCGCGTCTCGTGAATGATAGTTTCAAAGCGATATGCGCGGGTGTCTCTGTGTTCAGCAGCCAGCACAGCACCGCTGGTCGGCGATCCCGTCGTGCGCGGCATCGCGTCCGAATGGGGTGGGGCAGAGCGAGGATGAGCATGACTGACACGGCGGCACCTGCCCGCACCGCATCGAGGCAGGCTGTCACGGCCGCGGATCAGGTCGAGTTGCGCCAGCTACTGGCCGGATTGACAGCCGTGCGCGACGGCGATTTCGGCACCCGGTTGCCGACGGACGCCGACGGGTTGCTCGGCGAGATCGCGACGGTGTTCAACGGCATGGTGGACCAGCTGTCGCTGTTCACCTCGGAAGTCACCCGGGTCGCGCGCGAGGTCGGCACGGACGGGCGGCTGGGTGGTCAAGCCGAGGTGCCCGGCGTGTCCGGCACCTGGAAGGACCTCACCGACTCGGTGAACGCGATGGCGGGCAACCTCACCAGCCAGGTGCGCGACATCGCCCAGGTCGCGACCGCGGTGGCGCGGGGCGACCTGTCCCAGAAGATCGACGTGGACGCACGCGGTGAGATCCTCGAGCTGAAGAACACGGTCAATACGATGGTGGACCAGCTGTCCGCGTTCGCGGACGAGGTCACCCGCGTCGCGCGCGAAGTCGGTTCGGAGGGCCGGCTCGGCGGTCAGGCGGAGGTGCCCGGCGTCGGTGGCGTGTGGCGCGACCTCACCGCTTCGGTGAACTTCATGGCGGGAAACCTGACCGACCAGGTCCGCAACATCGCGCAGGTGACGACCGCGGTGGCGCGAGGCGACTTGAGCCAGAAGATCACAGTGAGCGCCCGTGGTGAGATCCTCGAGCTGAAGAACACCATCAACACGATGGTCGATCAGCTGTCGTCTTTCGCCGACGAGGTCACGCGGGTATCACGCGAGGTGGGCACCGAGGGCATCCTCGGTGGCCAAGCGGATGTGAAGGGCGTCTCGGGCACCTGGCGCGACCTCACCGACTCGGTGAACTTCATGGCGGGCAACCTGACCGCGCAGGTGCGTTCGATCGCTCAGGTGGCAACCGCGGTGGCGCAGGGTGATCTGTCGCAAAAGATCAGAGTGGACGCCCGTGGCGAGATCCTGGAGCTGAAGAGCACCATCAACACGATGGTCGATCAGCTCTCAGCGTTCGCCGACGAGGTCACCCGCGTGGCCCGCGAGGTCGGCACCGAGGGCAGGCTGGGCGGGCAGGCGGACGTGAAGGGCGTCTCCGGTACCTGGAAGGACCTCACCGAGTCGGTCAACGTCATGGGCGACAACCTCACCGCGCAGGTGCGTTCGATCGCCCAGGTCACCACCGCGGTGGCCCGTGGCGATCTGAGTCAGAAGATCAGGGTGGACGCCCGTGGCGAGATCCTGGAGCTGAAAGAGACCATCAACACGATGGTCGATCAGCTCTCGGCGTTCGCCGACGAGGTCACCCGCGTGGCCCGCGAGGTCGGCACCGAGGGCAATCTCGGTGGCCAGGCGACTGTGCGGGGCGTGTCGGGCACGTGGAAGGACCTGACCGACAACGTCAACGTGATGGCGTCGAACCTGACCGGCCAGGTGCGTTCGATCGCTCAGGTCGCCACGGCGGTGGCGCGCGGTGATCTGAGTCAGAAGATCACCGTGGAGGCGAAGGGCGAGGTCGCGGCACTTGCCGGGGTGATCAACACGATGGTCGACACGCTGTCCGCGTTCGCCGACGAGGTCACACGCGTCGCCCGCGAGGTCGGCACCGAGGGCATGCTCGGCGGCCAGGCACGCGTGCCGAATGTGGCGGGCACGTGGAAGGACTTGACCGACAACGTCAACTCCATGGCGAACAATCTGACCAACCAGGTCCGCAACATCGCCCAGGTCACCACCGCGGTCGCGCAAGGCGATCTGACCCGCAAGATCGACGTGGACGCGCGCGGCGAGATCCTCGAGTTGAAGACCACGATCAACACGATGGTCGACCAGCTGTCCGCGTTCGCGGCCGAGGTCACCCGCGTCGCCCGCGAGGTGGGATCGGAGGGGCGGCTGGGCGGCCAGGCCGAGGTCGAGGGCGTCTCGGGCACATGGAAACGGCTGACCGAGAACGTCAACGAGTTGGCGGGCAACCTGACCCGCCAGGTCCGCGCGATCGCCGCGGTCACCAGCGCCGTTGCCGAGGGCGACCTGACCCGCTCCATCACCGTGGAGGCCTCCGGTGAGGTCGCGGAGTTGAAGGACAACATCAACGCGATGGTGGAGTCGCTGCGCGAGACCACCAAGGCCAACCAGGATCAGGACTGGCTGAAGACCAATCTCGCTCGTATCTCCGGTCTCATGCAGGGTCAACGCGACCTGCACGTGGTGGCCGGGCTGATCATGGACGAGCTGGTGCCGTTGGTTTCCGCGCAGTTCGGCGCGTTCTACCTCGCCGACGACAGCGACGAGCGGCCGGAGCTGCGGCTGATCAGCTCCTATGGCAGCCCGGAGGAACCGGGCAGCCCGTCGCGGTTCGCCTTCGGCCAGTCCCTGGTAGGCCAGGCCGCACGCAGTCGCCGCACGATCGCGGTGGAGAATGTGCCTGGCGATTACGTCACCATCTCCTCCGGGCTCGGGCAGACCGCACCGGTGAACCTGCTCATGTTGCCGATCGTGGTGGAGGAACAGGTCCTCGGCGTGATCGAGCTGGCTTCCGTGCACCGCTTCACCCGCATCCACGGGGATTTCCTCGACCAGCTGATGGAAACGGTCGGCGTCAACGTCAACACCATCATCGCCAACGCCCGCACCGACGAGCTACTGGTCGAATCCCAGCGCCTGACCACCGAACTGCAAGCCCGTTCCGAGGAATTGCAAGTGCAGCAGGAGGAACTGCAGCGATCCAACGCCGAGCTGGAGGACAAGGCGGCACTGCTGGCCATGCAGAACCGCGACATCGAAGCCAAGAACCTTCAGATCGAGCAGGCGCGGCAGGAACTCGAGACCCGTGCCCAAGAACTCGCGCTCGCGTCGAAGTACAAATCGGAATTCTTGGCCAACATGAGCCATGAGCTGCGCACCCCGCTCAACAGTCTGCTCATCCTCGCCCAGCTGCTGGCCCAGAACCCGAGCCGCAATCTCACGCCCAAGCAGGTGGAGTACGCGGGCATCATCCACTCGGCGGGCTCGGATCTGCTCCAGCTGATCAACGACATCCTCGACCTGTCCAAGGTGGAGGCGGGCAAGATGGACCTCACGCCCGAACGCGTGTCGTTGCGTCAGTTGCTGGACTACTTCGAGGCCACCTTCCGGCCGATGACCACCCAGAAGAGTCTGCGCTTCCGCGTCACGACCGCACCCGGCCTGCCGTCGGACCTGCTCACCGACGACTCGCGGCTGCGGCAGGTGCTGCGGAACCTGCTGTCCAACGCGGTCAAGTTCACCGAGACCGGGTCGGTACAGCTGCGGATCGAACCGGCGGAGGCGAGCGAGTTGCCCGCCGCAGTGCGCCAGCACGGCCCGGCCGTCGCGTTCCGGGTGATCGACACCGGGATCGGCATCGCCGAACACCAGCTCGAGTCGATCTTCGGCGCCTTCCAGCAGGCCGACGGCACCACCAGCCGCAAGTACGGCGGCACCGGTCTGGGTCTGTCGATCAGCCGGGAGATCGCCTACCTGCTCGGCGGCGCCATCAGCGCCGAAAGCACGCTGGGCGAGGGCAGCACGTTCACCCTCTACCTCCCGGTGGCGCGGCCGGACTTCCAGGAGGCACCGCCTCGCGAGCGGGACGACACGCAGCAGGCCGACAGTCGGCCGGAGCGCACCCCTGCTCCCACACCTCAACAGCACCGCAGGCTCCTGGTCGTCGAGGAGCGCCCGCAAGGCCTGCTGTCGCTGGTCGCGCAGAGCGCTGTCGCCGAACTGGCCGACAGCAACGACCCGCGTAGTCCGGTTCAGGTCGTCACTACGGTGGGGGTGGAAGAGGCGGTGGCGGCGATGGCCGCCGAAGCGTTCCATTGCGTCGTGCTCGAGCTGGACTTGCCCGACGGCGCCGCGCTGCGGTTCCTGGAGACGATGGACGGGGACGTCGCATTGAGAAGCGTCCCGGTACTGGTTCACAACCGCCGGCTCGACGCCGAGCAGGAACGCATGCTGCAACATCGCGCCACAAGCCAGCCGCTGGAGCTGCTGTCCAGCCTGGACGATCTGCGGGAGCGGATCGCGCTGCACGTCACCGCCGAGGCACCCGGCGACATGCTGCCCTTGGTCCGTCGCGAAGATGCATCCGCCCCGGCGCCACAGCGGCCGGACGGCAAGCTCGCCGGCCGCACGGTGCTCATCATCGATGACGACGCCCGCAACCTCTTCGCGCTCAGCAGCATCCTCGAACTGCACGGCATGAGCGTTCTGCACGCGGAGGACGGGCGGGAGGGCATCGACAAGCTCATCGCCCACCCAGAGACGGACCTGGTCCTGATGGACGTGATGATGCCCGAGATGGACGGCTACACCGCGACGGCGACGATCCGCGAGATGCCACGGTACGAGAGCCTGCCGATCATCGCCGTGACAGCCAAGGCGATGCTGGGCGACCGCGAGAAGAGCCTCGCCTCCGGAGCCAACGACTACGTCACCAAACCGGTCGACGCGGACGCCTTGATCACGTGCATCCAGCACTGGCTGGATGCCTGATGACCGACCTGGACAACCCCTACACCGAGGCCGGCGCGGCAGCTGACGCTCCCTCGCCCGTTGGCCCCGCGGTCCACCGCCTCGCGGCCACCGTAGAGCGGCTGCGTGCGCAAATCCAACAGGCCCAGGCCACCGCCGACGGACGCGCGCTGATCGAGATGGCCAAAGGCGTTCTGGTCGAACGGCTGCACTGCGGGCCCGCGCAGGCGGCACGGCAACTCGAGGCCCTCGCCGAGCGAGCGGGCATCACACCGCTCGAGTTGGCCGCCGAACTGGTCGACCAGTCGGCCCAGGACAAGGTCAGCGCGGTGGTGGGCGAGTTCTTGCTGCGCGCCGCCTCACCGGGAGAGCCATCCGCGGCCGTGCGCTTGCGTACGGCCGAAAGCGGGCTGCTTGCAGCCGGTGACAGTCAACGTGTCGCGGAGTCGGTGCTGGAGCACGCTCTGACGCCGCTGGGCGCCACCGCCGTGGCGATCTGGTCCGCAGGCGCCGACGCGTCGCTGACCCTGTCCGGTTTCGCCGGCATCGGCCCCCACGAGGCCGAGCGCTGGCGATACGTGCCGCCCGGTGTGGTGACTCCGGCCCGGCAGGCGCTGATGGAGCGCAACGCGGTATGGATCGATGACCTGAACCGGGCCGGGCCGCCGTCCATCGGTGACCGCGAGGGCGGCAGGGCGGCGATTCCGGCGGGCGCGGGGGGCAAGCTGCTCGGCGTCCTCGAGGTGTGCTGGCCGCAACCGCTCGAACCACAGCCGCCCCAGGTGCTCCGGCAGTTGGAGGCACTGGCCGAGCTGTGCGCACACACCTTGGAGGCGGACCTCGCCGCCGTGCGGGCGCCGGACCGCCCCGGTGTCGCGGATCTCGTGCGACTCGCGGACGGCCTTTTCGACCCGGCGCTCGTGCTGCTGCCCCACCTCGGCGAGGACGGCGCGCTCGCCGACTTCCGCATCCACCACGTCAACAGTTGCTTCGTCGACCCGGCCGGGCGTCCGCGCGGTCTGGTCAACGGCGCGTTGCTGCTCGAGGCGTACCCCATGGCGGCGAGTGACGGGCAGCTGTTCGAGCGGATCGAGCACGTCTTCGCCACCGGCGAGACCTACCGTGCCGACCGAATGATGCTGACCGAACTGGTCGGCCAAGTACCGCTGACCGTCTCGACCGCCCTCAGCATCAGCCGCCACGGCGACACCGTGCTGCTGGTATGGCGGGTGGAGGACGAGACGGCGCGGCTGGCGGCGCTGCTGCAGCACGCACAGCGCCTCGGCCGCGTCGGCGGGTTCGAAGAGAACGCCGCAAGCGGCGAGATCACTTGGAGCAGTCAACTTTTCGCTCTCTACGGGCTCGCGCCCACCGCGGAGCCGATCCCGCTCGCGCAACTGCCGGGGCACGTCCACGACGACGACGTGAATGCCGTCGACCGGTTCCTGCGGACCTTGCTGCGCTACCGCCGCTCGGCTTCCACGGCCTTCCGCTTGATCCGGCCGGACGGCGTGACCCGGCATATCCGGATCGTCGCCGAGCCGGTCCTGGAGGCAGGTCACCTGGCCGCCATCCGCGGCGCCTATCAGGACATTTCCGCGCAGCACTGGACCGAGGTCGCGCTGTCCGCGACACGCGACCGGCTGGCGCACAGCGAGCAGCACGCCGCCGAACAGAGCCAGCTGGCCCGGCAGCTCCAGCAGGCGATCATGCCGGACGCGCAGCCGTCCATCGAGGCGTTCGGTCTGCGCATAGCGGTGCGATACCGGCCCGCCGAGCAGGAATACACCGTCGGCGGAGACTGGTACGACGCGGTCGTGCTGCCTTCCAAGCAGATCCTGGTGTCCGTCGGCGACATCACCGGCCACGGCGTCAAGGCAGCCACAGGCATGGTGGTGCTCCGCAACGCCCTGCGTGGCCTCGCCGCCACCGGCGCAGGTCCAGGGCAGATGCTGACGTGGCTGAACCTGGTGGCCCACCACCTGACCGACAACATCTTCGCCACCGCCATCTGCGGGCTCTACGACCCACAGACCCGCGTCCTGCGCTGGGCCCGCGCGGGCCACCTGCCGCCGGTGCTGGTGCGCGCAGGCCAGGCGTCCAGCTTGCCCCTGCTCCAAGGGATGCTCCTCGGAGCTGTGGCGGAGACGACGTTCGAGGAAGCCGAACTGCAACTGGAGCCGGACGACACTCTCCTGCTCTACACCGATGGGCTGATCGAGCGCCGAGACCGGCTGCTGGACGACTGCATCGAACGGTTGCTCGTGAGGTCGGCACAGCTCAGCGGAACCCTGGACGACCGTCTGGATGAATTGCTCGACGGCAGCGATGCCGATACCGACGACGACACGTGCGTGGTGGGTATTCAAGTGGGGCCGGGTCAAGACTCCCCGGGCAGCTGAGACCGGCCGACCGAGGACGCCGGTGCGAGTCCGGTACGAACTCGGCACGCGGCGACGGTGGAAAGTTCTGCCTCCGAGACCTTTCGCGAGGCCGAAAGTGCAGTGAACTCGTCACGGGCCGGTCCGCCGACAGCCCTTGCGCGCTCCGGCTCGCAGAGCGGCGGGGGCGTCGGCGCGCCGCAAGGTGCTGGTGCGCACGGACGGTGCCGCCGGGTGCAGAGCGCGGTGCTAAGGCGAATCGCGATCCAAGCCGAAGTGGAGCTGGATGGTGGTGCCGTGCGGGGTGGTGTGGATTCGGACGAGGTCGGTGAGCTGGTTGACCATCAGCAGCCCGCGGCCGCCTGGGCGATAGGACTGTGCGGGCAGGCGGCCCGCGAGGCGATTCGTGATGTGTCCTTGATCGCTGATCTGGTAGCGGATCTGATTCTGCTCGGCCCACATCGTGAGCCTGCCGTGCCCACCGCCGTGGACGACCGAGTTGGTGGTGGTCTCCGCGATCACCAGTTCGAGATCGATCTCGCGGTGCTCGGGCATGCCGGCGTCGCGGGCGTAATCGATGGCCAGGCGCCGGATGTGGGGCAGCGACGTCGCGTCGAAGGCTACGGTTGCGGAGGCCGCGGGTGGGGAGGGCAGTTCTCTGTTGTAGAAGTCGACGATGTGGTCGGGGTCGTAGGCGCTGCTCGTTCGCCGGCCCGCGTGATCGATGAGCACAGGGTGGGTAGCGTGCGCGTCGTTCAAGACCTCGGTCGAAAGACGCTCGGTGTCATAGGGACACAGGATGCTCACTTCCCGCCCGGTGAATGCCGCGTTGATCAGAGCCTCGTGCTGAACGCAGGCTGGATACTCCAGCGACGAGCGTCCGGCCCAGATCGGTTCGCCGATGATTCGCACGCGTCCGGCGGGGTACTTGTCGGCGAAGGCGCGAAGCACGCCGGGAATGATGCGGCCCGGGTTGCGGCCTTCGACAGTCATGTCCATCAGCTGGACCGAGGCGGCGTCGGAGCCCAGTGCAGTGCGCAGAAGCGACAGATTGGGACCGGGGACCGCCACCGCGACCGGTTCGCCGTTCTCGAGTCCTTGGCGGATGAAGCCGAGGGTGCCCGCGAGGTACTCCGCCGTGTCGCGGTAGAACAGCGCGGGGTGCACGAATGGGTCGGTAACGCCAGGCAAGCTCATGTGTGCACTACCTCGATCGTCTGTAGAGAGGGCCAGAACACCGCGAGTACCCGAAGCATCATCGCCGGGGGCCGATGTACCACGATTCGCCGAACCTCCGAGGATCGGGTGGCGGCTTCTACCAAAATCGAGGTTCCGTAAGTGTCGATGAACGTAAGGCCGGACAGGTCCAAGTGGACGTCGTGGTCCCTGGCGGTCAGTTCCGAGACAGCCTCGCGCCAGGTTTCGCGGGTGGTGAAGTCGACCGAGCCTGCGCATCGCAGGCCAGGGGGACTGCAGATCCGAGACGTCCGAAGCGTCGAGGGACCCGGGGCAGCCCGACTGAGCCGGAGCGCGGGATCCACTGGCTCACCGACCTCCCATCGGCCATCACGAACAGGACGCGCAGGATCTTACGCTTGCGTTCGCAGCCGCCGGTCGCGGGCTCGAGCGCGGATTGGCCGAGGCGTCGGCGTATCGCTAGACGAAGCTGTCGCCGATGATGTGTTCTTCACGTTTCGTCGCCGTCTCCTTCCGGAGGTCGCCGTGCCGTTGTCGAGCCGCTCACCGTGTTCGCGGCGAGGTGGCGGGCAGATCAGGAACGCGGTACGTCGAGCGCAGATCCGGGCCGACCGGACTCGGTCCGGTCCGTGGTGTCGATGAACGCCGAACTCCACTGGCCGTCCCCACCGGAGGTGTGGTTTGCCTGTTCGCGCGCCCAGGCGAAGTGGTGGCGCGCCGATGCCAGCAGCAGCGGCCCGGTGAGCAGACCGGCCGCGACGAATTTCAGGTCGGCGCGCCGTGTCTCGGTCAAGACCGCCCCCACGCCGCCGATTCCCCACAGCCACAGCACCGTGTTGTAGGGAGGCAGCAGATTCTGCTCCATGCCCTCGGCCTCATCCAGCCAAGGGAAGATGCCCAGTCGGCGCGACCACGGCCAGTCCACGAAGTGGACCACTACCGATGCGATCGATACCCCGGCATTGAACGCCAGTACCGCTTCGTCGGCTCGCCCGCGCGGACGAGCGCTGCGCAGCAGCAAGGCCGGTGCCACTGACCACAGGACGTTGGTGGCCCGCCTGCCCAGCCACGGTTCCAAGAAGACCCCGACCCCGGCCCAGCGTTCGAACCAGTTGTGCCCGGTCCCGCCCAGGGTCGCCAGCACACCGAATGGCCGAAGCGCGGATCGCTGCGCACGCGGTCGACGGCTACGTTGCCGTGTCATGGTCCATCCTCCTAAAATTGATGACCATCAACTAACTGGGGCAACCCAGATTAGACGGAAAAATTGATGATCGTCAATATTTTGTTCTAGACTGGCCGCATGACCACTGCCAAGCGCCGCGGGCGCCCCTCGTCGGCGGAGGAATCACCCGCCGCGACGAACGACATCCTGGCTCGGGCGCTGGCGATGTTCGCCGAGCAGGGCTTCGAGGGCACCTCCGTCGCCGCGCTCAACCGGGAGCTGGGCGTAAGCCACAATCTGATCCATCAGCGCTTCGGTTCCAAGGAGGGACTGTGGCGCGCGGCGGTGGACCGGGCCTTCAGCGCGGTCGCCGAGGAACTCGATCTGGAGTTGGAGTTGGCCGCGGTCGGCGTTCTCGACGCCGCGCGCCTGGCGATCGTGCGATTCCTCGAGGTGCACGCTCGCCACCCCGACATCCTGCGCCTGGTCTCCGTGGAGGGCGCGGCGGCCAGCGCTCGATTGGACTACCTGTTCGAGGCGCACGTGCAACCGCTCTACACGCGACTGACCGCGCCACTGAAGGTGCTCGTCGATGCCGGGGTGATGACCAGCGCCGATGTGCGCAGTCTGCATTTCCTGGTCGCGCACGGGGGGACCTCGCCGTTCAGCCAGGTGCCGTTCGCACGGATGCTCGACCCCCTCGACCCCATGGGTCCGGATGCGGTGCGGCAGCACGCGGAGTTCGTGGCGGACATGATCGTGGCGGGACTGCGCGTCCGGGGTGCCTGGAACAACGATGGGACTATCGCGTGAAGCTCACCCTCAGTTTCGACAACGGGCCGACCGAGGCGACGGCCGAGGTGCTCGACGTTCTCTCCGAGCGCGGTATCAAGTCGAGTTTCTTCGTCATCGGTGATCGGCTCGTCGGCGAGGACGAACGTGCGCTGGCGGACGCGCTGCCCGCGAGGGACATTGGATCGGCAACCACACTATGAGCCACTCGGTGCAGTTCGGCGACAGCGACGATCCGGATCTGCCCGACCGCGAGATCGGCGCGGCCCAGCAGCTATTGGGTCCTTTGGCGCATCCGGGCAAACTGTTCCGTCCCTACGCCGGTGGTGGTGTGCTGAGCCGCCGGGTGTTCAGCACGCCGGCCATCGATTACCTGTGCCGACACCGCTACACCTGCGTACTGTGGTCGGCGATCCCGCACGACTGGGATGAGCCCGACCGGTGGGTGCGGCGCTGTCTCGACCAGATCAGCGACCAGCAGTGGAGCTTGGTCGTCATCCACGATCTGCCGACCGGCGCCATGAAGCACCTGCCCGAACTGCTCGATCGTCTCGACACCCTGGGTGTCGAGGTCGTCCAGGAATTCCCGCACACCTGCATGCCGATCCGGGACGGCGTGCTGACCGGCGACCTCACCGCCGTTACCACGAACTGACCACTCACCGAGAATTCGATCGAAAGAAGCCCCCCGGCATTCCAACTCCCCCATCCGGCGAACTGCTCGTCGATTCTGATCACTGCTCACTGAGACAGAACCGCCGCCGCGGCGGACGGTATCCGCTCGCACGCTCCCGGAAATAACGTATGCCGATAAGAAGGCAGCGAAGCGAGCCGTCGACGCGTCACACGTCCCGGTCGGCGAATGGTTCCTGGCTGCGGTCGCCGCAGGACGAAGCCACACGGCATGACTC
>NZ_JBJZOK010000034.1:0-74419 GCF_047200615.1 Nocardia sichangensis
GAACTCCTTCTTCCATCGATGACTTCCCCACAGAAAGCCACATCGGTCTCGGCCACCATCGGGTTCCGTACCAGCAGTTCCCGGGTCCGCGACGGTGAGCGTCTCCCCCGGCGGGTTCGCCACGCCGGACCGATGCGCGAGCACCTGCCCGATCGTGCTGGATTCCTTGCCGTGGCGGACGTATTCGGGAATGCGGCGGCCGATCGGCGCGTGCGGTTCCAGCAGTTCGCGCTCGGTGTGCAGGCGCTCGGCGAATGCCGTGACGCAGTCGGACGCGGAGTAGGTGACGAACGACGTGGTCATGTCGACCGGCACATTCGGCGCGTCGGTGCCGTCGCCGTCCGCGTGGCCCAGCGCCCGGTCGACAACGACTTGCTCGGACCGTCGCACGCACAACTGGATGGCCGGGTGCACACCGCTGCGATAAACCGGTCGCACGCGCTGCCATAGATACTCCGCATAGTCGCGGGCAAGACCGGCTTCGGGCGGATCCACTTCCGCGCCAATCGACGCGACGATGTCGAAATATTCCGGCTTGCGACTGCGTAGACCCAGGTCGGGCAGCTCAGGGAGAGTCGGTACACGCGGCGTCATGGTTCAGCACGCATCGACCATGAGCCACATCACACCGGGGATGCTACCCAACGGTAGGCCGCTGTGGGCAGGGGCCGCGGAGCAAGAACCGCGACCACCCATCCGACGGCATACGCCATCAGTTTGCGCTGGTCAGCTCGGCGCGCGACCCGGTCCGGAGACCGCGACTTCGGTATGCGCCGGATAGGCATGCACCACAGCGGTGTCCAGCTTGGGCACCACATGGGTCAGGGCGTGCTGAGCCTCGTGCGCGACGCGGTGCGCGTCCGCGAGCGTGATCGTCGGGGCGACGTCCAACTCGACGTCGGCGTGCAGCCGGTGACCGATCCACCGCATTCGCAGGCTGCGCACGCCCTGCACGCCGGGCTCGGCGGCCAGCGCCCGCTCGGCCGCGGTGACCATCCCGGGCTCGACGGCGTCCATCAAGCGGCGCAACACGTCGCGTGCCGCGGTTCGCAGCACCGCGAGGATCGCCGCGGTGATGAGCAACCCGACGATCGGATCCGCGAGGGGGAAGCCGAGTGCCACTCCGCCCGCGCCGAGCAGCACGGCCAGCGAGGTGAAACCGTCGGTGCGCGCGTGCAAGCCATCGGCGACCAGTGCCGCCGAGCCGATCCGCCGGCCGACGCGGATCCGGTACAGCGCGACAGTCTCGTTGCCGAGGAACCCGACCAACCCGGCCGCGGCGACCCAGCCCAGATGCTCGATCGGCACCGGATGGAGCAACCTGCGCACCGCCTCATATCCGGCGATCAGCGCCGACAAGGCGATCATCGCGACGACGAACAGCCCGGCCAGATCCTCCGCCCGGCCGAAGCCATAGGTGTAGCGCCGGGTCGCGGCCTTGCGGCCGAGGGCGAACGCGATCCACAGCGGAACCGCGGTCAGCGCGTCGGAGAAGTTGTGCACGGTATCCGCGGCCAGCGCCACCGAGCCGGACACAGCGACGATGCCCAGTTGCAGCACCGCGGTGCATCCGAGCACGACCAGGCTGATCTTGACCGCCCGGATGCCGATCTCGCTGGCCTCCAGCGCGTCATCCATGCTGTCGGCGGCGTCGTGGCTGTGCGGGACGAAGATCTCCCGCAGCACCGCGAACGGTCCCGAAGGATGCCGGTGATGATGATGTCCGTCATCGTGGTGGTGATGGTGCCGATGGGTCATGCGCTCGCCTCGTCTCGGCCGGGGAGTTCACGCAGCGCGCTCGCGCCACGATGATGCGCGGGAACGCCTGGGCCCGCGTGCTCGGCGTTGTACACCGCGTCCACCACCAGTTGCCGGACGTGCTCGTTCTCCAGGCGATAGAAGATCGTCGTCCCCGATCGGCGGGGGTTCACCAACCGCGCCATGCGCAATTTGGCCAGATGCTGGGACACCGAAGGCGCCGGCTTGCCGACCTGTCCGGCCAGGTCGTTCACCGACAGTTCGCGGTCGACCAGCGCCCAGAGCACTTGCACGCGGGTGGGGTCGGCGAGCATGCGGAACACCTCGACAACCAGTCCGACCTGATCCTCCGCGAGACGCGGCCGCCATTCCTGGTTATCTGCATTCATACGCAGATATTAGAACAGACGAAGCCGCCGACACCAGCGCTCCGGGCCGGTGTGGCGGCGGCACCCCCTGCGTTGCCGCCGACACACCGGTCGACCCCGGATCCCGACAGTCTTCTGTCTTAGTCGAGTGTGGCGTCAGTGCGCCAGGCGAGCGAAGCGATATCACCCGACTGAGACAAACCGATCGGCACGCCCTTCCCGCGATGTGGACATGCCTCGCGCACAACGACGGTTACCAGCACGAATACCGCGGCGTCGCAGCGACGTTCACGCGCACCTGTACACACAACTGCACGTGCAGAAGGAGCGTCCTGCAACAGTTCGCACTCGGCCACCAGGTGCCGCTCCGGTCGGAATATTCTGCACCGAACTCGTCGTATCCGCCGCAATCGTGTCCGGACCGGAACGTCCCGCCGTGCCGCACCCTGGATTCGCCGCGACCGCCTTCCGACGTGAAGGAGCCGCCGGACACGCCCGGTTACTGTGAATCACGAGAGACGCACCGAGCGAACCGTGGAGTAGACGACATGCCAGTGGACCGAATGCTGCCCACCTCCGAGGCCAGGGACCTGCTGGAGCTGACCCGCGACATCGCCGACAAGGTGCTCGAACCGCGCGTGGCCGAGTGCGAGAAGACCGGGATCTTCCCCGATGGCGTCTTCCCCGCGCTGGGCGCCGCAGGGCTGCTCAGCCTGCCGTATCCGGAGGAATACGGCGGCGGCGCGCAGCCCTACGAGGTGTACCTCCAGGTGCTCGAGGAACTCGCCGCCCGGTGGGCCGCCGTCGCCGTGGCCGTCAGCGTGCACAGCCTGTCCTGCCATCCGTTGTTCGCCTTCGGCACCGAGGAACAGAAGGAACGCTGGCTGGCCGACATGCTCTCCGGCGAGACCATCGGCGCCTACAGCCTGTCCGAGCCGCACGCCGGTTCCGACGCGGCCGCGCTGCGCTGCCGCGCCACCCCCGTGGCGGGCGGCTACCGGATCACCGGCGCCAAAGCCTGGATCACCAACGGTGGACGCGCCGACTTCTACACCCTGTTCGCCCGCACCGGCGAAGGTTCCCGCGGCATCTCCTGCTTCCTGGTCCCCGGTGATACCGAGGGGCTCAGCTTCGGCAAGCCCGAGGAGAAGATGGGCTTGCGCGCCGTGCCCACCACCACCGCCGCCTATGACGACGCGTTCCTGCCCGCCGAACGTCGCGTCGGCGCCGAGGGACAGGGACTCTCGATCGCCTTCAGCGCCTTGGATTCCGGCCGTCTCGGCATCGCCGCGGTCGCCACCGGCCTGGCGCAGCGCGCCCTCGACGAGGCCGTCGCGTACGCCAAGGAACGCGAGGCGTTCGGCCGCCACATCATCGACCACCAGGGGCTCGGCTTCGTGCTCGCCGACATGGCCGCCGCCGTGGACTCCGCCCGCGCCACCTACCTCGACGCCGCCCGCCGTCGCGACGCGGGCCTGCCGTACTCGCGCCAGGCCAGCGTGGCCAAGCTCGTCGCCACCGACGCCGCCATGAAGGTCACCACCGACGCGGTCCAGGTGTTCGGCGGCTACGGCTACACCCAGGATTTCCCGGTCGAGCGCTACATGCGCGAGGCCAAGGTGATGCAGATCTTCGAGGGCACCAACCAGATTCAGCGTCTGGTCATCGCACGCCAACTCGCCGGGAACTGACGCCCTCGCTGGCCGGAAATGCCGATTCAATGACCGCGGATGTCTTCGGACCTGCGGATACCGGCTCGTACTCTGTATGGATGACGACGCCGTCCATCATCATCATCGGCGCCGGATTCGGTGGGCTCGGCATCGCGCTGGAGCTGCGGCGGGCCGGGCTGGACACCTTCACGATTCTGGAGCGCGCCACCGATCTCGGCGGCGTCTGGCGGGAGAACACCTATCCCGGCGCGGCCTGCGACGTGCCTTCCCCGCTGTACTCGTGGTCCTACGAGCCGAAGTCCGACTGGCCACGGCGTTTCTCCGAACAACGCGACATCCACGAGTACATGCAGGGCGTCGCCGACCGGCACGGCCTGCGACGCTTCATCCGTTTCGGCACCGAGGTCACCGACGCGGAGTTCGACGAGCGCACCGGCCAGTGGACCGTCCGCACGGCCGACGGAGCGCAACTGACCGCCGACATCCTCGTCCCGGCGGTCGGCCAGCTTTCGCGCCCGGCCCTGCCGAACATCCCTGGCATCGAAACCTTCACCGGTCCGGCGTTCCACTCCGCCGAGTGGGATCACGATGTCGACCTGACCGGCAAGCGCATCGCCTGCATCGGCACCGGGGCCAGCGCGATCCAATACATCCCGCGCATTCAGCCGACCGCGGGTCACCTCACGCTGTTCCAGCGCTCCGCCGCCTGGGTGCTGCCGAAGGCCGACGTCGAGTACAGCGCTCTGCATCACGCACTGTTCAAATACTTTCCGCCCAGCCGCCTCGCCGAGCGCTTCGCCATCTGGTCCTTCTTCGAGGCGCTCGCCCTCGGCCTGACCGACATCCCGGCGATCAAGACCCCCGTGATCGCATTGGCCGACCGGCACCGGGAAAAGCAGGTGCCCGACGCCGAACTGCGCGCGAAACTGACTCCCGATTACGCGGCGGGGTGCAAGCGCGGACTGTTTTCCAACGAGTACTTCCCCGCGCTGGCGCAGCCGAACGTCACCGTGGAGACCACTGCCATCGAGTCGATCACGCCGACCGGAATCCGCACCGCCGACGGCGTCGAGCACGACGTGGACGTCATCATCTTCGGTACCGGCTTCAAGGGCACCGAGTTCCTTGCCCCGATGAACATCTACGGCCTCGGCGGACGCAAACTGGCCGACGTCTGGGGCGACGAAGGCGCCCGCGCCTACCTCGGACTCTCGGTGCCCCAGTTCCCCAACCTGTTCATGATGTACGGCCCGAACACCAACGTCGGCTCCGGCTCCATCATCTACATGCTCGAATCCCAGGCCCGCTACATCCGCCAGGTCGTGCGGTACCTGACCGATCGTCCCGGCCGCTACCTCGCCGCCCGCCCCGCCGCCGAGCAGCGCTGGGACGACTGGTTGCAGAAGCGCTTGAAAGACACCCCCTGGAACTTCTGCTCCAGCTGGTACCGCAACGCCTGCGGCCGGATCACCAACAACTGGCCCGGCGCGACCCTGCTGTACCGCTGGAAGACCAAGACTTTCGACCCCGCCGACTACGACGAGGCGCAAGCACCCGCCGCGACGCCGTGACCCGCACACTCAGTGAGACCTCAGCAAGCCGACAGTAAACTGGCCTTGTCCGAGATCCCGCGGAAGAGGTGCCCATGTTTTGGCTGCTTATCGCCTTGATACTCGGCGCGCTGATCGTCTTGCTGATATGGCAGTCACAACAGAGCGAACAGCGTAAAGCTACCGAGTTGGCCGACGCTCTCGCCGACGCCAGGCAAGTGAACGAACGGCTCGGCGGCCAGGTCTACAGCCTCTCCGGCAGCAACGACGCGGCAGTCCAGGCACTCGCCGACGCCTCCGAGCGGCATCTCGCGGCCGGCGCGCAACTCGACCAGGCGCGCACGCCCACGCAGGCACGGCTGGCGAAGCAGACCGCGCTGGAAGGGCTCTACTACATCAGGGCCGCACGGACCGCGATGAACATGGACCCGGGCCCCGCGATCCCCGGACTCGACGGCCAGGACGCCGCGGGGCAGGTGACCGAGAAGCGCGTCGTCGAGTACGAGGGCAGGCAGATCAAGGCCGCCCCCGAACCCTCGTCATCGACACCGAATTACTACCCCGGCGGCCGAGTGGCCGGACGACCGGTACCCGCCGGGTGGTACTCCGAACCCTGGTGGAAACCCGCCATGGTCGCAGGCGCCTGGGGCCTCGGCTCGGCCCTGCTGTTCACCTCCCTGTTCTCCGGGATGTCCGGAGTGGGCTACGACGCGCACGGCTTCGAGAGCGGCTACGGCGAAGGGTTCCAAGACGGACTGGCCGCGGATGGCGGCCAGGGCGGGGACTACGACCAAGGCGGCGACTACCCCGGCGGCTACGACCAGGGCGGGGACTACTCCGGCGGCTACGACAACGGCGGGTTCGACGGAGGCGGCTACGACGGCGGAGGATTCGACGGCGGAGGATTCGACGGGGGCTTCTGATCCCGTCCACCAACGCCCATACGACAGCGATGCGGCCTCCGAGCCCGTTACCCGGTAGACTGCGAACGTCCCGGGCGGGCCTCGAGCCCACCCAGCCTTCGTAGCTCAGGGGATAGAGCACCGCTCTCCTAAAGCGGGTGTCGCAGGTTCGAATCCTGCCGAGGGCACAAGCTGCGACGCGTTTCCGCACGTCCGCGGGTTGTCGTGATTCCTGGACTGCTTCCGGTCCATTGGATAGAACGGAAACGTGCAAGTCAAGACGGTTGCCTCCGTACGAGCCCCTAGGAAACACAAAACATGGGCAACCGCGTGGAAGAACCCACCCAGGCTGACCAGAACGAATCCACCCCTACGACATGAAAGGACGCATCACTCGAGCCTGTGGAACCCGGCAGACACCCGACCGGGCCGCGCCAGTTTGCCAATACGCTGCTCACAAGCAGCGAAACCCAATCCGTACCTGATCACGCCGGGCCGCAGGCCAGCGAAAGATAGAGGCTAAATAAGACGATGTCTCACTAGCAATATTTTCATGCCGAACAGTCGATGTTCGCTGGCGGCGGCGGCCGCTGTTCCCCGAACCGCGAACCCCAGAGAACGGCGCTGATGGTTACAGTGTGAGGTCGACGCCGGGTACGACGAATCGGACGCGATCGGTATTCACCGCTCCCCACCTCAGATCCACCACCGCATTGTCGCCATCGATTGGTTCTACGAGATCCACCTCGATTTCGACTGGCACCGGGTAGGTTGAGCCAGGCCCAAGATCTTCGGTTCCATCGAAGATCGGCAACTTGTCGATCAGGCTGTGTACGACACCCTCGGCGTCAGTCAGTTGGACCTCTATGATTCCTGGCTGGTCGTCGGCAACCCAACGAACAGCCATCCCTTTTACACTTGCCATTCCACTATTCTGCCAGCTGGTCTCCGGCAAGTCACTACCACAAGACTCTGCCGGGATCGTGTTCCACCGGATCGGCCTGCAGCAGCTACCTCGTGTGGGGTTGCCTGTAGATCGAACGAATGTCGAGTGCGTTCGGAGTCTCAGGGAATCACCGTTGATCTCAGTCGATAAGTTTACTCGGTTCCGGGCCTACTGCTGCCCAGTGGGCCGCCTGCCACGTCGAGCGTAGATATAGCGCATTCATCCGCGAAATGCGTCTCGTTGTTTCATGTAGTTCTACTGTGTATACCCTACACTCGTTGAGGCGAAGGAGAACGGCCTTTAATTGCGAATCACTTTGTCAGTTATCAGCCCTGCTCGCGCCGGTCGAATCTTTCGACGATGACGGCAGCGAACCGTACACCGCTTTCCCAGGATGCTCACTTCGCCAGCGGTCCCAAGTCGCCCCGACCATTACGGCGGACACTTCCAGCAGCGCCCGCCCTAATGGTTGGTTATCTGTTGACCAGGTACGCCTTCACTTCACTCGTTGTGCGAGTTCCAATTGGACGTGTGCAAGCGCGGCGCGATAATCATCGAGTGGCATCGGCTGGGCCGGGACCATCTCGAAATGTTGCCTATCTTTTCCACGCTGGATGATCTGCAGCGTCGATGGATAACTCATCACAGCGTAGGCACCTCCGAAGCGCTCGACTGCCGATGGGTCGGTGTGCAGAGAAATACCGTGGGTGGTCTGTACCAGACCATCTCGGATACGATATTCGTTCGGCTTGGGCTCCATATTGTTTCCGCCCCGGTAGAAACCGCCTGGCCCTTCCGGGTACCATCCCTCCACCTGGACGAAGTGCGGTCCTTCTGTCGTCGGCTCCGCGCTGGCCGGACTGCCGACAAGCCCCGCTGTGACTATGGATACAAAGAGCAGCGCAATCGCTGAAAGCAGTTTCCGCATCGTTGAGTTCCACATTCCTGGCATCAGCATACTGGGTACGTCACTGAATCACTTCATATTTGAATGTGCCACGTGCGTTACCCAGCGAATTGCAGCTCAACGTTGCTCGGCGATCATCCTTCCTGGGGATGTCAAATATTTCCGAGGGATCTGGCTGCCATGCGCAATCGATAGAAACCCTGACTCGGTAACTTCTTTCAGCGCTGAGATTCCAGCAGCGCACCTCGATATCCTTATCATTCTTCCGATCCGACCGACAATCCAGCGGTGTCGGGGCAGGCTGCGCCACTGCTGCGGGGGCCGTTGCGATCACGCCCCCGACCATCAATGTGGCAATGCCGCAGAGAATCGCGAGACAACTTCTGACCTTCATGAATGCTCCGCTTCGCGTCTGATGTTTACGCAGAAGGTCCTCTATAAGCAGCGAACTCCCCCCGTAAACCCTCCCAGGTTGGGCACCTCTTCCGAGGTCGCCCGAGCTGACACTATCCCGCTTTACGTACTGATGTCAATGAAAAAGTTTGCAGCGCAACAAGTTTCACAGCAGCTTGCGGAAACGCAATCGCCGCCAAGACGCGCCGTGGACTTGTGGATACTGGGCGAGCCAGACACTCGCACCGAGGGCCAAGCCCAGCAGAGACACTACGGCCAGTGTGAAAGGCGTTGTAAATCCACGCATGTCAGTCCATGTGCCAGGTGTAAAAGTCCACCACCACGGCAGAGTCTGAATCGACCACGACACGATCAATGAGGTTCCCAGCGCTATCATTCTAGGAAGACGCACACATGCTAAGAGTGCGATTCCGAAGAAGAGCGCCGTATCGAATCCGGCGCGGATTACACCACCGAACGGAACACCGGACAAACGCATTGCCCCGATTACCGGTACTGCGAGGGCAAAGGCTATCAATACCAATTGTGCACGTTCAATAAGGGAGCGTCTGCCGAGTAGTGCATGCTCGTGAGCGTCACCGAGACGCGAGCCGGTTGCGACAACCAGTGCTCCCGCTAATAAAATCGGCACAAGCCGGGCCGGGCTTATACCGACCCCTTGTTCCAGTCCGTACAGCCGCGGTATCTGCTGTTTCGCCAACGCTATGAGCGGAAAGCACACCACGAAGAATGGCACAGCTTCCAACAACGTTCGCATACGTAGGTACTGACTGAGCGGCATCAGCGATACCCAACGTTGTCGAGCAAAGCCGGCGCCGAAGAGGCATCGCATTCACTAATTGCTCGATACGCCTGCGACATATAGAAGAATTGCTTATCCGGCGGCCAGCTTAGAATATTCTCGGCGGCGAGGTATTCTTTCGTGGGGCTGCCGTCGGCATGCCTCGATATCAGCCGATCCGCACCCAGTGGGAAGTTGCCGAGCCATCGCATGTATATCTGGGTGAGAGCCAAGTATTCTCCTCGAATTTCAACGTCGCCCGGGCACTGTTTCGGCCGATCCGAGCCGATACATGAATCGCTCTCGGCAGGCACACGCCCCAGTATGTTTACGACGCCGTCCTTCATAGTGCGGAACGGGCAAATTTTCGCCGCCGCGTCGGGCATTGCGCCGGATACGCTCAGCCGCGCCGGAATCGGGTACCCCGTATTCCGCATAGCGTCGGTGAGTTTTGGCAGCGCGGGCCCTAGCGCCGCGAGTCGCTGGGTGTCCTCGTTCCAGGAACAGACTTGCAGTTCCGATCCGACACAGACGGGCTCGGTTGCCGCGACGCGCGGTTCCAGCCAGGAACTCCCACCTGTGGCGGTCGAAGCTGCGATCGGGATCACGACTGCGCTGGCAAGCGCCGCACCGGTGGTCTTCCACGAAACCCGTCGGGGTATCGTGGCAGCCACAATCAATGCGGCTACGAGGAGGGTCGTGATGATTCCGACAATCGTCACTATAGGAGTCGGAGACAAGTCCACAGCGTAGGACGGCAATGATGGCAGTTGGCGTCCGGCAAGCAGGGGAAAACCGATGTGACCATCATTGGCCATGACCGATGCCACCGACAGTAGGAGCGTCGTTGCCGCGGCGGTGAAAATCGCAGCAGCAGCGCGCAGTATACTGCCGATCGCCCACCCCACGGTGACACAAAACAGAAGCCACACCATACAATCAACGACGACAGAATATTTTGGCGTACCTGCGCCGTGCGAACTGAACCGGTAGGCGACGAGTAACGCGTAATCCACCGCGAACATGGTGATTACCACCAGATACAGCCTAACCAGGTCGCGGACCGAGATCTGCCAGCCAGCACGTACCGAAGCCTGCATTCGAAGGCGTACCGGCCATCGTTGCGCGACCCACGCCGAAACCGCGGCTACACCCACCCCCACGAGCAGGGTTCTCCCCGCAGCTGAAACATCCACGCCGGGCCAATACCCGCTGAATTGTTCTCTCGGATCCGAGACCTGCATGTAGGTCAGCGAAAGCCCGAAAAGAGCTATCACGGCCGACTTGGGAATCGGTCGACCACCGCGGAGGTAAGCCACAAGTCTTCTCACGCGGGTACCGCTCCCGCGTCTTCGTCGTCCGAAGCCAGTTCCACGTATGCTTGCGAGATCGAACCGTACTCGGCCTTCAGCGCTGCGGGCGTGTCGTTCGCGACCAGTGATCCGCCGCTCAAAATACCGATCCAATCGGCCGATTCGGCGTCCTCCGAGAGGTGGGTTGCGAGCAATACGATTACACCCTCGCGGCCCAGGTCGTTGATCATCGTGTTCAGCGAGCGTCGATGCTTCGGGTCTAGCCCCGCGGTTGGTTCGTCGAGGACAAGTATGGATGGCGAGTGCACTATCCCTGCGGCAATGAGCGCACGGCGTTGCATGCCCCCCGAGAGTGCCTTGATCCGGTCTTTGCGGCGTGCGGCCAGGCCCACCCGCTCCAGTGCTTGCCCAGCCGCGGCCGCCGACGCTCGGCTGGACATGCCACGCAGCCAACCACAATAGGAAACGAAATCGTGCACTCGCATGGCCCGATCCACATCGAGAGACTGCGGTACCCAGCCTATGCGGCGCCGAATGGTCATCAGATCCCCGGGGGCGGACCAGGAAAGCTTGTCGGAGGAGATGCTGCCTGCCGTCATTGCGAGTCGTGTGGCGACCAAGGCGAGCAAGGTCGACTTACCTGCCCCGTTGGGGCCGAGCAGCATTGTCACACCAGGATTCAACTCCCAAGTCACACGGCGTAACACGGAGCGAGTCCCGTAGGAGAAACTCACATCGCTGATCAACAAGCTCATGGCTTCAGGCTATCCCCCACTCGAACCCCACGATGTGCTGACGACAGGGTAGCCGAACACCATCCGGACACGCCAGGCAGGCCTACTACTCCAGCCGTAGTTCGTGGTCGGACTAGTCTACAGGGACCAGCGTGGCTACCCGTGATCATCCAGGGTTGTGGGGGCTCTGTTCGCCGCATTCGACGGCGGCGAAGACGAACACGAGCAGACGCTGCGCGTGAGGGAACGCGAAACCCTGGTCGCATCGCCGCTGGTGCTGACCGAGCTGGATCATCTGATCCGCCGCGACCTCGGCTTCACCGCAGCGATGAAGATCACCGACGCGTTGTTGGGCCGAGCCCTAGACTGGCGCTACCGGCTTACCGAGTTGGAACATGTCGACCTGTCCACAGCGTAATCGGTCGGAGCTAAACGCGAAGTGCTGCAACTCGACGACACGGTCGGTGTCGCGCTCGCCGACAAAGTACAAGACCGACTGCATCGCCCCGATGGGATCACGAGGAATTCACGCAGTGACCACGTTGAGCTCAGACAGCACGCCTTGGGGGTCGTTGAGGTAGCGGTATCCCTCCGCTGGGAGATTGAACTGGCCGAGCACGTTCGCCACGGCATCGCGTTCCGCTTCAGTGACCGGGATCCGGCGCTTGACCAGGCTGGCGCACAGCACGTCGACCAGCATCGCCCACTCACCAACGTCGCTATAGGTCCGGTAGCTGTCGACCACGTCAGAAGGCAAGCGGTCGGCGACGCTCTCGAGAAGGTCTCGCGACTCCTTGCTCATCTTGTTGAGCCGACGGTTACGAGCTTCAACAGCTTGCCGGTCTCGCTGACGCTTTCGCGCTTCTCGCGCCGCCCTGTCCGAATTCATCGCTCTTCCAGCATATTTGATTCGCATCGTTCCCGACTACAACCGCCGCCCAACATCCAGGCGACTTCCCCAGAGCCCGGGAGCCGATCGACGCGCTGGACGGCTTGCGGTTCCGCCGCAGCGAGGGCGCGCCCCGCACGCAGCGCCCGGGCGGTCGGCCACTATTAGGCCGTTGCGGATCTTGAAGCTCGCGTCGCCGCCAGCATCGACGCAGGCGAGCCACCGCATGTCCTCATCACCCCTACCTACCCTCCTCGAGGTGTACGTGAAGGACGAATGGGGTCACCGGCGTGGCAGCGAAGGCGGCACGGAGATCTACAACCTCACCCAAGCCGAGGCAGCGCAGGTGTTTCAGCAATGCCGAGACTACCTCGCCGACGAGCTTCCGAAGATCAGGAGGGTCCGTGAACTCCAGGACCTCGAACCGGAACCGACCCTTCTGCCCAGCGACGACACGGCCATCCGGTTGCGCCAGCGCTGGATCGAATTGAATGCGGAGGACACGCGGCTGGCGGCCCTCCGGGCACAAGTGCAGGCAGAGAAGGAGCTGATCGAGATCGAGCTCAAACTCGCCATCGGGGCCACCAGCGGAATCGATGGAGTCGCCACCTGGGAACGAACCATCGAGACTCGACGCATCAACCCTGAGCTGGTCAAGGCCACCGACCAGGGGCTGTTCGAGCAGTGCCAGGTGCCGAAATTCGACGCAACGAAACTGAAGACCCTGCTGAAGACCTTCGGCAAATACGACTACGAATCATTCCAAGAGGTCCGACGAACCCGGGACTTCAAGATCACCGAATAATGCCGATAACTTCGACGTCCGCAGATCCTGCGACTCCCACTCGCCTTGAATAGGCGCACATCCAAGAGGTGCTGTGCTGCGAGAGAGCAAGGCGTTGCCCGGCTTTGCGGACCGGCGGCTGGCCTGACCCGAGGCTGTCGGGGTCCGGTGCAATGATGGCAATCTAGCTGGTGAAGCAGGCACGGGTCCGCCGCCACGCATCGACGGCTTGCCGCCGTTTGCGAGGGGTGACGAGGGGAATGAGGCAAGATGAGCAGAACAGGCTCACCCAGGTTGGCTTTCAACTTCATGCCGGTGGCATTCTCCGCCGCGAAGTTCGAGGGTGGATTGGTCGAGTTCGAGTCGTCCGAGCAACTCAATAGCCTCCGAGCAGAGCTGGCTGGCACCCACGTGGTTTCCCGAAGCCGTGAAGGTATCGCCTGCGTCCCCCTGAGCGCTGACGCCGACCTGCGTGGCACACCCACCACGTTCTTCACCCGCGAGTTTCAACCACTGACAATGCGCTTGGTCCAGGAGGCGTTACTACGGTTGGTGCTCGACTGGCATTACGAGCTGCGCAGGCACAAGCCTCTGACATTCGTGTCCCGGCGACCGGGAAGAGACCTACTCGCGCCTATCCTCGGTGCGCGAGGACTCGACATGCTCCAGAGACTTCACGTCTATCCCCAATATGTGCTGGATTCGAAGGTGATGGGCCCCTCGGGGCGACCGGGAGTCGTGATCGGGCTGAAGACGCGGTACGAGATCGACATGACGGTTGCGGAGTTGCTCGAACGCGGCATCGACGTGAACGGGCTGTACGTCCTCGCCGAGGACGACACCACGCCGCAGCTTCCGCATATGGACCGCTACGCGTCGAGGCGCACCATCGGTGCGATCGACTCCATAGACGGCTGCGAGCTAGTCCTTCGGGATGCGCCCAGCGTCGCACGCATCGAAGCCGACCGAACGTGGCTGGAATGCCGCCGCGAGACCTTCGCCATGGTGCTCTCCACGTTGGCGGGTGCCGATGGGACCCAGATCGTCAAGGAACTGGAGCAGGCGACTTTCGACCTGCTGGGAGCGCTCGGCCGCTATCACAAGACGCAGGAACTTGCCGGAAGCCTCCAGCGGCACTGCCCGCTGACGATTGCCCGTGACTTGACGGTGACGCTCGAGCCACCTATCGGATCGGACAGCGAAGGTGCACGCAGTGTCGAATGGATTCGCTGTGACACACCCACCTTTCAATTCGACCAAGCCGGAGACAAAAAAGAGCGATCCGTCGGTCGCGGCCTCGACGCCTACGGTCCCTTCGATGCAGAGTTCTTCGCCAGAAAGAACCCGCGGATCGCGGTCGTCATGCCGCGACAGCACAAAGGAATCATCGAGAACTTCATGTCCAAGTTCCTTGGTGGTATTCCAAACGGACATACCTACAACCAGGGCTTCGCCCGCATGTACCACCTCGGCAACCCCCACGTGACCATGTTCCCCTTCGACGGCCTGCCCACCGATGCCAGCGCATACCGGGATGCCTGCCGAGAAGCACTCGCTAGCGGTGACATCGACCTGGCGTTCGTCTTCACCAGCGACGCGCAGAAACATTTGACCGGCGACGCGAGCCCCTACCTTGTCTCGAAGTCGACGTTCATGGGCCAGGGCGTGCCCGTCCAAGAGGTCAGGATCGAGACCGCTCGACTGAGCAAGCTCGCCGACCCACTGAACAGCATCGCCCTCGCATGCTACTCCAAACTCGGCGGGATTCCGTTCGTCATTGCCGCCCCGCGCGCTCTCGCACACGAGCTGGTCATCGGAATCGGAAGCGCCCACGTCAATGCCGGTCGCCTCACCCCGTCGGAACGGGTCGTCGGTATCACCACCGTCTTCAATGCCGACGGAAACTATCTGCTGTCCAACACTTCTCGCGAAGCCGACTACAAAGATTATCCTCGCGAACTTCTACGATCGTTGACCGACTGCATCAACGACATCAAAGACCGCAACGCCTGGCAGAAGGGCGACGAAGTCCGACTCGTCTTCCACGTCTTCAAACCGCTCAAAGACATCGAGACGACCGCAGTCAAGCAGCTCGTGGAGCGGCTCACCAGCCAGTACGCCAATGTCGAGTTCGCCTTCGTACACGTCAGCACCGAACACGAGTGGGTGATGTTCGATCGCGCCAGCACAGGCACCGCGGGTAACCGCTCCCAAGGCCAAGCCAAGGGCTACTACGTACCTCACAGCGGTTACGCCGTTCCGATCGGCTCGCGCGAAGTTTTGCTGGCGACCACCGGCCCGTGGGATATGAAGAACCCCCTGCACGGTGCTCCCAAACCGTTGTCACTCAAGCTACACCGCGAATCCACATTCACCGACATGGAGTACCTCACCCGACAGGCATTCCGTTTCACCGCGATGTCATGGCGCCGGATGTACCCCTCCAGCAAACCCGTCACGATCTCATACTCCGACCTGATCGCCGATCTCCTCGGCCACCTCCGCCACGTCCGCAATTGGAACGCCGACAT
The DNA here is from genome assembly GCF_047200615.1 of Nocardia sichangensis. Taxonomy (NCBI): domain Bacteria; kingdom Bacillati; phylum Actinomycetota; class Actinomycetes; order Mycobacteriales; family Nocardiaceae; genus Nocardia; species Nocardia sichangensis. The sequence continues at coordinate 15,551 of NZ_JBJZOK010000034.1, forward strand.
CATCACTACAAAACTACGCTCGAGCAGGTGGTTCCTGTGACCCTCACTCCGGAGAACAACACCTCCGGACCCCTGGGTGAGCTTCTCGCCGCACAGATCGCAAACCTCGATCGGATCATCCAGCAAGCGAATATGACCGGCAATCTGGATGGCCTACTGGCTCATCACATCCTTGGAAAACGCCGTCTCGCCTTCACCTGGAACGTCGACCCTATGACACCGCAGTGGCTCAACGACAACCGCCACCGGCTAACTCATACCCCAGGACTTGCCATCCTCGGCTTCGGCCTCACCGAGTACCCCTCGGCAGAATCCCAGACCGGCCAACAGCATCTAACAGCCGGACTGCCGATATTGATGAGGAAGAACCCCTTCCATACCGACGGCGTCACCTTCCTCAACGACCCCGCACAAATCGTAGGAATCGCACTGGCCGTCAACATTGCTCAGGACTCAGTACCCGAGGCACGCCCTTGGCTACAGCAAGTCCTGCAAGATCCCCGACTGCACCCAGCCACCGAAGTACTGCGGCTATTCCAACAACATGCACGCCACATCCTCGGCAACCCGGACCGCGTTCGCCTTGATCCCCAGACGATCGACGACCCGGTCTGCCTCGCCGGCTTGCACTGGCTGACCACCTCGCCAGGAAGCCCGATCGAGATGTCGCCGAACGAACTCCGCGATCTTCGCCGACGGTTGCTCAGCAGCATCACCCTCGGCCAGGCCGAACCGATCCCCACCTCCTGGAGGGCAGCGCTGTTGCTAGAGGCTGCGGCACACATGGTCACCTCCAGCATCGACAGCCTGCTGCTCAGCCGCAGCCACGTCAGCACCCTGCTCAGCCGCTTCGGCGACGCCATGCGCCGCTGGCGCTACGACGACAACACCATCGGACACCCCATCCAGTGGCCGATCACAGAGGAACGAGAGATTCAAGACATCCTCTGGATGATCCTTCGGCCCGAGTTCGACGACCTCGTCGACGAAGAAACCCTCCGCAAACTCGGCCACAGCTCCTACCGAGCGGACTTCGCCATCCCCTCTCTCGACCTACTCATCGAAGTCAAATACGCCCGTAAGGCATCGGACTTCAAAGACATCGAGAAGGAAATCCTCGAAGACCACAGCGCCTACCTGACCGACAACGCTCCATACAAGAAACTCCTGGTCTTCATCTACGACGAGTCCGCCTCCGTACAAGAACACGGCACTACCCGCAACGCCCTGCTCAAACTCCCCAACGTCACCGACGTCATCGTCGTAAGCCGCCCCAGCCACGTACCCATCCCCACCCAACGGCGACGCAGACCAAGTTCACGGTAGCCCGACAACTCGCAAATCGACCAACGAAAACAGTCCGCCGACGGCAGTCACAGCTGGTAGTCCGTTTCGATAACCAGCCGTCCACCCAAAGTCCCCAGGTCGCCCCCGTTCCCATCTTCGACACGCCCCGCCCTGGTCACATCGAAGATGGGAACGGGAACCGATCCATAGGAATGAACCGCACCCCTCAGACTATGTACGTCCCCGCGATGACCAAGCGTTTTACAGTTGCCCATGTTGTGCGTGTCCCGCCGAGGGCACTATCATTTTTCCGCACCGCGCCATGGCTATTTCGGGATCATCATCACCACCGGCGACGACCCCGCCGACGATTCCGACGCCACTTCGCATACCAAGCCGGGCGACTCATGCCAGTCACACGACAGTGTGGAACCGGATCCACGATTCACCGGTGACGCGAGTCAGTGCAGGTCGTACGTCCACACCTGGCCGTTGTCCCGGATATTGAAGACGATGGTGCCCGCCTGCGAGAGCGGCGGCGAGTTCGCGTAGCTGATGGCCGCGGGGACGTCGGCCCACAAATGCGCTACCCACGAAGTCTGATCGAGCAGATCCTGTTTCTTGATATCGGCTGCCTCGTTCGCCGTGTGAACGACTGCCGAATCCATGCCTGCGGTCATGATGTCCTCCATTTCGCGTAAACGTTCTTTGCCTGCGAAATCGCCCCGCAACGGACGATCCGATTCCCCGAGTCTTCGCCTCGGATGTCGTCGTCTCACGAGTAGTCGACTACGGGTTCCTACCCGGCGATACTCATCGGGACGCGGGGCGGGGTGATCGCTGGATCCGTTCGCGAACCTCGTCATGTGCGGTCCGGTGCCGACCGGCGCGAGCTGTAACTCCACCGCTGTGCGGCGGGGTCGTCACCGATCTTCCACATATTTCAAAGTTGTACGGACTTTAGCCGCGCGAGGTCGGATGCAGGTAGTCGCTACTCGTGTCACGGCCGCAGAATCGGCGAAGCATCCTTACCGAGCGATTTCATCCGACTGATTCGCGAAAGGATATGTGATGGCCGATCTTCCTACACCTGGTGCACGAAGCCGCGAATTGTGCGGCACCATGGCAGTTCACCATAAACTGCTCCAACAGAGCGAAAGCTACCGACAGCGTTCGGCGATGTTCGAGAACCGCGCGCTCGCCTACGAAGGCCGTATGCGCGCACCGATGCGCACCGGTCCGATCACGATCCCCGTGGTCGTCCACGTCGTCCACAATCCCGCGTTCCCGGCCGAGAACATCAGCGCGGCCCAGGTCGAGAGCCAGATCACGGTGCTCAACCAGGACTTCCGGGCGACCAATCTCGACCGCGTCGGCGTGCCGACCGTCTGGACCGATCGTATCGCCGACTGTCGAATTCAATTCGCCTTGGCGACAACCGATCCTGATGGCAATGCGACCGACGGCATCACCCGGACCGCCACCGCGAAGACATTCTTCAGCGCCGAAGCCGACGATGTGAAAGCCACCGCGACCGGCGGCGCCGATCCCTGGCCGAGCGACGAATACCTCAACCTCTGGGTGTGCGCCGATCCGCAGACCGCGCCCGGAAACTCGATTCTCGGTTACGCGCAATTCCCTGGCGGTCCCGTCGACACCGATGGCGTCGTCATCGCGACAACCTGCTTCGGCACAATCGGAACCGCCACCGCGCCGTTCCACCTGGGGCGCACCACGACGCACGAAGTCGGGCACTGGCTGAGTCTGCGCCATATCTGGGGCGATGACGGAAGCGGCTGCTCCGGGGGCGATCTGGTCGACGACACGCCCAACCAGGCCACCCAGAACTTCGGCAAACCCCAGTTCCCGCACATTTCCTGCAACAACGGCCCCAATGGCGACATGTTCATGAACTACATGGACTACACCGACGACGCGGCGATGTTCATGTTCACCACCGGCCAATCCTTGCGGATGAACGCGTGCCTGGATGGGCCGAGGGCCTCGTTCCTGGTCGCCGCTCGCGCTCCGGCCGGGGATCTGCGACCGGCGGTGTCCTCCATGGCCGCGGAGGCGACGCCCGGACGCGGCGAGGCGGCCGCACCCCGTTCCGTGCCATCGACGAATTCGAGTTCCTCCGGCGGCGCGGGTGCGGTCGCCGACCTCGAAGGCGAGGTAGCGTTGTTGCGTTCATTACTCGACGAGATCAACGGCGTCCTCGCCCGAGCGCCACACTGGTCGGCGCCGGGGACCCGGTGAGGATTGCCGGTGACCGGACCGATCCCCATCCTCGGAATATGGGTGCACTCCCACGAGGAGGACACCGACACGGTGTCCATTTATCGGCCACGTGACTTCCCGTTTCCCCGGTCACGTGGCCGGTCCGGCCTCGAGTTCGGAGAAGACGGCACCGTCGTCGAATACCGTCCCGGCGCCGATGACCGGGCCCGGGCGACCACCGGCTCCTGGCGTGACCTCGGGGACGGCCGTTACTCGATGTCTTTTCCCGCCGAAGGCGCAGCGGAGCCCACTACACGTACGCTGCAATGCGTCGGGGACGCCCTTCTGGTGGACACCGGGTAATCAGCTTCGATCACCAATCCCCCACCTGAAACCCTTGTGGGTCTCGCTGACCTTCGATGTGGCGGCGTCTGGATCGGGATGAGCACCGTGACAGCGGTTCGGAACGAAACCCCAAAGCTATCGGCCGGCTTCGCGCCAACGGATATCTCCTGTTCGTCGGCGACTGACGGGTAGGTAGGACCGGTCAGATATCGGGGCGAGCATGCAGCGTGGGCGACGGATCGAGAGTGTGCCTGCATCAGGGGACCGGCGTGCTGTGCCCGAATCGTGGAGGGCCTTTGTTATGGGTGGGGTGCGAGGTCGATGCGGACGTTGTCGTTGTTGCTGATGACGAATACTCGGTCGTGGTTGGCCTTCGTCCACTGGTGCGGGATCAGGAAGAAGCGGTCAGGAGTGCGCGCCAGTAGTAGGAGCCCGCTGTAGGCGTAGCGGTATTTCTCCCCGGGTGTGGTGATCGGGAGAACTTGGGACCCGCCGCCTTCGATCGCGAGCCGATCGACGCTGAGCAGCAGGACGACCGGACGTGCGCCGAAGCCGGTCTCGACGGTGAGGCGGGCGTCGCGAATGGCGCGCTGATGGGCGTAGGAGCCCACCGCCCACGAGAAGCCGAGGAAACCTAAGCCCAGCAAGGCCAGGATCGGTAGCCATGGGGTGGATTGTGTGCGTCTGCGACCGGCGCCGGGGCGGCTGAAAATGCGGGGATGGGTTTCCCGCAGCGCGATGGCGTACCCGAGGAGTGAGACCGCCGCGATGAGCATGATCGGCATATATGAACCGAGCCACGGCGGTAGCCAGTCGCGGACGATGACCAGAAGCGCGAAGACTGTGGCCAGGATGGCGCCGCTGATCAAGATGGCCATCGTCCAGCGCCGGAGCGTGGCGACGGGTCGTCGGCTGCGTACGGCAACGGCAAGCGGAACCGACCGAAGTGCGTAGCAGGCGAGCACGACCAGCAAGACGATGGTCACGGGCCAGTAGCTACTGGTGAGGCTGCCGATGACGTAGTCGGGGGTGGACAAACCGAGCATCCCGACATCCACGCCGAAATAGCCGTACCAGGCGCGGGTGTACACCATGCCGAAGTAGTAGAGCACTGCGGCGATAACCGCGCCCTGCGAGGCGATGGCTCCCGCAGCGGTCAGAGCTCGACGAAGACTGTGCCGGCCAGTCGAATCGGCGTCGTCCCCACTCATCGAGGGGGCTCACTGGTCGTCGCTGGGTGAGGCGCCACAGTCGTCGTGATATCGACTCCAGTGCCCGGCCTGCCCGGAAGAATCGGAACCGTCGGTGGCACGTTTGTGGGCGGTGTTGTCGGGATGATGACTCCGGTCGTGCTACTCGCCACGGAGACTGACACGGTTGAGGGGATCACCCGCCCGGTCTCGGGGGATACGGACGGAGTAGCTGAAAGGATCGAGCTGGCAGTCGCCGAGTCGGGAGAGGTGGTCACTGCGCTGGACGTATCAGCTTTCGGGGCGGTTGTGGTCGGAGAAACCGTGGTCGGTGCATCGGGCGACCCGCACGCGGCCAGCCCACCGATCAACAAGCAGGAACAGACCGCAAATAGCTGCGATACCGATCGCATCAAGCCCTCCTCGGACAGTGGAGAACAGCACGAGTATTTCACAGAACCATTGCGTCAGTGCAGATTTGAATTCGAATCCGGTCCCGGCAAAGAAGCGCCTCCGGCCGCAGCACAGCGAGTGACGGCACCTCCCAGGAACCCTACTGCAACATATGTGCTGGCGACGAAGGGCGGCGGTCGCTTTGCCCGGCGCAAGCCACAGATTCGACGAAACGGTTCTGTCCACATCGCTCGATCAGCGGTATGAGCGGACGTCCGGTCCGGCGACCCGGATGTGTCGGCCGACAACCGGCCGGCCGCCTCTGCCAGCTGTGGACATCGAATATCACACCGCAGTCCGATTCCATCTCATACCAGAGGGTTACGAGTAACGAGAATCCGGTCGATAGCTTCGGGGTATCGAAATCCGCGCCCCGCTCCGACATCGACCGGCCGACGTCGTCGACGGATGGAGGTGGCGTCTCCGGCTCGCTCTCAGGAAGATCTATGACGACACCTGCCTTGGTCCCCGAGTCATCTCCACGGTCACCGCGGCGCGGCGCCGACGGTGACTACGCCCGTCTGTTGCGCCGGATCTCCGACGCGGGGCTGATGAACCGGCGTCCCGTCTACTACGCCGTCCGGCTAAGCCTCGTCGGGGTCGCGTTCGCAGCCTGCTGGGCAGCGTTCGTCCTCATCGGCGATTCGTGGTGGACGCTGCTGGTCGCGGGGTTCATGGCCGTGACGTTCGCTCAGATCGCGCTGGTCATGCACGATGTCGCGCATCGCCAGGTTTTCCGGCTCCGGCAGCCGACGGAGCTCGTGGGAAGAGTCGTCGGCAACGCCGGCATCGGTCTGGGCTACGGCTGGTGGCAGGACAAGCACACTCGGCATCACGCCAATCCGAACCACGAGGAACTCGACCCCGATGTCGCGCCCGACATTCTGGTCTGGTCACAGCAGCAAGCACGGTCCAGTCGCGGTCTGCCTCGTCTCATCGGGAGGGCGCAGGCGTTCCTGTTCTTCCCCCTCCTGATGCTGGAGGGCCTGAACCTCCATGTGGCCGGCGTACGTGCGCTCAGAAATCGATCGATGAAGCACCGCGGGTTGGAGGCCGCACTCCTGTTCGTCCACTTCGCCACCTACCTGACCGCACTGTTCGCGGTTCTGCCCGCCGACAAAGCCTTCGCGTTCCTCGCTGTCCACCAAGGCCTCTTCGGCCTGTACATGGGCTGCATCTTCGCCCCGAACCACAAGGGCATGCCGACCTCGACCGGCGACGACCGCCTCGACTACCTCCGTCGACAGGTGCTGACCTCCCGCAACGTACGAGGTGGCGCGTTGACCGACCTCGCTCTCGGCGGGCTCAACTATCAGATCGAGCATCATTTGTTCCCGAGTATGCCGACGCCGAACCTGCGTCATGCCCAGGTGATCGTCCGCGACTACTGCGCCGAAATCGGCGTGCCCTACCACGAAACCGGGTTGATCTCCTCTTACCGCGAGGCGCTGAGACACTTGCACCATGTCGGCGCTCCTCTGCGCACCCCCGATCGACACCCGGGTACCGAAGTGTCACAACGGAATCGTTGAACATCAACTGGGTGTCACGCCGCCCCGGAAGCACCCGGCAGATGCTTTACACCGCCATCCGGCGAAAGTCCCAAAGCCCGCTATCTTCCGATGGCTACGCTGACCAGTGCAGATCCGCGCGGCATGCGGCTACTCAAGACTGGTGTCAGGGCTTGATCCCGGCCAGGATCGAGTCCCAGGTGCCTGGTGGGAGGCTCCCTAAGTGGCTGCCATGAGCGGACGTAGTCCGGCGGTTGCCTACCGAAGCGTCGTCCCTCTCGACACGTTATGTGACACCTACGGCTTGGCCGACACAGTGATCGGCGGCCCGGCCGTGGCCCTGGAGTCCGGCACCCCGGTGTAGTCGGGCAGCTCGACGCCGTTGATCGCGCGCTCGACCAACTCGGCGAACCACTCCCCGGTGAAATCGGGGCTCGGCTCGGCGTCCGGCCCGGGGACGTCGCGGCTGCGGGCGTTCAACTGGGCGATCTCCTGGTTGGCCTCGACGAACGAGCGCATCCGCGCCTCGTAGCCGGCGAACCCGGCCTCCGGGTCCCACCCAGCGGCGGCCAGCTCTCCCGCCAGCAGGTAGGCGCCTACCAGGGCCAGCCCGGTGCCCTGCCCGGACATCGGCGACGAGCTGAACGCCGCGTCCCCGAGGAGCACCACCCGTCCGCTCGACCAGCGGTCCATCACCACCTGGGCGACCTGGTCGAGGTAGAAGTCCGGGGTGTCGTCCAGGTGCGCGAGGATGCGCGGGGTCAACCAGCCCATGCCGGCCATCCGCTCGCGCAGCAGGCGCTTCTGGGCCGCGACGTCGCGATAGTCGACATCGAAGTCCCCCGAGGGGAAGGAAAACATGGCCATCGCCCGGGTGGCGTCCTGGATGGGCCGCAGCCCGGCGGAGCGCCCGGACTCTTGGTAGTCGATCAGCCAGCGGTCCAGCCCGAACTCGTTGGGAACGCTGTAGAAAGCCAGCACGTGCCCGAGGTGGCGGACGAACCGCTCGCGCGGCCCGAAGACCATCGCTCGCAGCGCCGAGTGCAGCCCGTCCGCGCCGACCACCAGCTCGAAGCGCCGCCGGTCGCCGCCCGCGAAGGTCACGTCGACCCCGTCCGCGTCCTGGGTGAGCTCGGCGATCCGATCACCGAAGACGTACTCGACACCGTCACGGGTGTCGTCGTAGAGCACCTGGGACAGGTCCCCGCGCAGGATCTCGATCTCCGAGATGTACCCGTCGCCGCCATCGTCGTCCGCGCGATAGGTCTCCAGCACGTTCCCGTTCCCGTCCACGGTGTACGCGCCGGCCGTCTCAGTGCGGGCCGCGCGCACCGCCGCGTCCAGCCCCATCCGCCGGATGACCTCCTTGGTCACCCCACGCGCGTCCACCGCCTGCCCACCGGGACGCAGTTCGGGGGCCCGCTCCACCACGGTCACCTCGGCCCCTCGCCGGCGCAGCCAGTGGGCCAGCGCCGGCCCCGCGATACTCGCCCCCGCCACCAATACCCTGGTACCGCTCACTGCGCCTCCCGCTCACCCGGCCGGATCACTGTCCGGATCGATTGCTCTGACCCACCGCTGTCGGTGTATCCACAGGTATCGACGACGGATCCACAAGAAATTCATCGGTGCAGCCGAGATCGTGTCCACGCTCCTGCGAACACCACACTCGTCTGCCCGATGCCGCACCGACCAGGCCGGGCCGGAGGCGTCCACGGCGGCAACCTCAGTCGACGCAGGGGATGTTGGATCCGATGCTGGTGGTGACGGGTTTACCGGAGTCGGGCGCCGCGTCGGCGGGTTTGGAGGTGGGGGCACCGGTGGGCGAGGCTGTGCCGGTCGGTGTGGTGGAGCTCGTCGATGTGCCCGCACTCAATTCGTCGGGCATGGTGAAGTCGCTGCCGATCACGATCTCGATGTGGCCGGGGTCGATATTCTTGGACGCGGCTGTCGGTAGCCCGCCGAGCAAGTTCGCGGCCTGGGTGGCGTCGGTGTCGGCGCCTGTGCCGTAATAGACGACCGAGCCGGAACCATCGGTGGAGGCGGCGTTGCCGATGTTTCCTTTGCCGAATCCCTTGTCGGCCAACACTGTCGACACTTTGGCGGCCATACCTGCCGGTCCGCCCGCGTTGACGACGTCGACGGTACTGGTGGGTGTGGTCGCGAGTGCGGTGGGCGTGGCTGCCTGCACGCCGAACGCCGTGCGCACCGTCTTTTTGATGGCGGCCGGATCGATGATGTTCACGTCTTGGCCGTCGATGGTCCGGTAGCCCTGCACCGGCAAGGTCTGGAATTCGATCGGAATCGAACCCGCCTTTCCCATGGTCTGCGCGAAGTCGAGCACGTTCCAGCCTTGGGAGAGCACCACATCGTTCTGTGCGGCGTTGATCAATTGCTGCAGTTTGCCGATGTTGGTGAGTGTGCCGGACTCCGCGAGTTGTTTGGCGACCGAGGTGAGGAACGCCTGCTGGCGGTGGGTCCTGTCGAGGTCGCCGTTGTCGAGTTCGTGACGTTGCCGGACGAACGACAGCGCGTCGGCGGCATCGAGGTGCTGAGGTCCGGCCGGGAACACCGCGCCGGAGTAGTACTCGTCGTCGACGGCGTGATTGAGACAGACATCGACGCCGCCGAGAATGGCGGCCAGGTCGTAGAAGCCGACGAGGGAGACCTCGGCGAACCGGTTGATCGGTACTCCCGTCAGTGCCTTCACGGTCTGCACGATGGATTCGCGGCCGGCCTCGCGGCCCTGGCGTTCCAGTTCGACCTTGTCTTTGACGCCCTGGTTGGCGAGCTTCTGCTCGACCGCCACCTTCTTCAGCCCGTAGGCTTCCTTGATCTTGGCGTGGTCGTAGCCGGGGATCCCGGTGACCGCGACGTAGTCGTCGCGCGGGATGGAGAAGGCGGTGATCTTCTTCAGATCCTTCGGAATGTGTACCAGGATAAGGGAATTGGCGTTGTAGCCGCCCTCGCTGCCGTCGCCGGCGTGCAACCGGTCCATGATTTCTTTGGGTAGGTCGTTGCCGTTGCGGTCTTTGCGGGTGTCCAGTCCGATGAGCAGGATGTTCATGTCGCCGTCGAGCGCGGCGGCGTCTTCGGAACTGATAGCCCCGGACCGGGCGAACCCGTCATCGACGGCGCGCTCGGTGTAGTAGGCGAATCCGGTGCCCGATACAACGACCACCGAGGTAGCGGCAACGACCAGGCGAAGGGCGGTCCGTGCGACCCTGGCCTGCCACGACGACTGCGCGGTCCGATCGCGGCGGGTGGGCCGCACCGGCACATACCGGTCGGTGGGGCCCTCGGCAGGGTCGGTCGCCTCCGCGGACACCTCGCGAACCCCTTCGACAGGCGTTTCCGGCCGAGCATGACGACCACCGGACCGGGGAACCACGACCGGAATCGGTTCCGTTTCGTCACTCATTCGCCGTCAAGCCTCACGTCACAGTGCCGCGCGGAAACCACCGATAGCACTTCACCAGGTTAGAAATATCCTGCCCGATGTCTGTGCCGAATACACGCCGAGCAAGCACCCGATCGGGTACGCGGTAGCGAAATCCGTGGGCGCGGCATCACGTCACGCGCGCCGATCTCGGTGATGATCGACGACAGGCCGCGCCGGTCGGCATGCGCCGACAGTTCGAGGCGGTTCGATAGCCGCAATGCGGCGAGGTCCCAGGTTCGCCCGGGTTGACGAGAGGTCGGGGCGCCACGCAGGATCGATCGCGAGATGGACGATTCATGCTGGTAGAGCTATTGGGTCCGGTGCGGGTGGTGGCCGCGGACGGGAGGAAGGCGTCGGTCGGGGGGCCGCGGGTGCGGGCATTGCTGGGGTTGCTGGCGCTCGAAGCCGGGCGAGTGGTGCCGGCGGCGCGGCTGGTGGACGGGGTGTGGGGGGAGAACCCGCCGGCGGGGGCGGGGAATGCGTTGCAGACTCTGGCGAGTCGGTTGCGAGCGGCGGCACCGGGCACGGTGCGGAATGACGGGGGCGGGTATGTGCTCGAGCTCACGCCCGAGGACGTCGATGTGCATCGGTTCGGGCGTGAGGTCGAGGCAGGGCGAGCGTTGCTGGCGGCCGGTGAGCCCGAACGAGCCATCGCGTGCTTCGATGCCGCGCTCGCCTTGTGGCGCGGGGAGCCGCTGATCGATGCGGGAGAATCGGAGGCATTGCGGGTCGCTGCACTGCATTTGACCGAACAGCGGCTCGAGGCGGTCGAACTGCGAGCGGACGCCTTTCGAGCCTTGGGCCGAGGCGGCGAGGTATTGGGTGAGCTCCGCACGGAGGTAGCCGCACATCCGTTCCGGGAGACGCTGGCCGCACGACTGGTGCGGGCGCTCGCGGCAGCGGGACGAACCTCGGAGGCGATACAACAGTTTCAGCGAACCGAGACCCTGTTACTGGACGAACTCGGCACGACACCCGCCGAGGTCCTGCGCTCGGCCCTGGCCGAAATTCACACGAACGCACCCCGTAATCCCGCAGTCGACAAACCTGCGATCGAGACGGCGTCCGGATCGGGTCCGACGGGAGTTACGGAAGCATCGCGAACCAGCGGCGCATCCGCACCGCTGCTGCCCAGGCGGTTCACCAGCTTCGTCGGACGCGGACGCGACGTGGAAGGAGTGCGACGGGCGCTGCGCGAGGCCCGACTGGTGACACTGTCGGGTACCGGGGGCGTGGGGAAGACTCGGCTGGCCGCCGAGACGGTCGGGGCGCACGCCGAGGACTGGTCGGACGGTTTCGCTTTCGTCGAACTCGCCGCACTCGAGCGGGAGCGGCCCGACCGGCCGGCCATGAACGCGGTCGGAGTGGCGATAGCGAACGCGCTCGCTCAGTTCGAGCGACCCGATGAACTGTCCACGGAATGGGCCGATGTACTGGAGCGGACGCTGTCCGGCCGCCGAATGCTGTTGGTACTGGACAACTGCGAGCATGTCGTGGAGGCGACCGCGCGCCTGATTCACGATCTGTTGCAGCGGCTGCCGCTGCTGCGGGTGCTCACCACGAGCCGGGAGCCGATCGGCGTGGACGGCGAGCGACTGTATCCGGTCCGGACCTTGGACCTGCCCGAAGCCGACTCGGATATCGCGGCGGTCACCGCATCGCCCGCGGTCCGGCTGTTCATCGACCGCGCCACCGCGGCACTCCCGGATTTCGCACTGTCCGAGCTCAATTCCGCGGATATCCGCGCCATCGTACGCAGCCTGGACGGCATGCCGCTGGCTATCGAACTCGCCGCCGCTCGCCTGCGGAGCCTGCCGCTACCGGACCTCAGCGCCCGGCTCACCGATCGCTTCCGGCTGCTCACCAACAGCACTCGCCACGCGGTCCCGCGCCATCGAACCTTGCACGCGGCCGTCGCCTGGAGCTGGGGACTGCTCACCGATGCGGAAGCCACTGCAGCCCGGCGTTTTTCGATCTTCGCCGGCGGCGCGACCTTGGACGCCGTTACTTCGGTGTGTGGTCCGGACGCCATCGACACGGTCACCTCACTGGTGACGAAGTCGTTGGTCGACTTCGATGGACAGCGCTATCGAATGGCAGAGACCATCCGCGCCTATGCGACAGCGGAATTGACCGCCGCAGGCGATGCGGACGAAGTCGCCCGCATCCATGCCGACTGCTTCTCGGAATTCGCTGACGCCGCCGCCCACGGACTACGCACTACCGCACAACCCGATTGGCTCGCGCGGCTGATCGCCGAACACGGCAATTGCGAGACCGCACTGCGGTGGGCGCTGGACGTCGGCGACGGCGAGCGCGCGGTTCGCCTGTACTCGAACCTCGTCTGGTATTGGCTGCTGCGCGGGTTGCACGGCGACATCTCCGAACGCCGCCGCGAGGTCCTCGCCTTGATCGACGACACACCGCCGCCGGGGTGCACCGGGGCCTATCTGGCCTGCCGGTACGCCGAGGAGCTGCCAGCGTACTTCACCAACATCTGGTGGGGCCAGATCCGAGATGACACGGGACAATTCGAGCGGCTGACCCGCGCGGCCCTCACCGAGGATCGACCTCCGCACCCGATGTTCGTGCTCATACTGGCGCTGCGTGACCTACTCGGCGACGACGACAGCCTGTTGACCGCGTGCACCACCTCCGATGATCCATGGCTACGCGGTAATGCGCTGATAGCAAAAGGTTTCGATGAACTGGGCGGCGACCACCCGGCCCGCGCCCTGCCCACTCTGGAGGCGGCGCTGACCTGCCTGAGCGCGCACGGCGACGCCCGGTCACACAGCCGCGCCCTGATCTCCCTGGCCAGCTACCGGACCCGGATGCTCGGCCTGGACAGCGCCCGCCCGCTGATCGCGAGCGCGCTGGAACTGCTCAGCGCCGACTTGGGCGCCGGTGAGCGCATGGGCGTGCTGCTCTTCGCGGCGGAGATGCACCTGGTCGGCGGCGATACCGAGGTCGCGGCAACCTATATCGACCAGGCCGAGGCCGTGATCACCCCGCACATCATCCCCGCGCCTGGGCGCTTCTTGGCGGCGACGCAGGCGCACCTGGCCCACCTGCGCGGCGACAACGACCGCGCGATGGAACTGTACCGGCGGATGTCCGAGCATCCGCTCCCCGACGGCCCGCCACCAGCAGGACGCCACGATACCGTCCGCTTCGTGAACCTGGCCTTCGTGAGCACCGCGCACGCGGCGGCCCTGGTCGCGGCGGGCCGGCCGGACGACGCGCTGCGAGAGCTGGCCATGCCCCGCGATCTGGCCGCCCAGACCTCGGCGGCGCTGCTGGCCGAGGTCGGTATCGGTTACGCCCTCGTTGCTCTGGCGAAGGACGCCCCGGACCAGGCGGCCCGCATTCTCGGCGCAACCGACCGGATCAACCGGAGGGCCGGGGTGATCCGCATCGGCCCGTTCCGGCGGCGGGCGCTCGACCAAGCGGAAGAGGCGCTCGGGCCCGTTCGCCTGGGCGCGGAATTCCTTGCGGGCGCCCGGCTTCCGGACGAGGCGGTGCTCGAACTGCTGCGTACCGTTCGCTGACAACGGCTGTCAGCGAACGGTACGGGCGGCACTGGATGCTCGGGACACGTATCCCACCGATCCAGGAGTGCTCATGTCAGTTCCTTCGAATACGGAAACAGTTGTTTCCGTGCGTGGTTCCTGCCGACTCGGCGAACGTCTCGGTAGGGCCGGCGCCGTACTGGGAGCCGGGTTCATCATCTCCGTCGGCGGCGGTTATCTGCTCGCCCCGCAGCGAATGGCCCCGGGGTTCGGCTTCACCGACTGGCCGCGCGGCGAGGCCAACGGCTTTCTGAACGTCAAAGGCGTCCGCGATGTGGTCATCGGTCTGATCATGCTGGTCCTGCTCGCGGCCGGGCAGCGCCGCACCCTCGGCGCGACCCTGCTCACCATCGCCCTCATCCCGACCGGCGATATGCTCACCATCCTGGTGCGCCGCGGCTCCACCGCGACTGCCCTGAGCGTGCACGGTCTCACCGCGGGCCTGGTGGCCGCAGCCGGCGCGCTGCTGCTGCGCCGGGAAAATCGCTGAGCGCCCGATGAAGACACTGCTCAATACCGCGCACATCTACATGATCATCGGCCTGATCTCCGGGTTCTACTACCGCGAGATCACCAAGGTCGAACATTTCACCGGGCAGTCGCAGCTCGGTGTCGTGCACACCCACGTGCTGGCGCTGGGCATGCTGTTCTTCCTCATCGTGCTGGCCTTGGAGAAACAGTTCACGCTCAGCGCCCGGGGAAGCCTGTACGGCTGGTTCTTCTGGCTGTACAACATCGGCCTGGCCATCACCGTCGTGTCCATGACGCTGCACGGCACCCTCACCGTGCTGGGCAAGAGCAGTGGTGAGGCGATCGCGATCGGCGCGGGCGTGGGCCACATCCTGCTGGCCGTCGGGCTGATCCTCTTCTTCATCACCGTCGGCAAATCCATCGACGACAGTCGAACACCGCACAGCGCAGCGGTATTCGCCGAACAGGAGGCATTGTGATCACCGGCCAGGACGGCGCACTGTGGACGCGGGACGCGGTCTCGCTCGCGACGCTGATCGCCGAGGGTGCGGCCACCGCGACCCAGGTCGTCGAGTCGCATCTCGAGCGCATCGAGCAGGCCGACTTCGAGATCGGCGCGCTCACCACGGTATTCAGCGAATCCGCGCGCGCCGAGGCGGCCGCGGCCGACCGCAGGGCGCCGAAGGGGCCGCTGCACGGGGTCCCGGTCACCATCAAGAACAACCTCGATGTCGCGGGCAGCCCGACCACCTGGGGCGTGGCGGCCTTCGGGCAGGCCGTCGCGACAGCGGACGCACCCGCGGTGTCCGCACTGCGGCGAGCCGGGGCGATCGTCATCGGGCGAACGAACATGCCGGACTTCGCCACTCGCTGGCATACCGACAACGACGAGGCGGGCCCGACGGTGAATCCGTGGAACCCGACTCGCAGCCCGGGCGGTTCCAGCGGCGGTGACGCCGCAGCGGTAGCCACGGGCATGACCCCCCTAGGCCTGGGCACCGACTTCGGCGGTTCACTGCGCGTACCCGCCGCGTTCTGCGGAGTCGCCTCCCTGCGCACCACACCCGGCCGGGTAGCGGTGGCCTCGAGCCTGTCCGGGGCCGCACCCGCGCCGACGAATCAATTGTTCGCGGCGCCGGGGCCGTTGGCGCGCACCGTGCGCGATCTGACGACTGCCTTCGAGGTACTCAGCGACAGCGCTGACCTGCGCGATCCCGGATGGATTCCAGTGCGTGACGCGACCGATACTGTCCTGCCCGCCGTCGCCGTCACGCTCGGTGACGATATCGATCCGCAGGTGCGGGCAGCGCTGCTCGGCTGCGCCGACGCCCTCGAACGCGCGGGGTATCCGGTAGCCGAACTGGATCCGCCGCAATTGGGCGAGGTGGCGGCGGACTACGGTCGATTGGTTTCCACCGAGGTGGTGGTCCAGCGCCGCGAAGCCATGCGGCGAGTAGGCAGCGCCGGACTGAACACCTTCGTGGACGCGGCGATCGACCTGTTCCCGCCGCTGGATCTGGCGGGCTACATGACCGCGCTGGGTGAGCGCCTCACCCGCCGCGCGGCCTGGTCCCGCTTCCTCGCGGAGCATCCGATCGTGCTCGGCCCGGTCTCGGACGAACTGCCCTGGCCGGTCGGCTACGACCTCGGCGGCACCGCACAAGTCGCGACCATGTACGCGGCGCATCGCCTCACGATCGCCGCCAACTACCTGGCCCTGCCCGCGGTCACGGTCCCAGCGGGCGTATCGGCCGAGGGTCTTCCCATCGGTGTCCAGTTGATCACCGCCCCATTCGCCGAGCGCCGCGCGCTGACGGCCGCCGCCTATATCGAAGCGGCCTTTCCGATGTCCACACCCATCTCCCCGGCAACCGACCCGGCCACCCGGAACCAGGCTCGATCCATCGGCTCGGGCACGACGCGGTGAACATTTCTGTAGCGAAGGGAATCTACATGTCACACAACACATTGCGATCCGCCGTGCGCGGACGGGTACTGCTGCCGGGTGACGAAGCGTTCGATACGGCACGGACCCCGTGGAACCTCAATATCGACCAGCCGGTAGCGGCCGTCGTGCACGTCGAAGACGCGGAGGATATGGCCGCTGTGGTCGGCTACGCGCGCGGCGCGGGCCTGTCGGTGACCGCTCAGCCCAACGGCCACGGCGCTTCCGGTGATACCGCCAGCGCCATCCTGGTGCGCACGCGCCGACTCGATCGGATCGAGGTGGATCCGGCCCGGCGACGTGCCCGCGTCGGTGCGGGGACCAATTGGGGGCACGTACAGGCGGCGGCCGCCCGGCACGGCTTGACCGGGCTGGCCGGAAGCTCCCCGGTGGTCAGCGTTGTCGGCTATACCCTCGGTGGCGGATTATCGTGGTTCGGCCGTAAATACGGTTGGGCGGCCGATAGCGTCCGGGCCTTCGACATCGTCGATGCCGACGGTCGTCAGGCCAGGGTCACGGCGGAATCCGACCCGGAGCTGTTCTGGGCACTGTGCGGCGGCGGCGGGGATTTCGCACTGGTGACGGCGGTGGAGTTCGATCTGTTCGCGGCTCCGGCCTTGTTCGGTGGCCTGATCGCCTGGCCGGCCGCGCAGACCGAGGCGGTCCGTGCGGCCTTCCAGGACATCACCGATCACGCACCGGCCGAACTCACGGTCTGGCTCAATCGGCTGGAACTGCCGCAGGCTCCGCCGGTGATCGCGATCGCCGCCGCCTACCTGGGCGAACCGGTGCGCGGACGGGACCTGCTGCGACGGCTGGACACGATCGACGGCATCCTCGCGGACACGCGCCGGGAATTGTCCCCGGCCGAGTTGGGCGCCATCGTCAACGAGCCCACCGCCCCAGGCCCCGGACTGCTGCGAACCGAACTGCTGACCGCACTGGACGAGACCGCCGCCGACATCCTGCTGCACGCACCGATCGATCCGCTGATGGGCATCCAGCTCCGGCAGTTGGGAGGTGCGCTCGCCGAGCCCACCCGAGGCGCGGCTCCGCCGTTCGCGGAGCCCTACGCACTGTCTCTGCAGGCCACCGGCTCGGATCCCGACACCGTTGCCGCGGTACTCGCCACGCAGAAGCGCATCATCGCCGATCTGGGCGCGCGAGTCAGCGGCCGCAAACCGTACACCGTCCTGTCCGCCGGCGACAGTGTCGCGGAGGTTTTCGACACCGGCACCTTGGACCGATTGCGAAAGCTCAAGCAGGCCCGCGACCCACACGGTGTATTCCGCGCCAACTTTCCGATTCTCCACTGAACCTCCGGTTTCGAGACCGATGTCAGGCACCTCCACACAGCGCTGCCCCGCCAACGTGATCGGCGCGGCAGCGCTGTGCCCGCGACCAGCTATGTCGGTATCGGCCGCGAGGGCGATTCCCTTCGCCGCCCATCCGTTTTCGCGGGGCCAGGAGTATCCGAGCGGTATCGTGCCGAATTACGTCGCGATCGTCGACGGCCAGGCTCGGTCGTCGATTGTGAGCCAGGGTTCGGTGGCTGCGGCGGTGGGGGATACGCCGGTGAATTCGCGGATGTCGCGGTGGAGGTGGGATTGGTCGGCGTAGCCGGTGTCGGCTGCTACTCGGGAGGGGGAATGTCCTTGCACGAGGCGGTGGACGGCGTGGTCGAAGCGGACAAGTTTGGCGGCGCGTTTGGGGGTCAGGCCGATTTGCGTGCCGAAGCGTGACCACAGTCGTTGACGGCTCCAGCCCAGCTCGGCGGCGAGGTGCTCGACGCGGAAACGGCCGCGGCTGAGTTTGATTTGCCGCCATGCCCAGGCGACCTCAGGGTCGACGCGCTGGTCGTGCCGGGACCGCGCGGACAGCGCGGTGTCGACCAGGGCGAACCGGTCGGGCCAGCTCGGCGTCTCGTGCAGGCGCTCGCGCAGCCACCCCGCCTCACGACCCCAGAGGTCGTCCAGGCCGATGATGCTTCCGCCCAGCTCGGTGGGAGGAAGGCCGAGAATCGCTTGGGCGACAACCGGTTCCAGGCGAATCTGGACGCATTCGACGGCGTCGACACGGACCGGAAGCGCGGTGCCGGCGAGGCCGAGTGTCAGACTGCCCGAATGGCTACGGCCCGTCGAGTCGCGGACCTCGAAGCCGCACTCGCCGAACTCGACGATCACCGTGACCGCCGGATGTGGAATGACACGCACCTGCTCGGGGCCGTCCCCGTGCACATGGAATCCGGCCATGTCGACGCCGCGCAGGGCGGGTGGCCGCGCCGGTCGCGCGATGTCCCAAGGCACACGTCGATTGTATGAGCAGCCGCGCACGCTGACATTTCTTCAATACGCGGCCCGCTGTCGTGCCAGAACGTGGTGGTGTCCCAACCAATCGAAGGAGCAACCGTGGACGAAACCACTACCGCCGCGAGACCGAATCGGTGGCGCAATATCGGGCTGCTGATCGCCACCGTCCTGGTCGCCGTGGCCACCGGCTATACGACCGGCGCGGCGAACGCCGAGACCGACGATTCGCACGGGCACATGGTTCATCTTCCGGGCGGAGACATCCACGTCGTCGCCGACGGAACGCCGGGCGCTCGCGCGGTGGTGCTGCTGCACGGACTGGGCGCCTCGACCGCCTATTGGGATCCGGTGCTGCCCGCCTTGCGGGACCGGTACGTCGTGCGTATCGACCTGCTCGGCCACGGCAAGTCCGATAAACCCGACAGCGGCTACAGCACGTCCGAACAGGCGAGCCGAGTGGGGGCCGTGCTCGACCAGCTGGGCGTACGACAGGCGATCGTCGTCGGGCATTCTTCCGGCGGCTACGTGGCCACCTCGCTGGCCGAACAGCGCCACGACCTGGTGTCGGCGATCATGCTGATCGACTCCGGTCCCCGCCTGGACGCCGTCACCGGCAGCGGTCCGGTCGGCAACCTACTGTTCGTTCCTGCGATCGGACAGCCGCTGTGGCCGCTGCTCCCGGATGTCGTTCTCCGGCAAGCCATGAGTTCCGCGTTCACCCGGGACGTGCGGATCCCCGACCAGTTCGTCGCCGACCTGCGCGGCATGACCTACCGCAGTCTCACCGCGACCTCCACCGCGTCGGACGACTACCTGCGGGAACGGTCCGAACCGGACCGGCTCACCGACCTCGGCGTTCCGGCCATGGTGCTCTACGGCTCTCAGGACAAGCGATGGCAGCCGGACTCTTACGAGGACTACCGCCGCGTCCCGGGCATCCGGATCGAGAGCCTCGACTGTGGCCACACACCCATGGTGGAAGAGCCCGACGGCACCGGCGCCCTCATCCGTGACTTCGTCGGCCGGCACTGATCGTAGTTGTCGGCCACCTCTGGGTGGTTCCTGCGGGGCCGCAGCTCCCGCTAGTCGTCTTCGCCGGTCGGTCCGTCCAAACCCGCCTCACGGAGGATGCGGGTCAAGGTATCGGTATCGACCGGCCGCTGCGGCTCTTCCTTCTCCGCAACCGGGTTCTCCCGAGCGACAGGCAGCATTTCTTCGTAGCCCGGGTCGCCGGGGTGGAACTCCTCGAAGCCGCTGTAGAAGACGCCGTCCTCGGTCTGGCCACGCAGCGGCAGCAGGATGGTCACGCCGTCTTCTGCCAGCATGG
Source organism: Nocardia sichangensis (assembly GCF_047200615.1). Classification (NCBI taxonomy): domain Bacteria; kingdom Bacillati; phylum Actinomycetota; class Actinomycetes; order Mycobacteriales; family Nocardiaceae; genus Nocardia; species Nocardia sichangensis. The sequence continues at coordinate 35,623 of NZ_JBJZOK010000034.1, forward strand.
GTGGGCTCGTATCATCCGAATACGCGGTCAAAATAATCCTTCAACTGACGGGCAATCTGGTCGTTGCCGAGGGCGAACTTGCGAAGCTGCTTGATGTCGCCGTGCATCCACGCCGTGAACGCTTCGGCGAAAGCCTCGCAGCGACGGTTGTAGTAATCGTTCCACTTATGTTTTTTCCCGATGGATTGAAGCATCGACGCGTGCAGGTCGCGCCACTCCTGGGTGTCGCTGAGCCATCTTCCACCGGTACCGTACGCCGCGTCGGCCGCATGCCCGAACTCGTGGAAGACCACGTTCTCGCTGCCGCTGCGCCCGCCGGAGTTGATCACCAGCCGGCGCGGTCCACCCATGTACACGCCCTGGACGGTGTTCCAGCTCGTTCCGGCCTTGCGTCCGTATGGGGTACTGCCTGCAAGGCTCTCCGTACCGGGCAACTGCAGTAGGGGGCGATTACCTATGACGATTCCGCCACCGGCCACGGCGTTCATATGCTCGCTGACCCTCGCGTAGATATGGCTGGGCACTCGGGCGAGATCTGTCACCATCTGCCCGGTCTCAGGTGTCTGGTCGATGATGTTGACGAATGCGCCACCGTCGGCGGGAGGATAAGCGACAGTGAATTCGTACACATCGGCCAGGCGCACCTGATCCCCCGGATGCAGCATGACCTTCGTGCCGGGTGCGATCTCTTCGCCGTTGACGTAGGTGTGGTGGGTAGATCCTTCATCGCGGATCCAAACGCGGCCGGAGGGGTAGGTGCCGATACTGGCGTGCCTGCGCGAGATCCGGTCGGCGCGCGAAAGCCCGCTGGGTATCCCCGTCCCGTCCCGCCCGAGCAGGACCGGTTCGCCACCGCGCACCAGATCCAGCGACACGTCGCCGAGTGAGTTGTTGAGCTTCACCGCCAACGGGCGCGGAGGGGCCTGACCATAACCGTCCTCGAAACGTGCGGCGCCGATCCAGTCACCGAGCCGGACCTGATCGCCGGGACGAAGCCGAACCGGCCCTTGATCGGGATCGACCTTGATGTTGTCGACCCACGTCCCCCGCGTGGAGTGTTCGTCGCGCAACCACAGAGTTCCGAACTCGTCGCGGTAGATGACGGCATGGCGGCGGGATACCGATGTGTCGGTCAACTGGTCCGACAGCGGGGAGTCGGTCCCGCGCCCGAGCACAACCTGTTCACCACGCCGCAATGTCAGCGGAGGCACGTTTTCGTCGTCGGACAACCGCAGCTCCAGCGGCGGTTCCTCGCCGAATCGCAGCCGTGTCGACACGTCCCCGAACTTCACCTCGTCCTCGGCGTTCAGGTAGCGTTTCTGGCCCTCCGGCACGATCTCGTCGTTGACCCGCAGCGGGTTCCAGCCGTCGTGAACCCGATCGAGCACCCAGATGCCGCCATCCAGGTCACGTCCGACGATCACCTGCCGTCCCGGCCTGCCGATCACCATCGCGTGGCCGTTCAGCGCACTGACGTCGACGGAAACCTCCTGGCCGGGTTCGAGGCGGATGGGGAGCTTCTGTCTGCGCTGCTCGAAGCGCAGCTCGGCGGGCGGAAGTTGCGGGGGTTCCTCGCTGCCGATACGAGCGGTCCCGACATAGTCCGGGCCGAGTCCCACGTTGTCGCCTTCGGACAGTGTCACCCTCTGGTTCGGAGCGATCCTGTCCCCGTTGATCCATACCCCTTCCGACCCCCGGTGGTCTCTGATCCACAGACGACCGTCGTGGTCCAGCCCGAGCGTCGCGTGCTGCTCCCCGATGCCGCGGATGCCACGCAACTGGGATGCGAAGGGCGAACTCTCGCCGGTGCCGATGATGACCGGCCTACCGGGTTCCAGCCGCACGGATGTCGCGTCCGTCCCGACGCCGAACCGCACGTGCACCGGGCTGGCGTCCAGCGCGGCGTCCAGCGGAATGAACTGCGCCTCCCCGCGGTAGCCGCCGAATCGCACGCCATCGCCCGGTGCCAAAGTGCGCTTCTCGCCTTCGGCGAGCAGGTCGCCGTTCACCCGGGTGCCGTTGGTGGAGCCCGCATCCCGGATCCACACGCGACCGTCCTCGTCCATGCCCATGGTCGCGTGGCGGCCCGACACAGTGATTCGGCCGGTCGCCTCAGGGTGTATGAGGCCGCGACCGAGATCCACTTCTCGGCCACGATGCAGCGTGAACGTGGGCCCGTCGTCCCCGAACAACCGGACTTCGGCTGTCTGCCGCTCGAATGTCACCCCCAGTTCGAGGTCCCGGCTCAGCAGCAGCTCTTGCCCGTCGTAGATGCGCACCCATTGCCCGCCCGCCAATTGCTTGCCGTCGACGAAAGTGCCGTTCATCGAATTCTCGTCGCGGAGCATGACGTGGCCTTGATCGTCCACCTTGAGCGTCGCGTGACGGCGTGACACCCGATCGTTCGCGACCTGCTCCAGCAGCGCGCCTTGGCCGCGTCCGAAAACGTATTCCTGGCCGGGAATCAGTCGCAGCGGAATCCGCGCGCCCTCAGGGCCGGTCAGCACCACGTCGACGTAGCCACCATCGGGATGACGGTAGTGCCCGGTGAGCCCGGCCGGTGGGGGCGCACCCGCGAGCGTGTATCGGTCCTGGCTCACCGATTGCTCGTGCAGCTGGACGCGCGGCTGCGGTCGTGTCGGCGGGCCGTCATACGTCGGTTCGTCGGTCCGCGTGTGGGGCGTCGGCTCTTCGTGTGTCGCCGGAGCCTCATCCGCTGCCGACTGCCGCCCGGCCGGATCTGCCTCATCGACTGGAGGACGCGGCCTCGACTCGTCCGGAACACCCGAATCGTCCCCGACCGGCCGTCCGTCCGACGTCTCGTCGACCGGGACCCGCGGCGTCAGTTCCTCCTGCCGGACGAGCGGACCATCCGCATTCCGTGGTAGCGCCGGCGGCTGGTCCCGGCGGCCTCGTGGCGCGACCGCCGAGCCGTCGACTTCGCCGCGCGGTGTGGGTGGCCTCCCGTTGCCCGCAAATGCGTCAGCGCCGGGCGGCCGGTCTTGTCGCGGCGTGACCGACACCGCCCGGCCGTCACCAGGGGTGATTCCCGGCGCCGAGCCGGGAGACTGCGGTGACACAGGCGGCAGAACCCCACGCCCGGCGTCACCACCACCCGCGGCATGTTCCTCCAACGCGGTCATCCGCTGGAGCATGCCGTCGTACCAGTCCCGATGACCCGCGGCGTAGAACACCGGGCTCAACTCTTCGACACGCTGCCGGATCTCCAGCAACTCCGGGCGGGTGAGAGCGTGGTCGTTCCACAAGATCTCGTTGGTGTCCCCGTAACGCAGGAAGTTCTCCGCGAAGGGGCCGACGGAATACTGCGCGTCGGTGAAATTCTCGAACGCGCGACTGTGGTCGATCCCCCATACGTTGCCGTCCGGATCCACCATCCAGTTGTCGCCATTGCGGTCCGGTATGCGTATCAGCACGTCCATGACACCTTGGCGCATTCCGGCAGGACCGCTGACGACGTCCTGCGGGAACGCGCTTCGCGGATACGTGTCCGCCGCCACCGTGCCGGGCACCACTTCCATGTAGACGTGGTCGCCGATCACGTGCACCGCGGGCACCCGTGCGCCCACCGCGTCGCCGACCAGCGAGCTCAGGAATTCCGCGTGTGCGTGCAGCGGATCGGAAACCACCTTGTGGATCACTTCGGTGCCGTCGTGGAAGACGAGCCGCTCTACCACTCTCGCCGACTTGCCCTCGGTGCTGAATCGTTCGATGGTCTCCACTCGCGGTGGTTCACCGGAACTCAACAGCTCATTGATGCGTGAGGCGAATTCCCAGTGGCGCAGACCGAGTCGAGGGGTGTCACCTTCCGAACGCATCGCGGTACGGCCTGCGGTGTGGACTCGGATCGCACTACCCGCCGCGCCGACGAACCCGCTGCCGAAGCCGGTGATCGCGGCTTCGCGAACCATCTTGAACAGGTCACCGAGGCTGTGGATCTCGTCCATGTGGATCAACACCGACGGCACCGCGCCTGCCAGACCACCGGTCACACCGCCCGCGCCGCCGAGCAACATCGTGCCGCCCATATGGGCAGCGAGCCGACCGCGCTGACTGATCGCTCGGCCGCGCGCCCAGCCCAGCACGCGCGGCGCGAGTCTGCGGCCGACCTCCGCACCCGCCACACCACCGACCACACCGCCGAGGAGCATTTCCAGGAAGGCGCCCACGTCGAACTTGTCGCGCACGCCGTCTTTCAGGTCCCACAGCTGTGCGCCGCCGCTGATCGCGGCACTGGTCAGAAGACCGACTTTCGCCGCGTGCACCGCGCCGTGCAGCGCAGCCCGCTGCGCAGCGCCCGCTACCGCTCGTTCGCCCACCTCCGCGGTGAGTCTCGCGGCCGCGGCGGCCATCGCCTGCTCGGCCTCGATCCGGTCGATCAGCGCCTTCGCGCCCCCGCCCTGGAAGAACAGCAGAGCATCGTAGGCCAATTGGGCGGCGAGGGCGATCCCCATCGCGAGCAGCAGATGCTGTGTTTGCACACTCGAATCAGCGACGTCGTGGCACTGCTTTCCCAAGCTCTGGCACACCGCTGCCTGATCGCGCATGGATTTCACGACGACACGGTGGCGGTCGGCCAGGGCTGTCGACGTGGCGCCTTGCACGGCTTGCTCGGTACGCCCGGCCTCGCCCTCGTATCGGTCGGCGGAGTCGTTCAACTCACCGGCAGCCACCAGGTACGCGTCCCCGTTACGACGCATTCCATCGATGTCGGTCTCCGGCCAGTGGCCGAGGACCAATTCGCGCACAGCCGAAGGCACCTCGGCCAGCAAACCGCTAGCATCCATCGCAGCCTGCCTCCCGGCACCCTCACATTCGCTGCGAGATCATTCAGACATATCGGACCGCACTCATTATTCCCAATAGTGGGAATTCGATCGGTAAGGGAAAGCTGGCCGTACCCAGCGCGACGGACAGTCGAGATTGCAACTAATCCGAAAGTACTGCGCCGAAAGTAGCTTCGTTATCCCACACCGAGCCGATCGACCAGACGGCGCTTTCTGGGGCAACCGTCATGCGGTCCCGGCCCGGCGGCGGGAGTCTCACCACAGGCGGGTATGCGACCAGCGGTTCCGGGACAATGTCTGCAAGTACATAGGGAGACGGTGTGGGCGAAACATTTTCGGTCGATCCGGATCGGCTGCGGGAGCACGCGCCGCAGTTCGACCTGATCGGGGCGGACGTGGCGGCCACCGTGCGAAAACTGCGCGCGGCCTTGGCCGAGGAAGGCGAGCCTTGGGGCAAGGACGACGCCGGCCGCGCGTTCGCCGAATCCTACGTTCCGGAGCACAAACGAACGATGGCCGACTTGAACAGCCTCGTCGAAGTGCTCCAGCAGGCAGGCACCGATCTGCGCAACCTCGCCGAAAACTTTGAGAATCACGATCGGGCCGTCGGGCAGCGTATCCGTGACACTGCCGACGCGTTCCAGAAAGATCCGGTATCGATCCCGCTGGGAGAGCAGGTCACCCCCACCCACCGGCTCAGCCCGAACGCTACGGACGTACCTACTGCCGCGCAGCCATACGCAGGATCTCCTCTGCCCACCGCGGCCTCGACGGCGGCCCCGCCGGCCCACCGAACTCCCGTCACCGCGCCTGCGACCGCTCGGTCACCTGACTTGTCGAGCGCTCCTGCCGGTACTCCCGGCACGCCTGAGGACGGTTCGAGCCCGAGGCAGCAGCCGGGCGGGACCGAGGGGAATCCGCCCGGCCGTGACCACCGCGGCACCGAACAGCCGGATACACCCGGTTCCAGCGCGCAACCCGGTCATCGGGCAGAAACCGCATCCACGCGTCCCACGCAGGGCAATCGGCCGTCTTCCCCGTGGACGAAGCCTGCCGCCACGAATCAGACCGCCGTGACACCCCGGGCCGGCGTGGCGAAGCAGACCGGCGCCACGGCTCCGAGTACGCCATGGTCCAGGCCCATCACAGCGCGTCCGCCGAGGGTTTCCGCCCCGGACGCGGGGACACCCGGTTCGCCGCCGCGCGCGCCGGGCCGCCCTCCCGCACGACCGGATCAGAAGGACGAGAAAGCAAACCGGAAAGTGGACGCCTCCGCCGAGTCGGTCGCAGCCCGCCTCGCCCGGGAACTCGCCGACCGCCACGGCGTGCGCGCCTTCGGTTTCGAGACCCCGGGCGTCGCGGTCCAGGTACTGACCGAGATCGTCGCCGCAGTGGACGACGTGCTGCCGCGATACCCGCGAATCGTTCTGCGCGCCATTGGGATCGAAGAACTGGCGAGCGGCGAAGCGACGCGGCTGGAATGGGATTCGGGCGCGACACCTGGCGACTCCGAGAACGCTCCTGATTCACCGGAGAAGCGCTCCTTGGTCGCGTCCGAGGGGGTGCTCACCGCACGCATCGTGCTGGCGGTGGGCGCTGCCACCGACCCGGAGCGTTTACAGCAGACCGTCACCACAGCCGACAACGCGGGCATGCTCGCCCCCGGATGCGCGAGACGGCCCGTGTATTCGTCGATCGTGCGCGAGCTCGGCAGAGCGCTCGACGGAGCAGGCGGCTTTCGCGCTCGCGCTGCCGCACAGCGCGTGCTGGTCAGGGCGTATATGCCGCAACTGAACCCGGAGGACAAGGGCTCGTTGAATCGCACGGTGTCCGGCTTCCAGGAATGGCGGTCGCAGTTGAGCGGCCGCAGCTTCGATCGCGGGCGATTCCACCCCGCCGCTGCTCTGGCCGAGGCATTCACCGACGTAGTCCTCAACGCCGCAGAGGCCGCACCGCCCGCGCAGGTACTGCACCGCCTGCTCGTCACCACCGCGGACTCCCCCACCCCCCGTAATCACCACCGCACAGTCGTACGAGCGGCCAGTGTGTGAGCGTCCGGCTTGCGAAGGTGAATTTCGTTGAGAGGCAGCGATATTGTGAGCAGCATGCGGTGGATGGTTGCGATGAGCTTGGTGCTGCTGCTGGGCGGCTGCGCGCAGACCACGGCGGGAAGGCCGCAGCCGGTAGCGGGGGCGTCACAGACGGCGTCGTCGCCGCGGGCGACGGCGGCACCGGAGAAGGAAGGGGAACTCAGAGATCGGATCGCTTGGGTTCGGCAAGGTACGCCGGTTGATCTCGCCGGCTTCCATTCGGCCCGGATCGAGGGCGGTCCGGTGACCGACCTGCGGGACGATATCGCGTTCGTCAGCCCTACCAGCAAGATCAGTTGCGTCACGGGGACAGCGCTGGGAATGGACGGGTTCGACTGCACGGTCGAACTGAAGGAACCGGTGCCCGCGCCGGGCGAGGGCTACGGCCAATGGTTCGGCGGATACGTGACCTACACGGGGCACCGGTTGACGGTGGGCCAATTCCGCGGCGATCCAGGGCTTTTCATCAACGGTCATGGCCGGACCTTGCCGTACGACAGCACCATCGCCTTCGGCGACTACGCCTGCCGCATCGCGACGACCGGCCTCACCTGCGTGCACCCCGCCCAGGGCACGGGCGTGCAACTGAGCAGCGAGGGCGTCGTCCCGCTCGGCTGCCTGCGCGAACTCCCGCAGACGGAGCGCGAACCGGCCGTCGGCCGCGCTTATGCCTGCTGAGCACCCGCCGCTGCAGCATCCAACGCTATTCCGTGGCCTTCGGATGGCCGGTTCCGGCGTACGTTATCCAGGTGGTTCGATGATCGTCATCGATCAAGTACCAGACTCTGCCCCCACTGGTGCCTTCGTACTGCCAGCGCTCGAGAGTGGCGCCCTTCCACACCGCCGATCCCATCGAACCTTTGAGACGATGCTGCCGCTCCGGGTTCGCCGATGCCCTCGGATTCGCTCGGATCGCGTCGAACGCCCGACGAAGGTTGGCAGCCGCGTGCTGCGCCAAATGCTCCCAACCGGTACAGGCTTCGGTAGTCGCGAAACGGACTTCGAATTCTTCGCCGACCGCAGGGGGCGCGACGCGATCGCCCCGCTTCGGACTCATCCGGCCGACTCTTCCGACTCCGGCACCGGGACCGGCCCGAGATCGCCTTCCGGCTCACGAGTCAGAATTGCCAAGAGCGCCGGGTCGGCATAGATCTCAGCTGTGTGCCGCCACTGTGCCAGCAGCGTGGCCAGTGGAGCGAGGTTCTCCAGGGCCGCCGCACCCCGCGCTACCGCGACCAATTCTTCGAGAAACTGATCGAGATCCCCTGCCGGGAGGAAGGTCACCCAAGGAACAGCGTCCGGCAGGACATCCCGCACGGCCTCCGCACCCAGCCGACGCACCAGACCCGCGAGCAGTCGCGCCGTGAAATCGACAACTATGCCCTCGGCATCCATCTGCGATACCCGCATGAGTGCCAGATCGTCGGCATCGCGCCGACGCAGCCGCAATGCGCGCACGTCGTCCAAGAGCTTCGCGGTCACCGCAGGCTTGTGCAGTAAGTCGCTGAAAGGGACGACGTCGTAGGCAGCGCTCATGACATCCACACTACCTCGGATGTCAGAACCGCTGGAATAGGAGCCCCGAAACGCGAACGGCGCCGCCCCTTTCGGAGCGGCGCCGTTCTCAGCGATTCAGCGAATCACTTGATGATCTTCGTGACGCGACCGGCGCCGACGGTGCGGCCACCCTCGCGGATCGCGAAGCGCAGACCCTCGTCCATGGCGACCGGCTGGATCAGCTTGACGGACATCTCGGTGTTGTCACCGGGCATGACCATCTCGGTGCCCTCGGGCAGGGTCACAACGCCCGTCACGTCAGTCGTACGGAAGTAGAACTGCGGACGGTAGTTGTTGAAGAACGGGGTGTGGCGGCCGCCCTCGTCCTTCGACAGGATGTACGCCTGGCCCTCGAACTCGGTGTGCGGGGTGGTGGTGCCCGGCTTCACGACGACCTGGCCGCGCTCCACGTCCTCACGCTTCAGACCACGAACCAGCAGACCGACGTTGTCGCCCGCCTGGCCCTGGTCCAGCAGCTTGCGGAACATCTCGACACCGGTGACGGTGGTCTTGGTGGTCTTCTCGCGGATGCCGACGATCTCGACTTCCTCGTTCACGTTGATCACGCCACGCTCGACACGACCGGTGACCACGGTGCCACGACCGGTGATGGTGAAGACGTCCTCGATCGGCATCAGGAACGGCTTGTCGGTCTCACGAACCGGGTCCGGGATCGACTCGTCGACCGCGGCCATCAGCTCCAGCACCGACTCCGCCCACTTCGGGTCGCCCTCGAGCGCCTTCAGACCGGAGACCCGCACGACCGGCGCGTCCTCGTCGAACTCCTGCGAAGCCAGCAGCTCGCGGACCTCCATCTCGACGAGCTCGAGGATCTCCTCGTCGTCGACCATGTCGGCCTTGTTCAGCGCGACCAGGATGTAGGGCACGCCGACCTGACGGGCGAGCAGCACGTGCTCACGGGTCTGCGGCATCGGGCCGTCGGTGGCGGCGACCACGAGGATGGCACCGTCCATCTGCGCCGCACCGGTGATCATGTTCTTGATGTAGTCGGCGTGACCCGGGGCGTCGACGTGCGCGTAGTGGCGCTTCTCGGTCTGGTACTCGACGTGGGAGATGTTGATCGTGATACCACGAGCCTTCTCCTCGGGCGCCTTGTCGATCTGATCGAACGCGAAGCTCTCGTTCAGATCCGGGTACTTGTCAGCCAGCACCTTCGTGATCGCTGCAGTCAGCGTGGTCTTGCCGTGGTCGACGTGACCGATGGTGCCGATGTTGACGTGCGGCTTCGTCCGCTCGAACTTCGCCTTCGCCACTTCTTTGTCCTCCTGGACTTGTTGGTGCGTGCAATTGCAGCAGTGCGGGGGTCATCCCCGCGGACAACGGGGAAAGGGTTTACAAACGCCCGGGAGCCATTACTCGCCGGTCGCCTTGGCGATGATCTCCTTCGACACGTTGGCCGGAACCTCCGCGTACGAGTCGAACACCATGGAGTAGTTCGCCCGGCCCTGGGTCTTCGACCGCAGGTCACCGATGTAACCGAACATCTCCGAGAGCGGAACCAGCGCCTTGACGACACGGGCACCACTGCGTTCCTCCATGGCCTGGATCTGACCACGGCGGGAGTTCAGGTCGCCGATCACGTCGCCCATGTAGTCCTCGGGCGTCGTGACCTCGACCGCCATCATCGGCTCGAGGATCACCGGACCGGCCTTGCGAGCCGCTTCCTTGAGCGCTTGCGCGCCCGCGATCTTGAACGCCATTTCCGACGAGTCGACGTCGTGGTAGGCGCCGTCGAGCAGCGTGACCTTCAGGTTCACCAGCGGGTAGCCGGCGAGCACACCGTACTGCATGGCGTCCTGGGCACCGGCATCCACCGAAGGGATGTACTCCTTCGGCACGCGGCCACCGGTGACCTTGTTCTCGAACTCGTAGTGCGCGCCGTCCTCGCCGACGAACGGCGCCAGCGCGATGATCACCTTCGCGAACTGGCCGGAACCACCGGTCTGCTTCTTGTGCGTGAACTCGAGCTTCTCGACCGGCTTGGTGATCGTCTCGCGGTAGGCCACCTGCGGCTTACCGACGTTCGCCTCGACCTTGAACTCGCGCTTCATGCGGTCGACCAGGATGTCGAGGTGCAGCTCGCCCATACCGCCGATGACGGTCTGGCCGGTCTCCTGGTCGAGCTTGACCGAGAAGGTCGGGTCCTCTTCGGAGAGACGCTGGATCGCGGTGCCCAGCTTCTCCTGGTCGGACTTGGTCTTCGGCTCGATGGAGACCTCGATGACCGGGTCCGGGAAGGTCATGGACTCGAGCACGATCTGGTTCTGCGGATCGCACAGGGTGTCGCCTGTGGTGGTGTCCTTGAGGCCGATGACCGCGTAGATGTGACCGGCCGAGGCCGCGCCGACCGGGTTCTCCTTGTTGGAGTGCATCTGGAACAGCTTGCCCAGACGCTCCTTCTTGCCCTTGGTCGAGTTGATGACCTGGGCGCCGGAGTCGACCTTGCCGGAGTACACGCGGACGTAGGTCAGCTTGCCGAAGAACGGGTGCACCGCGATCTTGAACGCCAGCGCCGCGAACGGCTCGTCGGCGCTCGGCTTGCGGGTGAGCAGTTCCTCTTCCTTGCCGGGCACGTGGCCGGTGGTGGCCTCCACGTCCAGCGGCGAGGGCAGGTAGTCGATGACCGCGTCGAGCATGGGCTGCACGCCCTTGTTCTTGAACGCCGAGCCACACAGCACCGGGTAGAGCTCGGAGGTCACCGTCAGCTTGCGGATGGCGCCCTTGATCTCCTCGATGGTCAGCTCTTCGCCGCCGAAGAACTTCTCCAGCAGCGCCTCGTCCGACTCGGCGACGGTCTCCAGCAGTTCCTGGCGGTACTGCTCGGCCCTCTCCTTCAGCTCGTCCGGGATCTCGACGACCTCGTACTGCTCACCGAGCTTGGTCTCGCCGCGCCAGACCTTGGCGTTGTTCTCGACCAGGTCGACGATGCCCTCGAAGGTGTCCTCCGCGCCGATCGGCAGCTGGATGACCAGCGGCTTCGCGCCGAGGCGGTCCTTGATGGTCTGCACGGTGAAGTAGAAGTCCGCACCGAGCTTGTCCATCTTGTTGACGAAGCAGATCCGCGGCACGTCGTACTTGTCCGCCTGACGCCACACCTGCTCGGACTGCGGCTCGACGCCTTCCTTGCCGTCGAACACCGCGACGGCGCCGTCGAGCACGCGCAGCGACCGCTCCACCTCCACGGTGAAGTCGACGTGCCCGGGGGTGTCGATGATGTTGATCTGGTTGTCGTTCCAGAAGCACGTGGTAGCCGCGGAGGTGATGGTGATACCACGCTCCTGCTCCTGCTCCATCCAGTCCATCGTGGCAGCGCCGTCGTGGACCTCACCGATCTTGTAGGTGATGCCGGTGTAGAAGAGGATGCGTTCAGTTGTGGTCGTCTTGCCCGCATCGATGTGGGCCATGATGCCGATGTTGCGGACCTTGTTCAGGTCGGTGAGCACGTCCTGTGCCACGGAAATCTTCCCCGCTCGTAGCTAGTTGGGATTATCGGGGACGACCCTGTGGTCGCCTCTATGTCAACGCCGGAAGCGGCCGGTGAGTGCCGCCTCCGGCTGTGCCTCCCGACCCAGACGACGGGCCGGGCAGACGTCACCAGCGGTAGTGCGCGAAGGCCCGGTTGGACTCGGCCATCTTGTGGGTGTCCTCACGGCGCTTGACCGAGGCGCCGAGGCCGTTGCTGGCGTCGAGCAGTTCGTTGGCCAGACGCTCGACCATGGTCTTCTCCCGGCGCGCACGCGAGAAGTTGACCAGCCAGCGCAGGGCCAGAGTGTTGGCGCGGCCCGGACGGACCTCGACCGGCACCTGGTAGGTGGCGCCACCGACGCGGCGGGGCTTCACCTCCAGCGACGGCTTCACGTTGTCCAGCGCGCGCTTGAGGGTGACGACCGGATCGGTGCCGGTCTTCTCGCGCGCCTGCTCCAGCGCACCGTAGACGATGCGCTCGGCGGTGGACTTCTTGCCGTCCAGCAGGATCTTGTTGACCAGCTGAGTGACCAGCGGCGAACCGTAGACCGGGTCGTTGATCAGCGGACGCTTGGGTGCGGGGCCCTTGCGTGGCATATCAGCTCTTCTCCTTCTTGGCGCCGTAGCGGCTGCGGGCCTGCTTGCGGTTCTTCACACCCTGGGTGTCGAGCGAGCCGCGAATGATCTTGTAACGAACACCGGGGAGGTCCTTCACACGACCGCCGCGCACGAGCACCATCGAGTGCTCCTGCAGGTTGTGTCCCTCGCCCGGGATGTAGGCCGTGACCTCGACCGAGCTGGTCAGGCGAACACGCGCGACCTTGCGCAGCGCGGAGTTCGGCTTCTTCGGGGTCGTGGTGTACACGCGGGTGCACACGCCACGACGCTGCGGGCTCCCCTTCAGGGCCGCGGTCTTCGTCTTGGCGACCTTGTCGCGGCGACCCTTGCGGACCAGCTGGTTGATGGTTGGCATAGACCGGCTTTCCTTATTAGTTAACGCGGTGTGTGGACTTGGTGTCTGTTTTAAGTTCGCGGCGTTCCCGGGGCCCTTCGTGAAGACAAGCTTCCACTTCGAGGCCCGTCGTTCACGCCGCTGTCATCGAGCTTTCACTCGCACGTCCGGCCACGTTTCTCGCGTCCCGAGGTCGGGCGTGTCGCGCGCGGCGCGGAGCCCTTATTCCGGGCACGCTGGATTCGTCGGCCGCTCTCGCTGGCCTACGGTCACGCACGAACTTGCCCGCATGCTTCCGGGCACAGCGGTCCACGATACCCGTGGCCGGGACACAGGGTCAAAGTGGGTCGGTTCGAAGATCGTCTACCTGGCCAGGTTCAAGGTCATTTCCATCAGCTTCTTGGCCGCGTCGCACGGGTCGGGATGCGCCGAGCCGGGGCGGTAGTTGATCCACCAGCCGATCACGCCGTTGTCCGGCGCACTCGCCGTCACGCCGCAGGAATCAGGGTCCTTCGGCCTGCGTATCTGCAATGCCAGCGAACTCTGGATGGTGATGTTGGTGGTCTCGTAGCCGAGCTTGTTGTTCGTCTGCTTCTCGTTGCTCAGCGTCCCGTTCTCGTACCAGTTGAGCGTGGCCATCCCGTTGCCGCCGGGCGCGCCGATCAGATCCCACATGCACACCGCGCCGAAGAACGACTCGCTGACCGTGACGCCCTCGCCGACGGCCTTGCCGATCTGCTCCTCGGACAGGATCATGCATTCGCGCAGCAACTTGTCCAGCCTGGTGTTGACCGGCTGGCTTCCGCCCACCGGCTGCGGCGAACCGGGCACCACCTGACTACAGCCGCCCACGGACAGCGCCACCGCTACCGCCGCGGCGGCCACCGCGCCTCGCCCGCGCAGGACTCGTCGCACGTTCATGCCCTCCCCCTCACTGCATCCGCTGCAGAGTCAGCTCGGCGAGAGCACGGCTGCGGTCGCACGGGTTGCCGGAGCCCGTGCTGAAATTTCCGATGTTCGTCGACCATTCGAAGAAGTCGTCACCGAGTTGCACGGCGAGGTCGCAGATCTGTCCACTCGGATCCAAGGCGGCGAAACCCTCGCGCCCACCGACCTTTATCGGATCGGGGGCTCGGCCGTTCACGGTCACCCACGCCCGCTCACGCTCGATCGGACTCCCTCGATAGGAAGCGAAAGTGATACTGGCAGAACCGATGCCGGCCGACTGCCAATTGCAGCCGACGGCATTGCGGAAGACGCCGGAGATCCGGCCGAGCCCGCCAAGAGCGCGCACCTCGTCGTCGGTCACGTGCCCACACTCCCCGACGAACGGACCCATGGCCACCACTTTGGGCGCAGGCCGCGACGGACCGGGGTCCTCGGAGTCTCCGCTCGAACCGCAACCCGCCAGTGCGAGCACCAAGGCTGCCGCGGTCACGACCGCCGACTTGATCCGCATGGCAAGAACTCTACCGATTGCGCTCCGGGCGGACCGTCCGGCGAACACGGCCGGGCAGCGGTGCCCGCGACAGCCGGGCCGGCCATAGCTGCGCGAGCTCCGATTAAAGATTGCCCCGGGCTTGCTGTTCGCGTTCGATCGCCTCGAACAGAGCTTTGAAGTTCCCCTTGCCGAAACCGAGGGAGCCGTGGCGTTCGATGAGTTCGAAGAAGACCGTGGGGCGGTCGGTGAGCGGTCTGGTGAAGATCTGCAGCAAGTAGCCGTCCTCGTCACGGTCGACGAGGATGCCGCGCCGCTGGAGTTCTTCGACCGGGACGCGGACCCGGCCGATGCGGGCGCGCAATTCGGGATCCTCGTAGTAGGCCGTCGGCGTCTCCAGGAACTCGACACCCTCCCTGCGCAAAACGTCCACGCAACCGAGGATGTCGCCGGTGGCGAGCGCGATGTGCTGGACACCGGGGCCGCGGTAGAACTCCAGGTACTCATCGATCTGGGAGCGTTTCTTGCCGACGGCGGGCTCGTTGAGCGGGAACTTCACCCGATGGTTGCCGTTGGCGACGACCTTGCTCATCAGCGCCGAGTACTCGGTGGCGATGTCGTCGCCGACGAACTCGGCCATGTTGGTGAAACCCATGACGCGCCGATAGAACTCGACCCACTCGTCCATCCGCCCGAGTTCCACGTTGCCCACGACGTGATCGATCGCCTGGAACAACCGGTTGGGCGCGCCGTCGCGCCGCTGGTAGTTGGAGCGGCGGGCGACATAGCCGGGCAGGTAGGGCCCGAAATAGCCGGAACGGTCGACCAGGGTGTGCCTGGTGTCGCCGTAGGTAGCCAGCGCGGCCGAGCGGACCGTGCCGAAGTCGTCGGTCTCGTCGTGCGGTTCGACCAGGACGGTGGCGCCGTGGGTGCGCGCCCACGCCACACAGCGGTCGACGTCGGGCACTTCGAGCGCGATGTCCACCACGCCGTCGCCGTGTCGATTGTGATGGGCGGCCAGCGGACTGTCCGGGTGCACCGCTCCGGTGATCACGAAACGCGCCGCACCGCTACGCAGCACGAATGCCTTGTGGTCGCGATTGCCGGTCTCCGGACCGGAGTACGCCTCCAACCGCATGCCGAAGGCGGATTCCAGGAAGTGCGCGGTCTGGGTGGCGTTGCCCACCGCCCAGACCAGTGCGTCCCACCCGATGACCGGAAACGGGTCACCGCTGTTGTCGTGGTCCACCAGCCCCACGAGCGTGCGCAGCTCGCCGTCGCTGGGAACGGCGCCGGACCGGGTGTCCGGCAGGTGCTCGATGGTCATGTTCCAAGGAAATCGCCGGTTCCGTCGGCTAGGCAACAGCGCCGATTCCCGGTAGTCAGTGTGGCGAATTCGGCTAGGAAGTGGCGGGCCATGCTGGACAATTTGAATAGCATGAGCGGGCCGGGCAGCGAGCCCGGTGCGGCGAACGGAGGCCGGCATGGCGCGCACATCGGCGAAGCTCGACGAACTCGATCTCGCCATCCTGTCCGCGATGCACGAGTACCAGAAGGCGGGCATTCTCGAACTGTCCCGGCGGACCAGAGTGGCAAGGGCCACCGTGCAGTCCCGGATCGCGCGCATGGAGGAGTCCGGCGTGATCGCCTCCTACGACCCGCAGATCGATGTCACCGCCGCGGGGTTCGACGTGCAGGCCTTCGTCACGCTGGAGATAGCCCAGGGTGCGCTGGACGCGGTGGCCTCCGAGCTCGACGCCATCCCCGGCGTGCTGGAGGCCTACGCCACGACCGGCACCGGCGACGTGCTGTGCCGGATCGGGGCCGACTCGCACGCGGGGTTGCAGGCCGTGCTGCTGAGCATCGACCGGACCTCCTCGGTGGTGCGCTCGCACAGCGTCATCGTTCTTTCCACCGTGGTGTCCCGCCGGGCGCTGCCCCTGTTGCGCACATTGAGCCCGACCGGGACGACCAAAGCGCCCGCCTACCGACCAGCCCGCGAGCAGTGAGCGACCCCGGTCAGGGGCGCAGGCCGGCGTGCACGTCGAGGATTTCCACGCTGCCCTGCTTGTCCGCCTCCAAGAAGGCGAGCAGAGCATGCGCCTCCGCCTCGACATCCGCGCGCTCCGCCCCGGTCCAGTTCCGGGTCGGACTGATGCGGAGCCGGGCGGTTCCCGCGTTCGTGAAGATCTTGTACATGCCCGCGAGAAAGCCGTCGACCAGCACCGGCGAGACCTGAGCCGCGAAGGCGCGCAGCGGAGGGGCCGCGCCGTCGGGCACGATGCGGGTCCGATCCTGGTGCGACAGCAAGGCGTTGTCGTACCAGCCGAGCAGCCGCACCGGGGCGGGAACGTCCGGATCGGCAAGTTCACCGTCGGCGATGTCGTAGAGCGTCCGACCGCGCTCGTCGGTGTAGGTGCGCACCCGGTCGCCCAGTTCCGCGACGGCCTGCTTCATGCCGAGCAACTTCGACCAGGTCTGCATGTCCATGGTGCTCGCAGGCCCGAAAGCACGTAGATAGCGGAAGATCAACTCCGCCAAGGGATACGAGGGGTCCAGCGGCGCGCCCAACCAAGGCTCGACCCGCGACCAGATCGGCCTGCTGTTGTCCTTCCACTTGCCGCGCGGCGGGGTCTGCAACACCGGGAGCTGGTACAGCCAGGTCTGCAGCACCGCGCCAGGGTCGCGGTCGGGGTACAACTCGGCGGCGCGGGCGCGCAGGTCCGCCGCGGACATCGGCTCGTCGGCGAGCGCGGCTTCGCCGTGCCCGCGCACCTCCTCCGGATCCAGTCCGACCATGGCGCCGTAGTTGAAACCATTCCGGAACGGCACCTTCTCCAGTTCCGGCTGTATGTGCGGCGCGATCCGCACCGCGTCGGGCGGCGTGACCAGGTGAATGGTGCCGCGCATCAGGGTGATCCGGACCAACGACCGGTCCTCCAGCGCGTCCGAGACCGTCGCCGGATCGAAATCCGCTACGCGGCTCCACAATGCGACGAACGGCGGCAGCGAATCCTGCGCCTGCAACCCGACGAGATGGTCGCACATCTCGTGCACCGTCAACCGCGAGCGCTCGAGTAGATGCTGGCGAGCCAGCAGGGTCCGGTTCAGTACCCGGTTGGACAGCTTCATGACGCGGCCGGAATGCCTCAGCGCAGGGTGACCACGACCTTGCCGGTGGCCGTCCGGTTGTCCAGCGAGGCGACCGCATCCGCGGCCTTGTCCAGCGGGTACAGCACCGGCTCCGGCGGGGCGATCTTGCCGGAGGCCAGCAGCGGTTCCACCTCGGCCCACTGCTCCTGCAGATAGCCCGGATGCGACATCACCCACTCGCCCCACGCCGCGCCGGTCACCTCCACGTTCTTCAGCAGCAGCCGGTTGACCTTGACGGTCGGGATCTCCCCTGCGGTGAAGCCGACGACCAGCAACCGGCCCGCCGAGCCGAGCGACCGAACGCTGTCGGTGAAGCGGTCGCCGCCGACCGGGTCGAGCACGATGTCGACGCCGCGGCCGCCGGTCAGCTCCTTCACCGCCGCCAGCCAGCCGTCGGTCAGCACCACGTCGGTGGCCCCGTTGGCGCGCGCGACCTCGGCCTTCGCCTCGGTGCTCACCACGGCGATCACCCGGCCCGCCCCGAGCGCCGCCGCCATGCGCAGCGTCGAGGTGCCGATGCCGCCCGCGGCGCCGTGCACGAGCACCGTCTCACCTTCCGCCAGCCTGCCCCGGGTACGCAGGCAGAAGTGCACGGTGAGGTCGTTGAACAGAATGCCCGCGCCCGCCTCCAGCGAGACGTTGTCGGGGAGCCGGAACACCATCTGCGCGGGCGCGACGGCCGTCTCGGCCAGCGCGTTGCCCAGCATGGTCAGCGCGATCACCCGGTCACCCGGTCGCACGTGCGCGTCCTCGGGCGCTTCCCGGACGATGCCCGCGACCTCGCCGCCCACGACGAACGGCAGTTCGGGTTTCATCTGGTAGAGGCCGCGCGTCATCAGCACGTCCGGGAAGGCCACACCGGCCGCGTGCACGTCGATCACGACCCCGCCCGGGAAAGCCGCGGGCTCCGGAATATCCACGATCCGGATCGCTTCCGGGCCTTCCAGCTTGCTGACCTGGGCTGCGCGCATGTGCCGACCTCTCTGTCCTCGCACCGGCCTGATCCGCGGCCGGCGCCACACCGACAACATAACCGGCGCGGTCCGACGACGCCCGTCCGGACGCCCGATTTTGCTATGCTGGCCGCGACCTCGCGGTCGGGAGGGAAGGGGGATTCATGGTCGAGCAAAACCAATCGCAACCTGCGACGACGATGCAAGTCGATCCGGCGGCGCTGCGCTCGTTCGCGCAGACTCTCCGTACGGAGGCCACCTCGGTCGCCGACCTCGGCGGCGGCGAGAGTCTCGGTGCCGTCGTCGGGGCGCTGCCAGGCACCGAGTTCGGCCCTGCGGCCCAGCGCGCGAACGACGCCGCGCACCGCTGCCTGGAGCGGATCGGCTCGCGGCTCAGCACGATCGCCGACAACCTGCACAACGCGGCGGGAAAGTACGAGCTGGTCGAGGACGACTTCGCGGCGAAACTTCGCACCATAGGACTCCAGGTGCCATGACGCTCAGCATCCCAGACGTCGAGAACTGGCGGCCGGAGCAGCTCACGGCGGCGGGCGCGCTCGCCGAACGGATGTCGCAGGGCCTGGACACCGCGGTCGGCAAGGGCGCGGACGACACGAAAGCACTCGCCGACGCCGAGCAGTGGTCCGGTTCCGCCGGCAACGCCGCGAACGCCAGGATGCAGACCGAGAAGACCCGCGCTTCCGCGGTGAGCGCCGCCCTGCTCGAGCTGAAGACGGCGCTCACCACCCAGGTGCAGAACCTCGCCGAAGCGAAAGCCAAGGTATTGAGCCTGCGCGACGACGCGCTGAACCAGACGCCGCCGTTCGACGTCGCGCCCAACGGCACCGTGGACGCCAAGACGCGCATCGACTATCTGCGCTCGCACGCGGACAAAGCCGACGTCGAAGGGCTCGTCTTCCAGGAAGCACTACAGGCGGCCTCGCGGACGTGGGAGCTGACCAACGCCCTGAAGACCGCCGATGACGTGGCGAACCAAGCGAAGACGCAGGTCGAGAGCGCGGCCGGGAAACTGGAGGCGGCGTTCGCCGGGCTCGGCGAGCCCAGCGCGAACGTGCCCGCGGCCCCCACCACGCCCGCCGCCACCGCACCGGCCGCCGCATCGGGGACCCCCGTCGCCGCACCGTCGTCGCATCAATCGAGCCAGCTGACGTCCGGGCACCACAACTCCGGGTCGCCGCACGGCACCTCGTCGAGCACGCCGTATCACGGTGGTACGAGTTCGTCCGCGCCGTCGGGGCCCATGCCGACCGGTGACGTCGCGCAGTGGATCGCCGAGGCGAAGCAGAAGCTCATCGCGATGGGGTACGACCCAGCGCAGATCGATGAGCGGGCCATCGCGCTGATCATCGAGCACGAATCCGCGGGCAATCCATACGCGGAGAACCGCTGGGACAGCAACTGGGTGGCCGGGCATCCGTCGAAGGGTCTGATGCAGACCATCGACAGCACGTTCAACGCGTACAAGGCGCCGGGCCACGACGACGTCTGGAACCCGGTCGACAACATCATCGCCGGCGTGCGGTACTCGATCGACCGCTATGGTTCGCTCGGCAACGTCCCGGGTGTCGCTGCCGTGAACTCGGGCGGCGCGTACCAGGGGTACTGACCCCGCGCACGGCCATGCTTCCCGCCCGCCGAGCCGCCGCGACCGTGCGTCGGAGTCTCTCGCGCGCGCAAGACCCCGTTTTTGCTGGCCCAGATCCCCACAGACGGACTATTAAGGAGGTACGGACGGCTCGACGCGAGGGTGTGACGTACGCCCCGTAAAGTCGTCACAACAGCACCGCACGAAGAAAACGCGGCACACCGTGCAGCGCGAGGAGCACAAGTGTCACTCGATCAGCCACTCGCCCCGCTTCCCGAGGAGGGCATGGGCTTTGCTTCGGCGTGGCCCATCCGGGCTGGCGATGTGGATCCCTACGACCGGTTGCGGTTCGACGCCGTCGCCCGCTACCTGCAAGATATCGCCTGGGAAAACCTGCACAGCACGTTCTTCCACCGGTCGGACCCGAACTGGATCGTCCGGCGCACCGTCATCGACGTCATCCGGCCGATCCTGTGGCCGGACGACGTGCAGCTGCTGCGGTGGTGCTCGGCGATGTCCACCCGGTGGACCAATATGCGTGTGCGGATCACCAGCGGCAACGGCGGATTGATCGAGACCGAGGGCTTCTGGATCAATATCAGCGAGTCCACCGGCATGCCCGCGCGGATCAGCGACGAGGGCCTCGCCTACCTCGCCCGCACGTCCACCGAACACCGCCTGCGGTGGCGGCCCTACCTGACCGACGCCACACCGCCGGAGTCGGACACCGACTTACCGTTCCCGGTGCGGGCCACCGATATCGACCAGTACAACCACGTCAACAACGCCTGTTACTGGCAAGCGGTGGAACAGTTCCTGGTCGAATATCCCAAACTGCTCGCGGGTCCACACCGCGCGGTGATCGAATACGTGGCGCCGGTGCTGGCACGCCAGCACGTGAGCGTGCGCAGCCGGTACGAACCCGGGGATCGGACCGGCCAGCCGGTGTTGCGGCTGTGGTTCGTGGTCGGCGGGACCACCACGACCGTGGTCCGCATCATGCCCATTCCCGCCTCTCCGAGTATTTAGGCCGTACCAGTCGGGTGGCGCGGGATTTGCGTTCAGGTCCTGCGTCGAGTGCTACTCGGGTTTTGGGCGTACCCGGTGAGTTACCCATGTACTTGCGAAATCAGTAGGCTGCTCCGCGTCTCCGCCTCTTCAGGCCGTACTGGTCAGGGGCTCGGCAGTTGCGTTCAGGGCTTGCGTGGGTGCCGCTCGGGTTTTGGACGTACCCGACGAGCTATCCATGTGCCTGCGAAATCAGTCGGCCGGTTCTCGCAGAAGATCCACCTGGTCGGCGTCCTCGTTGGATCCAGCCGATGCTTGGGCCACGTCGGGGACCTGGGGATCGGAGCCGGTCGGGTCGCGGGGTGATCCGACCGGCGTCCTGGGTCGTCAGCCGCGGGCGGCTTTGAGCAGGTCTTCGCGGGTGGTGAACTTGACCCGCGGGCGGCCCGCGGACTTGCCCGCGGACTTTTCCGCCTGGTCGATCGCTCGCCAGCCCGCCCGGTCCACCAAGTCGGCCTGGCGCTCGGCGAGCAGCGCCTTCAGCGCGGCGCGGTCGGCCTGCGGCGCTGCGAGTTTGCCCGCGGTGAAGTCGGCGAGCAGCAGCTCCACCGTCTCCTCGGAGTCGGTTCGGTTGGAACCGATGACGCCGCGTGGTCCCCGCTTGATCCATCCGCTGACGTACACGCCGCTCAGCAGCGTCCCGTCGTCGCCGACGACCCGGCCGTGCTCGTTCGGCACGACGCCGCGCCGCTCGTCGAACGGCAGCTCGCCGATCCGCTCGCCGCGGTAGCCGATCGAGCGCAGCACCAGCGAAGTCTCGATGCTCTCGGTGCGGTCGGTCGGGCGCGCCACGAGCTGACCGTCGTCGTCGAACAACTCGTTGTGCACGATCTCGATGGACTCCACCCGATCGGTGCCGGTCAGCGCGGTGGGCGAGGTCAGATAGCGGAAGACGATCCGCTTGTTGCCCTCGGCCCTGCGACCGCCCGCGTACTCCTTGGCCAGGGTGTACTTCAAGGCCAGCGACGGCTCCACCTGCGGGTCGTCCACGAGCGCCTGGCTGGCGTGGTCGAGTTCCAGGTCGGCCTCCTCCACGACGACGTCGACGCCCTTCAGATGCGCGAGCGCGAGGAACTCCGGCGAGGTGTAGGCCGCCTGGAGCGGGCCGCGCCTGCCGAGCACGACGACCTCACGGATATTGCTCTGCCGCAAAGCATCCAGCGCGTGATCGGCGATGTCGGTCTTGGCGAGTTCGTCCGGATCGACGGTCAGCACGCGCGCCACGTCCAAGGCGACGTTGCCGTTGCCGACGATCACGGCGCGCTCACCGGACAGATCGAAGGTCCGGTCGGCGTAGTCGGGATGGCCGTTGTACCAGGCGACGAACTCGGTGGCGGAGTGGCTGCCCGGCAGGTCCTCGCCCGGGACGCCCATCTTGCGATCGCTCGAGGCGCCGACCGCGTAGATCACGGCGTGGTGGTGGCGCAGCAGTTCCTCGTGCGAGATGTGCGTGCCCACTTCGACATTCAGGTAGTACTGCAGGGTCTCGCGGCGGAACGCGGACTCGAACATGCCCGAGACCGTCTTGGTGCCCGGATGGTCGGGCGCGACGCCCGCACGCACCAGACCCCACGGGGTGGGCAGCCGGTCGAACATCTCGACTTCCACGTCGGCCCTGCGCAACAGTTCGTCCGCCGCGTAGCAGGCCGCGGGCCCGGCGCCGACGATCGCGACGCGCAGGGTGCCCAGCTCCTTCGGCGGACGCGAGGGCGTGACGATCGGATCGAAGTTGGATTCCAGCGGATGCCGTTGGAAATAGGCGGCATTGATGTCGCGGAATCGCGCCAGCGAAGCGGTCAGGTCGTCCTCGGAGAAGATGGCCTCCACCGGGCACGCGTCGACACAGGCGCCGCAGTCGATACAGGTGTCGGGATCGATGTAGAGCATCTCGGTCGTCGCGAACTCCGGCTGGTCCGGAGTGGGACGGATGCAGTCGACCGGGCACTCGGAGACGCAGCTGGCGTCGTTGCAACAACGCTGCGTGATTACGTAGGCCATATTGTGCTGATCCTCGAAGAAGTACGTGGGCTGTGGCCACCCAGGGGTTGTGGTGGACAGATGAGCGGCGTCCGTCACGTCCGCCGCGAGGGTCGCCCGCGGGAGCACGTGATGTGATGCCGCTTTCAGTTTGCCTCGAGTGTGGTCGGGACCTCTCGCCCGGAGGGCTTACCGTATCTCCATGGCGCGGACTCTGATCCTCATGCGGCACGGCAAATCGGCCTATCCGGACGGCGTCGACGACCACGAGCGACCGCTGGCGCCGCGAGGCAGGCGCGAGGCCGGACTCGCGGGTGAGTGGCTGCGCGCGACCCAGCCGCCGATCGATGCCGTGCACTGTTCCACGGCCACCCGCACCAGGCAGACGCTGTCCGCGACCGGCATCACCGCGCCGGTGGTCTTCGAACCGGGGATCTACGAGGCCACGCCGGAAACGCTGATCGAGCTGGTCCGCCTCAGCGCCGACGACGTGGCGACACTGCTGGTGGTCGGCCACGCGCCGGGCATGCCGTGGACGGCTTGGGAGCTGGCGAGCAATCGCGACAGCGCCCCCGCGGTCGAACTCAGCCGGAAGTTTCCGACTTCGGCGCTCGCGGTACTGCGCTTCGACCGCGACTGGGCGGACGTCGATCCGGGTACCGGAGAGCTGGTGCAATTCCACATCCCGCGCTGACCGCACGCGATCCGGACGCGCGGTCAGCGCAGTAATCTGCCGCCGACCACGACGACCGCGCCGAGCACGAGCAGCAGCGCGAACGCGGCGAGTCCCCCGAACAACCACCACACCACGCCCAGCGCGAGCGCGAACGGCGCGACCGCTATCGCGGTGATCACCGGGCTTTCCTTGACCGTCGCCCAGGCCGAACGAGCCCTGATCCGGTCGATGTCCTTTCCAGGCATGTGCCCAGGGTAGGCCGGAATCCGGGACTTTGTCGGTGCACGATGGAATGCTCGCCGGATGGATTGGAAAATCGAACTCGTCGCCATTCCGGTGACCGATGTCGACCGCGCCAAGGACTTCTACACCAAGATCGGCTTCAACGCCGACCACGATCACCGGGTGAACGAGAACCTGCGCTTCGTTCAACTGACCCCGCCCGGTTCCGGATGCTCGATCTGTCTCGGTGAGGGCATCACCGACGCGGAACCCGGCAGCGTCCGAGGCATGCAGATCGTGGTCGCCAGCGCCGACGACGCCTACCAGCAGTTGATCGCCGCCGGTGTGGACGCCGCGCCGGTCGAGGACCTCGCCTGGGGGCGGTTCACCTACTTCGCCGATCCGGACGGCAATAAATGGGCCGTCCAGCAGCTGCCCGATTACAGCAGCTGACCGGCGCGCGTCAGTCCGCCCGGAGCACCCCCGCCCGGGCGGCCAGCGCCGCCGTACGCGCCGCGCGCTCGGCCACCGCGTCGTCGACCGGCTCGCCGGTGACGAGCATGCGGTAGTAGATCGGAGCGGCTGCCAACCGGATCACCTCCGCCGGATCGGTGTCGGGGTGCACCTCACCGCGTTCGAGCGCGCGCCGCACGATGACGACCACCTCCGCGAAGCGGTTCTCGAACAGCAGGGAGAACGTGGCGCGAGCGGACGGATCCCTGGTCGCGGCCACCACCATCGCGTACAGCCAGTGCTCCGCCACCGGATTCCGATACACCTCGACCACGGCGCGGGCGAAGTCGATGAGATCGCGTTCGAAGTCCCCGGTGTCCGGCGTGACGATGCCCGTGCCGACATCCATCCCGGCCTCGAGGATCACGCGATCCAGGCCGCCCCAGCGCCGGTACAAGGTGGACACCGCGACGCCGGCTCGCGCGGCGATCTTCTCCAGACTTGTTCCCGCGTAGCCATTCTCGACCAGTTCCGTCAGCGTCGCCGCGAGCACGGCCCGCTTCGTGCGCGCCGTCCTTCCGCCCGGGCGGACCGCACCGGGCCTGATCTCCTCTGCCATCGAACAGCTTTCCCTTGCGTCGATCCGTCAGCCCTGCCACGATCTTAATGCAAACTTCTTCTCGTTTAGGTGGTCCTGTGAACATCGCCAAGGTCTCGCACCGGTTCGTCGAGGTCGACGGCGTGCGCGTCTTCTATCGCACGGCCGGACCGGCCGACGCGCCCACGCTTCTCCTGCTGCACGGATTCCCATCCGCTTCCCACCAGTTCCGCAGGCTCATCGACGCGCTCGGCGACCGCTACCACGTGGTCGCGCCGGACTACCCGGGCTTCGGACACACCGAGGCGCCCGCCGACTTCCCCTATTCGTTCGACTCGCTCGCCGACGTCCTGGAGGGTTTCGTCGAGGCGCTCGGCCTGACCTGGTTCGTCATGTACGTCTTCGACTTCGGCGGCCCGGTCGGGTTCCGGCTGGCCACCAGGCAACCGGACCGCATCGCGGGCTTGGTGATCCAGAACGCCAACGCCTACGCCGAAGGGTTGTCCGAACTGGCGCGCCAGACCGTCGCCAACCGGCCGGGCGTGCCCGGCGCCGAGGACAACATCCGGCAGATCCTCACCCTGCCGGTGACCCAGAGCCAATACCTGGGCGGCACCACCGATTCCGAACTCGTCGCACCCGACGGATGGGTGCTCGACCAGTACTTCCTGGACCGCCCCGAGCGGCAGCGGGCACAGATCGCGCTCGGCTTGGACTACCACTCCAATGTCGAGCTCTACCCTGTTTGGCAGCGCTGGCTGCAGTCGCACCGCCCACCCACATTGATCGTCTGGGGAAGAAACGACGCCTTCTTTCCCGAGCCGGGCGCGCACGCCTACCTCCGCGACCTACCGGACGCCGATCTGCACGTTTTCGATACCGGCCATTTCGCGCTCGAGGAGTTCCTCCCGGAGATCGCCCCGCTGGTCGCCGACTTCGTCGACACCGTCGCGCGACAGGACGCGAAGCCGGTCTCGCGGTGACGGCGACAGCCGGGAGAAACAACCGGAGAATGGGTCTTGCTTGGAGTGCACTCCAGGTGATTAGCGTCGTCAGTGTTCAACGAGAAGGGCGAGTGCAGTGAACGAGCGTCAGCGAGTGAAGTCATGAGTGAAACCGCGTTTCCGGTGACCGCGAGTGACGACCGGGAGCTGCCGCGGTATTCGATCGGCGAGGTGTCCGAGCGATCGGGGCTGAGCCGGGATACGTTGCGCTGGTACGAACGGATCGGGCTGATGGACTACATCGGCCGGGACCACTCCGGCAAGCGCCGGTTCAGCGACCGGGATCTCGAATGGCTGGCGCTGATCGGGCGGCTGCGCACGACCGGCATGTCGGTGGCGGACATGGTTCGCTACGCCGAGCTGGTGCGGACGGGAGACGCCACGCTCCCCCAGCGGCTGGAGATGTTCCGGGACACCCGCGCCGAGGTACTCGCCAAGATCGATGAACTCCGTCAGACCCTGGCCGTGTTGGACCACAAGATCGCCCTGTACGAGGGCAAAGTCGAGACAGCTCCCCCGGCCATGGTCACCGCGCACGACAGCGAAGGAATCAAGCTATGACGAGCACGGACAGCCTGCCCACCACCACCCTGGGAACCAGCGGCATCGAGGTGGGGACGCAGGGTCTGGGCTGCATGGGCATGAGCGAGTTCTACGGGCCCAGCGATCTCACCGAATCAAGGGCGACCCTGGATCAGGCGCTGGAACTGGGTGTCACTCTGTTCGACACCGCCGATGTCTACGGCTCCGGGCACAACGAGGAATTCCTCAGCGATTTCTTCGGCGCCGAGCGCGACCGGCTGGTGATCGCCACCAAGTTCGGCATCGTCCGCAAGGCCGACGACCCGGCCTTCCGAGGGTTCGACAACTCCCCCGCCTACATCCGCGCCGCGGTGGAGGGCAGCCTGCGCAGGCTGCGGGTCGACACCATCGATCTGTACTACATGCACCGCAAGGACCCCGCCGTGCCGATCGAGGACACGGTCGGCACGATGGCGGAATTGGTGCGGGAGGGCAAGGTGCGCGCGCTCGGATTGTCCGAGGTGACGGGCGCCGAACTGCGGGCGGCGCACGCGGTGCACCCGATCGCGGCCGTGCAGTCGGAATGGTCGCTGTTCTCCCGGGACGTCGAACGCACCGTGGTGCCCGCCGCGGCGGAGCTGGGTGTGACCTTCGTGCCGTACTCGCCGCTTGGTCGCGGCTTCCTGACCGGATCGTTCACCGGCACCGCCGACAGGAGCGATTTCCGTTCCACGATGCCGCGCTTCACCGGCGAGAACGCGGCGCGCAATGCCGAACTGCTCGACCCGCTGCGGGCCATCGCCGAGGCACGCGGCATCACCCTGGCGCAGGTGGCCCTGGCCTGGGTGCACGCACAGGCCGCTGTGCGCGGCCTCGCAGTGGTCCCGATCCCCGGCACGCGCAGCCGCACCCGGCTCGCCGACAACGTGGCCGCCGCGACCATTTCGCTCACCGCCGACGAACTGGCGACACTGGAGCCGATCGCGAGCCGGGTGACCGGCACCCGGTACGCGGACATGTCGTTCACGTCGGCGGGCCGCGAATAACCCACCACGAGATCAGGAGACGCTCATGTCGACGTTGACGCTCAACGTCCGCTTCACCGCCAAGCCGGGTCGCGAGGCGGAGTTGAAGGACCTGTTGCAAGGCATGATCCAACCGACGCTCGCCGAGGACGGTTGCGTCCGATACGAGCTCTACCTGCATCCCACCGACCAGAGCCGGATGGTGCTGCTCGAGGAGTGGGCCGACGAGGACGCCTTGGCCGCGCACTTCCAGACGCCACACCTGAAGGCCCTGGCGACGGCGTTGCAGGACGTCCTGGTCGAACCGTTCCAGCTGCGACGGTTCACCGAGATCGGATGAGCGCGGCGGTGGTCCGGGGTCGCGTGCGGGCCCGGCCCACCACGGACTCCTTCCCTACCACGCGCTTCCCCGGACCGAAGTCCGTTTCTCCGGCGGCGCGGTCTGCGCCGTTCACCGGCGGCCGCTAACATCCCATGAATATGAGCCCCGAAGCCCCGCGAGATCGCGTCTGGATCGACAAACGGACGCCCATCGCGTTCCGCGCACTGAACGGCGTCGCGAGCGAGGTCAGGGCCGCCGCCGCGGCCGTGGGGCTGGATCGCCGGATCATCGAACTGATCAATCTGCGCGTCTCCCAGATCAACGGTTGTGCGTACTGCCTCGACGTGCACTACCGGGCGGCCTTGGCGGCCGGGGCTACCGAGCAGGAGATCGCGGTGCTGCCCGGCTGGCGGCGCGGCGGCACGTACCCGCCCTTCGAGCAGGCCGTGCTCGCGATCGCGGAAGTGACGGCGACGCTCCCGGACGAGCACGTCATCGAGCGTGAGTACGCTTTTGCTCGCCGGTATCTGACGGATGACCAGCTGTCCGTCGTCATCTGGGTGGCCACCACGATCGGCGCGTTCAACCGGGTCTCGATTCTCAGCAGGCATCCGGTTCGCGCACGGAAGGAGAAGGGAACCATGACCGAATCGGCTTCGGAGTCCAAGGTCGTCCGCAACGACGAGCGGCATCGCTACGAGGTGTTCTACGGCGGGGAGCTGGCCGGCTTCGCCGACTACGAGGAACGCGACGACGAGACGGTGTTCACGCACACCGAGGTCGACGGCGCGTTCTCCGGGAAGGGCCTCGGCTCGGTCCTGGCCAAGAGCGCGATCGAGGACGTCGTGGAGCGGGGGCGGGTGATCCGGCCGGTGTGCCCGTTCATCAAGGCGTACCTGGACAAGCACCCCGACTACGACAAGCACGTGATCGGCAAGGGCGTCGATCGGTGAGTGACCTGGATCCGCGCCCGGCTGAGACGCTGTGTGAACCCGCGCCCGGCCCCGGCCCGGTCGCGGAGCGTTATCCGGCCCGCGAGGTGCCACTCGGCGGCGTGCGCGGTGTGTACGTCGAACGGGTGCTGCCCCAGCGCGATCTGCCCACCGTCGGCGCGTGGTGTTTTCTCGACCACTTCGGCTCGCCGACGGTCACCAAGACCGGCGCGCCGCCGGACATCGATCCGCATCCGCACATCGGCCTGCAAACGGTGACCTGGCCGTTCGAAGGCCGTATCCGGCACCGCGACTCGGTCGGGTCGGACGTGGAGATCGAACCCGGTCAGCTGAACCTGATGACGTCCGGGCGCGGCATCGCCCATTCCGAGTACGCCGTGCCCGGCGCGCCCGCCGGACACGGCTTGCAGCTGTGGATCGCCCTGCCGGGCCACCGCACCGGCATCGCGCCGCATTTCGAGCAGCATCGCGAACTGCCGGTCGTCGAAGCGCCCGGCCTGCGAGCGATCGTGCTGATCGGGTCGCTGGCCGGGAAGACCTCGCCCGCCATCGCCTACACACCCATCGTCGGCGCCGATGTGCGGCTCGAGCCGGGAGCCGATGTCGCTCTCCCGCTCGACCCTCGTTTCGAGCACGCTGTGCTGGTGATCGAGGGCGAGGTGACCGTCGCGGGCGACGAACTCGCGGCTGGACCGCTGCTGTACCTGGGCACCGGCCGTGACGAACTCCAGCTCACCAGTTCCGGCGGCGCGCACGTCGCGCTGATCGGCGGGGAGCCGTTCGGCGAGGAACTGGTGATGTGGTGGAACTTCGTCGGCCGCAGCCACGAGGACATCGTCGCCGCCCGCGCCGATTGGGAGAATCACGACGTCAGCCGGTTCGCCGACATCGCGGGCCACACCCCGGGGCAGCGCATTCCCGCGCCGCCCCTGCCCGGACTGCATCTGAAGCCGCGCAAGCGCCGGATCGGCCCGGCCAGGGACTGAACCGCGCCGCGATCTCATCCGGCTCCGCCCGGCGGCCCCGCTGTTGTCAGCACCGCCACCTGTTGAGGATTGCCGCCGCCACCGTCCCGAGCCGGACGGCCGTTCGCGTCGGTAGACGCGCCTGGATCGGCCGCCGATTCCCCTGACACGAGATGGCGCACCCCGCGCTTCGGCT
This sequence comes from Nocardia sichangensis, assembly GCF_047200615.1. Lineage (NCBI taxonomy): Bacteria > Bacillati > Actinomycetota > Actinomycetes > Mycobacteriales > Nocardiaceae > Nocardia > Nocardia sichangensis. Next base: position 65,644 of record NZ_JBJZOK010000034.1, read on the forward strand.
CCGCTCACGCGACCGGAACCGAAGCGTACGGTCTCAGCCTCGGGCGAGCAGTGCGTCCAGTGCGCGGTAGCTCTCGTTGAGCCCGGACTCCATGCCCGACTGGAGCATCCCGTCCCGTTCCTGCGGCGTGTGGAACTGGCTGTCGGTGACCACCTTGGTGCGGCCGTCGCCGAGATCGACGAAGCTGACGCTGTCGATGGCCACGTGGGCGGGCATACCGTCCCACTCGAAGGAGTACACGATGCGCTCCTGCGGGGTGATCTCGCGGAAGCGGCCCTCGAAGCCGTGCGTCTCCCCCTCGGCGTGCTCGACGAAACGCCAGTGCCCGCCGGCACGAAACTCCCAGCGCTCGATGTCGAGCCGGTTGCCGCGACCCCACCACTGGGCGAGCTGTTCGATCCTGCTGTAGGCGGCCCACACCCGCTCGCGCGGGGCGTCGAAGACCCGCTCGATGTGGATCGCGCGGTCGGTGTCGGCCGTGATGACAGCGTCGTTCGTGGTTGTGCTCATCGCTCCTGCTCCGTTCGTCCGAGGAATTCGCCGAGACGATCCAGCCGCGCTTCCACCATCCGCCGGTAGCCCTGCATCCAGGCCACTTCGCGGTCGAAGACGTTCTCGCCGAGGCGGCAGTACCGCACCCGGCCGCGCTTCTCCGTCACCACCATGCCCGCCGCCTCCAGCAACTGGACGTGCTTCTTGATGCCGGTGAGCGTCATCTCGAAGCGCTCCGCCAGTTCGCTGACGGTCGCGGGCCCACTGCCGAGGCGTTCGAGGATGCCACGCCGAGTGGGATCCGCGAGCGCTCCGAAGGAGGCGTCCAAGAAGTCATACTGAACCATCTAGTTCAGTGTTGCGCAGCACGGCGCGGACGTCAAGAGGGAATCGCATCGCCCGGATCCGGCAACTCGACCGACGGTCGGCCGAGAAACCACGACCCGGCGGCCGACCCGACGACGCCGGGGCCGAAGCCCGCCCCGGCGACCGATTCCCGCTTTACAGGCACTCGCCGGCGAAGTGCGACAGATACTTTCGCCGCCGCAATCGGTGATGAACTGTCGCTCAACCCTTCTGATCGAGCCCGTCGAGCGGTATCTTGTCCGGACGAACCGGACACGGGGCGGGACACGGAAAGAGCACGATGAGGATCATCCAATTCACCGCGACCACTCTGGTTGCGCTGGCGGCCACCGCACTCACCACGAGCGCCGCGCACGCGCAGCCCGCGCCCGCCGACGCGCCGCTCGACCTGCACGGCACGTTCCACCAGGTCGCCTACGAGGTCGCCGCCAGCGAGGATCGCCGTGCTGCGGTGGCGACCCTCCAGGACGGAACGTTCGAGCTGACCCACGACGACCGGGTGGTGACGGTCGCCGATCGCGACGGCCAGGTCGTCGCCGCGCTGCCGATGACGCTGCGCATCGGGGACCAGCGCGTGTCCCTGCGGCCCGTACTCGAGGACGCGGGACATCGGCTCACCGTCGCGCCGATCGCCATGGCCGACGCGCCGCTGCGCGACGTCAGCGCCCAGGAGCGGTTCTACGCCGAGGCCGAGAAGGTCATGCCGACCATCCTGGCGGGCGCGGGGATCGGCGCCGCCATCGGCTTCATCGTCGGATTCCCGCTCGGCCTGTTCGTGATCGACTTCATCACGGTGCCCGTCGCCGCGGTCGCGGGCGCCGCGATCGGCGCGATGGCCGGGTACGTCATCGGCGGTGGACAGCCCGCCGTCGACGCGGCGCTCGAGTACGTCACCGCGCCCTAGTCGAGCCGGTCGACGGGCGTCAACTGCTGCGTGCCGATCACCCGCAGCAGGTCCAGCTTCTCGGCCGCGTCCGTGCCGGGGCGCGGGAGGTAGACCAGCAGGCGCTGGGCGGAGTTGGGTGTGAGCAACGTTTCGCAGACCATGTCGATCAGCCCGACCTGCGGATGCAAGATGCGCTTGATATCCGAAAGCCGCACGGCTACTTCGTGTTCGTTCCAGAGCCGGTCGAACTCGACGCTCGCGGAGCGTAGTCGCGCGACGAACTCGATCACGTCCGAATCGGCCGCCCGGCGCGCGGCCGTGGCACGCAGATCCGCGACGTGATGGCGGCTGAGCCGGTCCCAATCCTCCTCCGGGAAGGTCGCGCGCGCGGACGGGTCGGTGAACCAGCGGTAGGCGTAGTACCGGTCCCAGCCGCGCCGTTCGCCGTGATCGCCGACCAGCAAGGTGTGCATCCGGTTCTGCACGAGCACCTCGCCGAGATCGGTGACGACCGTGGCCGCGGTGTCGTCGAGCTTGGCGAGCAAGTGCATCAGGCCGGGGCCCACGTGCTTGTCGGTCGTCTCGCGGCCCGGCGGGGCGTGGTCGCACAGATGGTAGAGGTGGTCGCGTTCGTCGTTGTCGAAACGCAGGGCGCGCGCGAGCGACGCGAGCACCTGGGTGGACGGACGCGGACCGCGTGACTGCTCGAGCCGGGTGTAGTAGTCGGTCGAGATGCCCGCGAGCAGGGCGACCTCGTCGCGGCGCAGCCCCGGCGTGCGCCGCCGGATGCCGGGCGGCAATCCCACGTCGGCGGGCGTGAGCTGCTCCCGGCGACGGCGCAGGAAGTCGGCGAGTTCGGGGCGGTCCATGGTTTTCACTGTCCCCCGAAACGGCGTGCTCAGCCAGGGATCGCCGCTCCCCCGATAAACGATCTCTCCCGCGGTGGTCCCGCACGGTTCAGGCTGGTCCCATGACGACAACGAAGATCGACGAAGTGCGGCTGGGAGCCACCGGTCCGACCGTCAGCCGGATCGGCCTCGGCGCTATGAGCATGTCCGGCGCGTACGGCACGACCGACGACGCCGAATCGACCGCGACCATCCATGCGGCGCTGGACTCCGGCGTCAACCTCATCGACACCGGGGATTTCTACGGCGCGGGCCACAACGAGATGCTGATCGGCAAGGCCATCGCCGAACGTCCTCGCGAGGACCTGGTGCTGAGCGTGAAGTTCGGCGCGCTGCGCGGCCCTGACGGCGGTTTCGTCGGCATGGACAACCGTCCCGCCGCGCTGCGCAATTTCCTGGCCTACAGCCTCCAGCGGCTCGGCGTCGACCACATCGACATCTACCGACCCGCCCGGCTGGATCCGGACGTGCCGATCGAGGACACCGTCGGCGCCATCGGCGAGCTGATCGAAGCCGGATACGTCCGCCATGTCGGCCTGTCCGAGGTCGGCCCGGAAACCATCCGGCGCGCGGCGGCCGTGCATCCCATCGTGGACTTGCAGATCGAGTATTCGCTGATCTCGCGGGGCATCGAGGAGCGCATCCTGCCCGTCTGCCGCGAGCTCGGCATCGGCGTCACGGCCTACGGCGTGCTCTCACGCGGTCTGCTCAGCGATGCGATCCAGCCCGGCGCCACCTTCGACCCGACCGATTTCCGCGCGCACAGCCCACGCTTCCAGGGCGAGAACCTGGACCGGAATCTGGAGCTGGTCCGCGCGCTGAACGAGATCGCGGCGCGCAAGGACGCCTCGGTGGCGCAACTGGCCATCGCCTGGGCACTGACCCGCGGCGCGGACATCGTGCCGCTCATCGGCACCCGCCGACGCGGACGCTGGGCGGAAGCTGTTCGCGCCCTTGATCTTTCGCTAACCGACGAGGAGCTGTCCACCATCGAGTCGGCCGTGCCCGCAGACCGAGTCGCGGGGGAACGCTACGCCACGGCACAGATGGCGATGCTCGACAGCGAGCGGTGAGGTCACGTCCGGAGCGCGGCCGCGCCCCGGACCACCCGTGCCCGGACCCCCGATGCCGAAATCGACGGCAGCGGCACGGCGAGGGACGCGAGTCCCGACGGCCTCGCCGCGACTGCGGTCCGGGCGACCCCCACTATTCCGCTGTTCTCCAGAAGAACCGGCGTGCGTGCGTCCGCGCGCCCGGCCCGCGGTGCCGGTCACTCACCGTGGAGCACGGTAGCTCCGAGCATCTCCGGGCGCGATCACGTCCGGCGCGGACGCAGCACGGCCGTGAACACCGCTGCGGCCACGGTCTTTCCGGTGGCGTCGGCGATATCCACCGGAACTTCGAGTTCGAGCGGCACTTTCGCCTCGATGTCCGCACGCATCTTCGCCAGCGTCTCGCCGGAGAACGCGGAAGTAGCTCGGAACGGCCCCGCTTCCCCTTTCGCCCGGGCTTTGTACTCGATGCGCCCGTCTTTGGCGACGATGAACGTATCCCCCATCAGGTCCACGATTCCCGACACCGACGCGCCCATCGCGGCGGTCTCCGCCATCCCGAACAACACGGCGGCGTGCAGATCCCCGTTGTGGTTCAGGTGTTCCGCCCGCGGCACGACCGACACCACATTGCGCCCCGCCGCGAACTCCTCCCATTCCACCCCCGCGTACTGGATGAACCCCAGCTTCCGGAACCCGGCCACCACCAGATCCGCCAACGCCACGCCGTCCACCGCCACCTCCAGGAGCAGAACTGAAACCTGTTCTACTTTTACTGGCTTCCCCACCGGTTGTCCACCGCGCGCGAAACGAATCCGGCCCCCGCTCCAGAACGGAGCGGGGGCCGGATGCTTACGGCTGACGGATCAGCGGTAGTCGCTGAAGCCGTAGTCGTCGAGCGGAACCGCGGCGCCGGTGGTCTGACCGAAGCTGTCCGGGCTGTAGTAGGTGTCGTCGTAGGACGGCACCGCGTACGCGGCGGCACGGGCTTCCTCGGTCGGCTGCACCTGGATGTTGCGGTAGCGGTTGATACCGGTACCGGCCGGGATCAGCTTGCCGATGATCACGTTCTCCTTGAGGCCGATGAGCTTGTCGGAGCGGCAGTTGATCGCCGCGTCCGTCAGGACTCGGGTGGTCTCCTGGAAGGACGCCGCTGACAGCCACGAGTCGGTGGCCAGCGACGCCTTGGTGATACCCATCAGCACCGGGCGACCCGCCGCGGGCTCGGCGCCCTCGGCGACGACGCGACGGTTCGCGGCCTCGAACTCGGCGCGCTCGGTGAGCGAGCCGGGCAGGAATTCCGTGGCGCCCGAGTCGATGATCGTCACGCGACGCAGCATCTGGCGCACGATGACCTCGATGTGCTTGTCGTGGATCGACACACCCTGCGAGCGGTAGACCTCCTGGACCTCGTGGACCAGATGGACCTGAACCTGCCGGGGGCCCATGATGCGCAGCACCTCGTGCGGATCCGCCGCGCCTTCCAGCAGCTGCTGGCCGACCTCGACGTGGTCACCGTCGGAGAGCAGACGCTCGGTGCCGTCGTCGTGCTTGAACACACGCAGACGCTGCCGCTTCGAGAGCTTGTCGTAGACAACCTCTTCGCCACCGTCATCCGGGATGATGGTGATCTTGTAGAAGCGATCGTCGTCCTCCAGCCGCACGCGACCGGAGACCTCCGCGATGGGCGCCTTGCCCTTCGGCACGCGCGCCTCGAACAGCTCCTGCACACGAGGCAGACCGCCGGTGATGTCGTCACCCGCGACACCACCCTGGTGGAAGGTACGCATGGTCAGCTGGGTACCGGGCTCACCGATGGACTGCGCGGCGACGATACCGACGGCCTCACCGATGTCGACCAGCTTGCCGGTCGCCATCGAGCGGCCGTAGCAGGTCGCGCACACGCCGGTGCCGGTGGTGCAGGTCAGCACGGAGCGGACCTTCACCTCGGTGATACCCGCCTCGAGCAGCGCCTCCAGCGCCGGGTCGCCGAGGTCGGCGCCCTTGCCCACGATGACGTTGCCCTGCGCGTCGAGCGCGTCGGACGCGAGCGTGCGCGCATAGGTGGAGGTCTCCACGTGCGCGTCGCGGATGATCGAGCCGTCGAGCTGCTTCTCCGCGATCGGCACCACGATGCCGCGCTCGGTGCCACAGTCGTGCTCGCGCACGATGACGTCCTGCGAGACGTCCACCAGACGACGGGTCAGGTAACCCGAGTCGGCGGTGCGAAGCGCGGTGTCGGCCAGACCCTTACGAGCGCCGTGGGTGTTGATGAAGTACTCCAGAACCGTCAGGCCCTCACGGAAGGAGGACTTGATCGGCCGCGGGATGAACTCACCCTTCGGGTTCGTCACCAGGCCCTTCATACCGGCGAGGGTACGGGTCTGGGTGAAGTTACCCGTGGCGCCCGAGTCGACGATCGTGATGATCGGGTTGTCGGCCGGGTAGTGCGCGCGCAGCGCCTTACCGACCTCCTCGGTCGCCTCCTGCCAGATCTTGACCAGGGCGTTGTTGCGCTCCTGGTGATCGAGCGCACCACGCTGGTACTTCTTCTCGATCTGATCCGACTGCGCCTCGTAGCGCTCCATGATCTCGGCCTTCTCCGGCGGCACGAGCACGTCGGACATGGAGACCGTCACGCCGGAACGCGTGGCCCAGTAGAAGCCCGCGTCCTTGAGCTTGTCGACGGTCTGCGCGACCACGATCATCGGGTAACGCTCGGCGAGATCGTTGATGATCGTCGCCTGGCGCTTCTTGGGCATCTGCTCGTTGATGAACGCGTAGTCCACCGGCAGCAGCTCGTTGAACAGCACCCGGCCCAGCGTGGACTCGATGGTCCACGCGTCGCCGCGGCGCCAGCCCTCCGGGAACAGCTCGGCCTCGATCTCCTTCGGCGGACGCTGGTCGGTCAACCGGACCTTGATCAGCGAACGCACGGTGAGCTCACCGCGGTCCACCGCCATCTGCGCCTCGGCGGGCGAGGAGTACACGCCCTGCTCCGGACCGTCCTGAGTGGCCGGCTGGTAGGAACCCTTCGCGCCCTCTTCCAGACGGGTCAGGTAGTACAGGCCGGTCACCATGTCCAGACGCGGCATGGCCAGCGGGCGGCCCGAGGCGGGCGACAGGATGTTGTTCGACGACAGCATCAGCACGCGAGCCTCGGCCTGCGCCTCCGCCGACAGCGGCAGGTGCACGGCCATCTGGTCACCGTCGAAGTCGGCGTTGAACGCTTCACAGACCAGCGGGTGCAGCTGGATGGCCTTGCCTTCCACCAGCTGCGGCTCGAAGGCCTGGATACCGAGACGGTGCAGGGTGGGCGCGCGGTTGAGCAGCACGGGGTGTTCGGCGATGACCTCTTCGAGGACGTCCCACACCTGCGGTCGCTGCCGCTCCACCATCCGCTTGGCCGACTTGATGTTCTGCGCGTGGTTCAGGTCGACCAGGCGCTTCATCACGAACGGCTTGAACAGCTCCAGCGCCATCAGCTTGGGCAGACCGCACTGGTGCAGCTTCAGCTGCGGACCGACGACGATGACCGAACGGCCCGAGTAGTCGACGCGCTTACCGAGCAGGTTCTGACGGAAGCGGCCCTGCTTGCCCTTGAGCAGATCGGACAGCGACTTGAGCGGACGGTTGCCCGGTCCGGTGACCGGACGGCCGCGGCGGCCGTTGTCGAACAGGGCGTCGACCGACTCCTGCAGCATCCGCTTCTCGTTGTTGACGATGATCTCGGGCGCGCCGAGGTCGATCAGTCGCTTGAGGCGGTTGTTGCGGTTGATCACGCGACGGTACAGGTCGTTCAGGTCGGAGGTGGCGAAGCGGCCACCGTCGAGCTGGACCATCGGGCGCAGCTCCGGCGGGATCACCGGAACGGCGTCGAGCACCATGCCCATCGGCGAGTTGCCGTTGGCCTGGAACGCCGCGACGACCTTGAGCCGCTTGAGCGCGCGCAGCTTCTTCTGGCCCTTGCCGGTGCGGATGGTCTCGCGCAGCGACTCGGCCTCGGCCTCGATGTCGAAGCTCTCCATCAGCTTCTGGATGGACTCCGCGCCCATCGCGCCGGTGAAGTACTCGCCGTAGCGGTCGACCAGCTCGCGGTAGAGCACCTCGTCGACGATGAGCTGCTTGGGCGCCAGCTTGGTGAAGGTGTTCCAGATCTCCTCCAGCCGGTCCAGCTCACGCTGGGCACGGTCGCGGAGCTGGCGCATCTCCCGCTCGCCGCCGTCCTTGACCTTGCGGCGGACGTCGGACTTGGCGCCTTCGGCCTCCAGCTCGGCCAGGTCGGCCTCGAGCTTCTGAGCGCGGGCCTCGAGGTCGGCGTCGCGCTGGTCGGCGACCGCCTTCTTCTCGACCTCCATCTCGGCCTCGAGCGTGGACAGCTCGTTGTGCCGCAGCTCCTCGTCGACCGCCACGATGACGTAGGCGGCGAAGTAGATGATCTTTTCCAGATCCTTCGGCGCCAGGTCGAGCAGGTAGCCCAGGCGCGAGGGCACGCCCTTGAAGTACCAGATGTGGGTGACCGGAGCGGCCAGCTCGATGTGGCCCATGCGCTCGCGGCGCACCTTGGCGCGAGTCACCTCGACGCCACAGCGCTCACAGATGATGCCCTTGAAGCGGACGCGCTTGTACTTGCCGCAGTAGCACTCCCAGTCCCGGGTGGGACCGAAGATCTTCTCGCAGAACAGGCCGTCCTTCTCCGGCTTGAGCGTGCGGTAGTTGATGGTCTCCGGCTTCTTCACCTCGCCGTAGGACCACTGACGGATGTCTTCGGCGGTGGCCAGGCCGATCCGGAGTTCATCGAAGAAGTTGACGTCTAGCACGTAACTTCCTTTCCCCTGTGCGGGTCGAATTCGAGCAAAAGTTCACTAGTTGGGTAATCCGTTGCGGGAGGCCGGATGCCGTGACGGCATCCGGCCGACCGCCTAGTTCGCCAGATCGTCGACGGTGGCGGCTTCGTTCCTCGACAGGTTGATGCCGAGGTTCGCCGCGGCGCGCTCCAGGTCCTCGTCCTCGCCTTCGCGCAGCTCGATCGCGGCGCCGTCGGACGACAGCACTTCGACGTTGAGGCACAA
>NZ_JBJZOK010000035.1:0-70066 GCF_047200615.1 Nocardia sichangensis
AGGTGTTCGAATCGATCGCCCGCGGGTAACCACAAAGAACGGCGGACCCGGCCACAAACAGATGAGGGGGTCCGGGTCCGCCGCTCTGTCATACGAATCGAATCGGATCGTCGATTGAACCGCCTGATCACTATCTCCGTGAACAAGGCGAAGCGGAAACCGGCGCAAGGCCGGCCGCGCCTTCGAGGGAGATCCGACCGACATGACATTCCACGAACAACTCCGCACCCGCCGCAGTGTGGTCGTCGCCGGTGCGGGCGTCGCCGCCGCGGCGGCGGTCACCGCCTGCACCGCCTGCACCGCCTATGGCAAGGGCGACGACGCTCCCGCGCCGCATGACGCCACCGCCGCGCAGGCAGACCGGCCCGTCGATGGGAACAGTCCCGCGAACGCGCTCGCCAAGACGGCCGACATTCCCGTCGGCGGCGGCGTGATCGTGGGCGACACCGTGGTGACCCAGCCCAGCGCGGGCACCTTCGTCGGGCTCTCCTCGGTGTGCACGCACGCGGGATGCAAGGTCGCGACGGTGTCCGGCGGCACCATCAACTGTGCCTGCCACGGTAGCAAGTTCGCGCTGGACGGCACGGTGGCCCACGGCCCGGCGAGCAAACCACTCGCCCCGAAAGGCATCCGGGTCAACGGGGATTCGGTCGTCGCCGAATGAGCAGATCCGCCGGGATCAGGAACCGCCGAACCGCTCGGCCATCCGGCGGTCCATCTCGTCGGGCGGCACATCCTCCACGTGGGTGGCCACCGTCCATCGGTGTCCCCACGGATCCTCGAAGGCGCCACTGCGATCGCCGTAGAACTGATCGGTCATGGGCGTGAGTTCCCTGGCGCCCGCGGACAACGCGGCGGCGAAAGCGGCGTCGGCGTCCTCGACGTACACATACAGGTTGACGGGGGTGCCGCCGACCGTCTTCGGGTCGAGGAAGTCCATATCGGGCGCCGAATCGCCGAGCATGACGACGGAATTGCCGAACATCAGCTCACAATGCGCGATTCTGCCGTCCGGACCGGGCATCCGCATACGCTCGGTCGCACCGAAAATGTTCTTGTAGAAATCGATCGCCGCCGCGGCGCCGTCGACCGCGAGCCCGGGCGACACCACCGGATATCCATCGGGAACGGGTTTGACATCAGACATGGGGAACCTCCGGTCGAGGCGTTGTGTCGGATCATGCCGAGCCTATTCCGGCGACAGGCGCGATTCGGCCGGATCGCGGGAAATCACGGTCCAGCGACGCCCTGCAGCCTGCGCACCTGGGCCGCGGTCAGCGCGCTGAGCACACCCGGGTCCACCGCCTCCGGCGCGGTCACCGCGACCTGCACCAACGTGCTTCCCACCTGAACGATCGCGACGGACGAGCGGAGGGTCAGGTCGTCACTGGTAGTGCGCACTTGGAAAGGTGCGGAGGCATCGCCCGCGGGCGGCTGGACGAGCCCGCCGACGCGGTAGTCCATCGGAATGTCGGAGCCGTCGGCCCCGGCATAGTGCGCGCAGCGACGCAGGATTTCCTGCACTTCCGAGAAAGCGGCCGCGACCGCGTCCGGTGGATAACTGGCCGCGTCTATATCGATGCTGGAGAAATTCGGCCCGGTGTACTGCGTGGACGCCCGCGCCAGCGCGCCGGAGCGTTGCGCACCGAGCGGCGCGAGCACTTTCACGCATTCGGCCGGATTCGTCGGCGAGGCGCCGGTAGCGCCTCCGCCGGTGTCGGCGGGCGGCGCGAGCGCGGTGAAACCGGCGGGCAGATCGCTGTCGGCGAGCAACAGCCCGCGCAGCCGAGTGGAATCGGTCTCGGGGGCGGTGGTCACCGGGGCCGCGGCCACGACGGGTCCGAGCGTGGGAAGCTCGGGCTGTCCTGGTGCGGCGTGGTCCCCCGAGCCGCATCCGGTGGCGACGACGAGGGACGCGACCGCGGCCAGCAGTCCGCACGCACGGATCATTCGGTCCACGACACCTGCGTCTCGATCGCCTGCTGCAGCGTGCTGTCGCTGTGCGGATCGCGGTAGGCCTGGTGCCCGCCGACGGTGATCGACCCGGCCACCGGCAGCGGCAAGCCGAGATCCACCGTGATGGTGCCCGCTCCCTGCATGACGTAGTCGTCGATGTCCAGCGTGCCCGCGTTGTTCGGCAGGTTCCACACCGGCGACTTCGGCTTCTGGGTGACGTGCAGCTCGATGGTGAGCCGGTCACCGTCGCGTTTGCTCAGCGTCGCGGTGGTCACCTGGTCGAGCAGGACGCCGCCGCTGACCTCCTGGCGCACCGTCCAGACCGCGCCCTCGCCGACGGGCTGGTCGGGAAACGCGATCGAACGGTAGACGGCCTGGTAGAACGCCTGCTCCAGCGCGGCGCGCGCGGTGTTGGACGCGTCGGGCGCCGGCTCGAGCCGCAGTGCGGTGATCGCGCCCAGATCGCTGAGGTCGAACCCCGCGTGCGAGCCGCCGATCTTGGTGAGCGCTTTGGCCAGCGTGGGATCGGGCGAGGTGACCGAGCCAAGGGTGAGATCGATGCCCTCCACGGTGGTCTCCGCGGTCATGGGAATGGTCAGCGCCGGGGTGGAGAAGTCGGGCTTGGGCTGCCCATCGATCTGCTGCTGGATGTGATGGGCGGTGTACAGCGTGACCCGCTGCACGGTGCCCGCCGGATACTCCGGCCGCAGCATCGATCGGGGCTCCGCACCGGCCGATTCGACCGTGGTCACCGCGGCCGGAATCGGCACGGTCACTTCCTTGCCGATGCCGAGCGGCTCCGTTCCGTCGGCCTCACCGCTCGACTCGGCGCCGTCGCCGCAACCGACCCCGAATGCCGAGAGGCCGAGCGCGAGCACCATGAGCAGCACACCCGAGCGCGCGCTCCGGGCTAGGCTCGCGCTTCGGGCCAGGCGGGGGGAAGACAACACCGTCACGAGCAACAGGGTACGACCGATTCCTGAGTGTCAGCTGGGACATTCGACCGCGAACCGATCGGCGTGGCACGCGAACGCCGCGGGCGCGGGCCGGGGCAATCGGACGCGCGCACCGGACTCGATTCCGCTCGAGAGATGATGGTCGGTGTGAGTGACGACCGGCCGCCCGAGGAAAACCCAGCGAACACCGCCGACCCGACGACCGAGCCGGCTCCGCCGCAGCGGCTGCGTACGCTACTCGTCCTCGCCGCGGTCGTGCTCGGCCTGGATCTGCTCACCAAGACCCTCGCGGTGGCGAAGCTGACGCCGGGCGATCCGGTACCGATCATCGGCGACTTCGCGCGCCTGAGCCTGGTGCGCAATCCCGGCGCGGCGTTCTCCATGGCCACCGGCATGACCTGGCTGCTGACCCTGGTCGCCGCCGCCGTCGTCATCGGCGTGGTGCGCATCGGCCGCACCATGCGTTCGCTGTGGTGGGCGATCGGACTGGGCATGGTGCTCGGCGGCGCGGTCGGCAATCTGGGCGACCGGCTGTTCCGCGCGCCCGGCCCGCTGCAGGGGCACGTGGTGGATTTCGTCGCGATCGGCTGGTGGCCGGTGTTCAACGTCGCGGACTCGGCCATCGTGTGCGGCGCGATCCTGCTGGTCGTGCTCACCGTGTTCGGCTTCGAACCGAACGGCACCCGGGTGGGCCACGGCAAGACCGGCGCGAGCGAGGGCAGCGCGGCATGAGGGAGACCAGGACCATGCCCGTCCCCGACGGGCTCGACGGCATGCGCGTCGACGCGGGCCTGTCCCGTCTGCTCGGCCTGTCCCGCACCGCGGTGGCCACGCTGGCCGAGGAGGGTTCGGTGCAGCTCGACGGCGTCGCCGCGGGCAAATCCGACCGGCTCACCGCGGGAGCCTGGCTGGAGGTGATCTTCCCGGAGCCGAAGCGGGAGCTGACCATCGAGGCCGAACCGGTGGAAGGCATGAAGATCCTCTACGCCGACGACGACATCGTCGCGGTCGACAAGCCGGTCGGCGTGGCCGCGCACACCGGCGTCGGCTGGAGCGGCCCGACCGTCGTCGGCGGACTCGCCGCCGCCGGATACCGCATCTCCACCTCCGGCGCCCACGAGCGGCAGGGCATCGTGCACCGCCTGGACGTCGGCACCTCCGGCGTGATGGTGGTCGCACAGTCCGAGCACGCGTACACGGTGCTGAAGCGCGCGTTCAAGCAGCGCACCGTCGACAAGCGGTATCACGCCCTGGTGCAGGGGCATCCGGACCCCAGCAGCGGCACCATCGACGCCCCGATCGGGCGGGCCCGCGGCAACGACTGGAAGTTCGCCGTCACCGCAGACGGCCGTCCCAGCGTCACGCACTACGACACGGTCGAGGCGTTCCATTCGGCCAGCCTCCTCGACATCCACCTGGAGACCGGCCGCACCCATCAGATCCGCGTGCATTTCTCCGCGATCCGCCACCCGTGCTGCGGTGATCTCACCTACGGCGCCGACCCGCGCCTGGCCGAGCGTCTCGGGCTGCAACGGCAGTGGCTGCACGCCCGGTCGCTGGGGTTCCAGCACCCCGCCGACGGCCGCTACCTGGAGATCACCAGCGAATACCCGGACGACCTGAAACACGCGCTGGACGTCCTGCGCGATGCCTGACCGCCGGGTGCCGCCCTGGCGCGGGATCTTGCTCGGCGCCGCGGCCGTCGCGCTGATCGCACTCGTCTTCGCGCTCGGCGCGCTGCAACCGCCGTACCGCGCCCCGGTGTCCACCGACCGGCTCGGGCCCGACCAGGGTGAGCAGGTCGCGGACTACCTCGCCCGGTCTCGTGACTCGCTGGACACGGGCGGCGACGAACCGCGCTGGGCGCTGGTGTCGTTCGCCGAACCCTTGGCGCCCGGCGAGATTCCGCAGCACAGCGGCGGATTGCGGATCGCGCAGGTGCTCTACCGGGTGCCCGCGCCCGGCGTGCAGACGCCGCTGGTGGCCGTGCCGGTACCGGAAGGCGTTCAGGCGGCGGCGGATTCGGCGTCGTACGCGGCCTGGCTGCTTCCCCGCCCCGTCGATGACCGCTCCGCCCGCGTGGTCGCGTTCTCGGCCGCACGACTGCGGAGCGGCTGCGGCTGTGTCGTCGGGCTCGTCGTGCGTGGCACCCCGGCGCGACTGCGAAACCTGGCCGGGCAGAACGGTATCCGCGCGGTCCAGGCGCTGCCCGCCGACGCGGTGGCGGGAAGCTTCGCGGTGGCCCCGCTGCTGCCCGACTACCGCGACGTCGTCGCGCCCGGCCCCGACGACGGACCGGTTCCGGAGCCGTGAGCGGCCGGAGCTAGTCCGGCAGGGTGACGACGCCGTCGAGGTAGCGGCGGCACCGTCCGAACAACAGCACGCGGTCGCCGGTCAGTTCGCAGCGCAAGCTTCCGCCGCGGCGGGACAGCTGCCTGGCGTGCAGTTCGGTGCGGCCGAGCCGCTCGCTCCACAGCGGAACCAGCTGCGCGTGCGCGGACCCGGTCACCGGGTCCTCCGGGACGCCCACGGCCGGGGCGAAGACCCGGGAGACGAAGTCGACCGAATCGCCGGGCGCGGTGACGATCGCGGCGCGCGGCAGCGCGGGGAACGCCGCCAGCACGGGCGCGGCATCGCGCACCTCCTGTTCGGTCGCCACGACGATCACCTCGTCGGTGCCGGAATACGCGCCCACCGGGCGCACACCGAGCGCCGCGACGAGCGCCGGATCGGGCTGCACCGGAATGCTCGGCACGGCAGGCAGGTCGAGGACGAACTCGTCGTCGTCGGTGCGGTCGACGTGCAGCCAGCCGCTGCGCGTGTAGAAGCTCACCCGGTCCTCACCGGGGTGCATGTCGGCCAGGATCTGCGCGGCGCTGGCGAGAGTGGCGTGCCCGCAGAGCGCGACCTCCACCCTCGGGGTGAACCACCGGAGGTGGAAGGCGGGCCACTCGCCCGGCGGCACGCCCGCCTCTGGAGGTAACCGTGAGGTATAGAACGCGGTCTCGGCGAGGTTGTTCTCCTCGGCCAGCTGTTGCAGCAACGCATCCGGCAGCCACGACGGGAGCGGCATCACCGCGGCCGGGTTGCCCGAGAACGGTGCGTCGGCGAACGCGTCGATCTGGTGCAGCAGTACCTCCATAATCTCCAGAAGGTACTCCAAGTCTGAATGGCCGCTTCGCACAAGGCTTCTCGTGGCGCGGCGAGTCAGGCGTCCAGTCTGTCAGTCGGCTCCGCCGGGCGAGCTGGGCAGCAGTTGCGGCTTCTCGCCGCGCAGCGCCGCGCTCACCCACCAGGCCGCCTCGACGAGCACGATCCCGACCACGCCGCAGACCACCGCCGCACCGGTGAGCGCGAGGTTGGAGGGGTCGAGTTTGAAGAACTCGCGGGTGAACGGAACGGTGAACAGGAACACGTACGCCGCCACCGACACCGCGATCAGCATCACCTTCCACCACACGTACGGCCGCGCGACGATGGCGAGCACCCACACCGCGATCATGATCAATGTGATGAGCGCCGTGGTGCCCGCCTGCACCTTCTGCTCCTCGGTGGCGTGCGGCCCGGCGTAGGCGATCAGGTACGAGACGAAGGTGGCCGCGCCGATCACCACGCCCGACGGGATGGCCAACCGCATGACGCGCCCCACGAAACCCGTGCGGGCACGCTCGTTGTTGGGCGCGAGCGAAAGGATGAACGCCGGAATGCCGATGGTGAACCAGGCCGCGATCGTGACGTGGCGCGGCAGGAACGGGTAGCCGATGGGCTCGTAGTCGAAGATCTGCGAGCCGATGCCGGCCATGCCGACCAGGAAGGCGAGCAGCACGGAATACACGGTCTTGGTGAGGAACAGATTCGAGACCCGCTCGATGTTGCCGATCACCCGGCGTCCCTCGCCGACCACGTACGGCAGCGTGGCGAACTTGTTGTCCAGCAGCACGATCTGCGCCACCGCCCTGGTCGCCGGACTGCCCGAGCCCATCGCCACGCCGATGTCCGAATCCTTCAAGGCGAGCACGTCGTTCACACCGTCGCCGGTCATGGCCACCGTGTGCCCGCGCGACTGCAACGCCGACACCATGGCGCGCTTCTGATCCGGACGTACCCGGCCGAAGGTGGTGTTGCCGTCCAGCACGGCGGCCAATTCGTCGCCGTCCTCCGGCAACTCCCGCGCGTCGATCGGGTGGTCACCGCCCGGCAGATCGAGCGAGGAGGCCACCGCGCCGACCGACACCGCGTTGTCGCCGGAGATGACCTTGATCGAGACGCTCTGGCTGGCGAAGTAATCGAGTGTGTCGCGCGCATCGGGCCGGACCTTCTGCTCCAGCACGACCAAGGCGGCGGGCCGCACGCCCCCCGGGGCGTCCGCGGCGTCCACCGGACGGTCGCCGCGCGCCAGCAACAGCACGCGTAGGCCGGATGCGCCGAGTTCCTCCGCGACCCGCGCGTCCGCGGATCCCGGGTCGAGCAGCACGTCCGGCGCGCCGAGCAGCCAGTCGCCGTGCTCGCCGTAGGAGCAACCGCTCCACTTCTTGGCGGAGGAGAACGGCGCGACGGCGGTGCGCTGCCAGCCGGGACCGTCCGGCAGAGCCTCGGCGATCGCCTGCACGCTCGCGTTCGGGCGCGGGTCGTCGGCCGCGAGCGCGGCCAGCGCGGTGCGTACCTCGGTGTCGTCGAAGGTGTCCAGCGTCTTCAGGTCCGACAGCCGCATGCCGTTCTCGGTCAGCGTGCCGGTCTTGTCCGCGCAGACCACGTCGACGCGGGCCAGCCCCTCGATCGCGGGCAACTCCTGCACCAGGCACTGGCGCCTGCCCAGCCGCACCACGCCGACCGCGAACGCGATCGACGTCATCAGCACCAGCCCCTCGGGCACCATCGGCACCAGCGCGGCCACCATGCCGGTGAGCGCGGGCCGCCACGACTCCTTGCTGGAGACCAGCTGGTTGTAGATGCTCAGCAGTCCGGCGGGAATCAGCAGGTAGGTGATGAACTTCAGGATCTTGTCGATACCGCTGCGCAGTTCGGAGTGCACCAGCGTGAACTTGCTCGCCTCCTCGGCCAGCCGCGCCGCGTAGGCGTCCCGGCCGACCTTGGTGGCGCGGTAGGCGCCGGACCCGGACACCACATAACTACCCGACATCACCGTGGCGCCGACCGCCTTCTCGATCGAGTCCGCCTCGCCGGTGAGCAACGACTCGTCCACCTCGAGCTGCGCGGACTCCTCTACCGTGCCGTCCACCACGATCTGGTCGCCGGGACCGAGCTCGATCACGTCGTCGAGCACCACCTCGCGCGGCGCGATCTCGACGGCCCTGCCGTCCCGGCGGACGGTCGGCTTGGCCTGGCTGACGATGGCCAGCTGGTCCAGGGTGCGCTTGGCGCGGATCTCCTGGATGATGCCGACCGCGCTGTTGGCGACGATCAGCAGGCCGAACATGCCGTCGATGATCGATCCGGTGGCCAGCACCAGCACGAACAGGACGCCGAGGATGGCGTTGATCCTGGTGAAGACGTTCGCGCGCACGATGTCGCGAACCGATCGGCTCGCGCGATCCGGGACGTCGTTGGTCAGTCCGTCGTGACGACGTTGCTCGACCTCGGTCGCGGTGAGCCCGGTCGCGCCCGATGCCTGCACGGTAATCGACATGACCGCAAGGCTACGGGACAACTACGTTCGTCATCGTGCGGCGAAGCAGGTCCATCCCCGGTGTAGCGTTCGGAGCGAGCGCGTACTTCTTGTGGGGACTTTTCCCCGCGTTCTTCGGGCTGCTGGCGTTCGCCAGTCCGGGTGAAGTGGTGGCGCAGCGGATCGTCTGGACGCTGGTGGTCGTGCTCGCGGTGCTCGCCGTCAGCGGCCGGATCCGCGAACTGCGCGGCATCGACGGCCGAGTCTGGCGGCTGGCGGCCGTGGCCTCCGCCGCGATCGCGCTCAACTGGGGCGTGTACGTCTATGGGGTCACCTCGGGCCACGTCGTGGAGTGCGCGCTCGGGTATTTCATCAACCCTCTGGTCACCGTCGCGTTCGGTGTGGTGCTCTTTCGTGAGCGGCTGACCGGCGCCCAATGGGCCGCCCTCGGGCTCGGCGCGGCCGCGGTGGCCGTGCTCACGGTCGACTACGGCAGACCACCGATCATCGCCTTGGCCCTGGCCTGCTCTTTCGCCACTTACGGCTTGGTGAAGAAGGTGATCCCGCTGGACGCGCTGCGCGGCATCGCCGCCGAGGGCGTCGTCGCCGCACCCTTCGCGCTGGCGTTCGCGATCGCGCTCGCGCTCGCCGGGCACAGCGAATTCGCCTCCGCCCCCGCGCATACCGCCCTGATGGTGGCCACCGGACCGGTCACCCTGGTTCCGCTACTGCTGTTCGCCGTCGCGGCCCAGCGCGTCGCGTTGTCCACCATGGGCCTGCTGCAATACCTCACCCCCGCACTCCAGATGGCCTGGGGCGTCGCGGTCGCGCACGAGCCGATGCCCGCCTCCCGTTGGGCCGGTTTCGCCCTCATCTGGGCGGCGCTGGTGATATTCACCACCGACGCCCTGCTACGAACCCGTCGCGCGCGGCGCACATCGCGCCCTGTCACCAGCGAATCCGGCTCCCACGCGAGCGAAACACGGTCCACACCGTGAGCTTCCCGCTTTCCGGCGACTCTAGTTCGTCGGAATTGGTCGCGAAGGTGTCGGATCCGACACTTCTGCGGGCTTCGCCTTCTCCGTAGCGTCGATGTATGACCGCGCCCAGACCCCTTCGCGCCCGCACCGACGCGGGGCGGCCACCGGCTGAGAAGACACCCGACCCGCTCGGTATGACCGGACGGGAGATCTTGCAGGGAACGCTCGACGGACGATTCCCGGGCGCACCGATTCTGAGCGCGCTGGGTTTCCGGCTGGCCCAGGTCGGCGATGGGACCGTGGTTTTCGAGGGCGAGCCGGGTGACCAACTGCTCGACCCGGCGGGCGGGGTGTACGGCGGCTTCGTGGCGACGGTGCTCGAAGCGGCCCTCGGCTCGGCGGTACTGACGCAGTTGGCCGGCGGCACGCGCTCCACCTCGGTCAAGATCGGCATCGACATCCACCGTGCCGTGCGCAGCGACACGCGCACGCTGCGCTGCGAGGGCACCGCGATCCACGTCGGCACCACCACGGCCAGCGCCGAGGCCCGCCTGGTCGGCGCCGAAGACGGCGAACTGTACGCGCACGCCACCTCGATGTACGCGATTCTGCGCATGCTCTGACCTGCGCGTACTATAAAATGCGGCAGAGCATTTCACGCGACGACGGGCCGGGCGCCGCGAAGCGCGACGACCGGCCCGTCGGGTGAACTCAGCTGCAGGCCGCCGACTGCTGACCGAGGTTGGTCAGCATGGTGCAGGCCCAGGTCTTCTGGATCTTCCACTTGCCGTTGTCGGCGACGAACGGCACGTCGACGATGTTCTCCTGGCCGTTGAGGATGAACTTGGCCTTCGCGTTCACGCTGTCGCCGAAGGAGGTGACGTCGGTGACCACGATCTTCACGTCGGCGCCTGCCGCGGCCTGCGACAGGCGGTCCGGCAGCGTCGGATCGGCCTCGGCGCCCTGGACGTTGTCCAGCTTCTCGGAGGCGGGCACCGACGGGTCGAGCGCACGGGCCAGGGCGGTGTTCAGCTCCGCGGGGGTCGGGACCGGCGGCAGGTTCGCGCTCGCGGTCGCCGACGCCTTGGCGCTGGTCGACGTCTTGGCGGCGGGCTTGCTGTCCTTGTCGTCGCCACCACAGGCGGTCAGGCCAAGCGCGGCGACGATGGCCAGTCCGGCGATCGCGATGCGTCCAGTCTTACGAAGCTTCAACTGCTCGTCCTTTGCGTTCGAGAGGTCCGTGTCGTGTTCCACCATGGCAGCCGCCCCCGAACCGGCGGCGCTGCACGAGGTCCCAGGCTACCGGCCCCGGGTGGCGGCACCCGGATCCACATCGGACCGGCGATGGTCGTCGGCAGCGAACGTACGCGTCCGGCCCGGCGATGTCGAGCCTCGGGCCCTGGCCGTCAGAGCAGACTGCCCAGCGGATCGGCACGGGTGAGGGCGGCATCGTCGGCGGCGAAGGTGCGCGCGGGACCCGGACCGGTGGAACGGGTTTCGAAGCGGACGGTCACCACGCCGAGCCCGGCGCCCTGCACCCAGCCGTGACCGTGCTCGGGATGCGATACGTCCATGCCGGGACGCCAGAGGGCGACCGGTAGGACCGGCGCGGTGTGCGCGGCATCGCCGAGTTCGGGGGCGTGCGCCGGTTCGGATTCCGTTTCCACCGCGGCGATCTCGGGGACGGGGCCGCGATCCAGTTCGGGGAACAGCGATTCCTGACGGACGGTCGACAGGCCGCCGTAGCCGACGCCGACGAGGCGGATCGGGCCCAGCTCCCGCGGGTCGAGCGCCGAACGCTGCGCGGCGGCGGCGAGAGTGGCCAAATCCTCGGTGGCGTAGGGCAGGGTGTAGGAGCGGGTGACGATGCTCATATCCGACTTCTTCAATTTGAGCACCACCGTGCGCGCGGCGCGCCCGTCACCGGTCAGGCGCCGGTGCGCCGCGACGGCCATGTCCTCGATGGCCGGACGCAGTTGCTCCAGGCTGACGATGTCGGTTTCGTAGGTTGTCTCGGCGCTGATCTGCTTCGCCTCGGTGCGTTCGGCGACCGGACGGTCATCGATGCCGCGCGCCAGTCGGTGCAGCGCGGCGCCGACGCTGCCGCCGAGAATCGACATCGCCTCCGACTCCGGCAGCGCGGCGAAGGCGCCCACGGTCTCGATGCCCAACGAGCGCAACCGGCTCTCCGCGACCGGGCCGATCCCCCACAGCTTGCGCACCGGCAGACCTGCCAACAGTCGCGGCTGCTCGACCGGCGAGATCACCCGGATCCCATCGGGTTTGGCCAAGCCGGAGGCGATCTTGGCCAGCTGCTTTCCGGTGCCCGCGCCCACCGAGGCGGTCAACCCGGTCCGTTCCCGCACCACCGCGCGCAAGTCCGCGCAGAACGCGTGCACCTGGGCGACCGTCGCGCCGGCCAGCTCGGCCGGTTCGCCGAACGCCTCGTCGAACGACAGCGTCTCCAGCACCGGGATCCGGCTGCGCAACGCGTCGAAGACCTGCCCGCTGACCACGCCGTAGACGGCGCCGCGCGGCGGCACCACCACCGCCGTGACGCCGACCAACCGGCGCGCCTGATGCATCGGCATCGCCGACCGGGCGCCGAACACGCGCGCCTCGTAACTGGCTCCGGCGACGACGCCGCGCCCGCCGGTCCCGCCGACCAGCACCGGCCTGCCCCGCAGCGTCGGCCGGGTCAGCTGCTCGACCGAGGCGAAGAACGCGTCCATGTCGATGTGCAGAACCCAGCGACGAGCGGCGCTGTCCGCGTCGGCGAGCACCGGTGCCCGCCGACCCACCGAGCTTTCGGCGCGGGTGGTCCCGACCCCGGTCGAGGGCGCGACCGGGCACTCGACGCTCGGCTTCTCGGTACGCACGGCTGCAATGTACGCCCGTCCACCGACAGTGCGGAGCAGGCGGTGACGCTGTCAGGTGGCTGTGCGCTAGCTGCCGGTTACCTGCCGGTATCGGGGCCGCCTCCGTCTCGCGCCCCGGGGACCGTCCGGCCCGGTCGCGAGGGCTTTGATCTGCGCTTTTCCGTGCCGGAACAAGTACCGGGCGGTCTCGAAATAACCGCCGACGTGCCGTGGGGACGGGGCCTGACCCACGGTCCGATATGTGATGATCGGACCCATGAATATCCGCAAGGCCGTCATCCCGGCCGCCGGTATCGGCTCCCGGCTGCTTCCGCTGACCAAGGCCATCCCCAAGGAGATGCTGCCGGTCGGCGACAAGCCGGTGATCGAGCACACGGTCCGCGAGCTGGTCGCTTCGGGCATCACCGACATCACCATCGTGGTCAGCAGCGGAAAATCACTGATCCAGGACCATTTCCGACCCAATCCCGCGCTGGTCGCCCAGCTGCGCGCGGACGGCAAGACCGCGTTCGCCGATGCCGTCGAGGAGGTCGGCGAGCTGTCCCGGCTCGGCCACATCACCTACCTCGACCAGCACGGGCCGTACGGCAACGGCACCCCG
This sequence comes from Nocardia sichangensis, assembly GCF_047200615.1. Taxonomy (NCBI): domain Bacteria; kingdom Bacillati; phylum Actinomycetota; class Actinomycetes; order Mycobacteriales; family Nocardiaceae; genus Nocardia; species Nocardia sichangensis. The sequence goes on from NZ_JBJZOK010000035.1 coordinate 12,999, forward strand.
GTGCTCAACGCCGCCCGCAACCTCGGCGACGAGCCCATGCTGGTGCTGTGGCCGGACGACGTGTTCGTCGCCGAGGTGCCCCGAGCTCAGCAGCTCATCGACGCCTACGAGGCCACCGGAGCCCCCGTCCTCGCGCTGATGCCGATGGATCCCGCCGAGTCGCAGCGCTACGGCGTGCCGGTGGTCGCCGACGACCACGGCAACGGCCTGCTGCGCATCACCGGCCTGCGCGAGAAGCCGAAGCCGAAGGACGCGCCGTCGTCCTTCGCCGCGATCGGCGGCTATGTCGTCACCCCCGGCATCATCGACGAGCTGCGCAGGCAGACCGAAGAGTGGTACGAACACCGCACCGGCGAGGTGTACCTCACCGACGCGATCAACGTGCACGCGGCGAACAGTCCGGTCTTCGGCCAGGTGATCCGCGGCCGGTGGTACGACACCGGCAACCCGGCCGACTATTTGGTGGCGCAATTCGCCTCGGCGCTGGCCCATCAGCAGTACGGACCGCTGCTGCGCACCCTCGCCGACGGGCTCGGCGACTAGCGCACGTCCGGGCCGTATCGCGGCTCCCGCACACCGGAATGCGGCGGCGCGCCTGACACCGTAGGGTGACGAGGGCGGCTTCCGGTGTCGGCGCACCGGTGCCGGTCCACGCCGCCCATTCGGTTCCTACCGGCGGGCTGGGGTGCATGTGACGTCCGCGGCCGATTCGCCACGGCCCCGACCCGAATTCGCGGGTCGGGGCCGTTTCAGCGCCGGAGTAGCCGCGCTCAGAAGCGACGGATGGCGTAGATGTCGAATTCGTCCAGCGGAGTGAAGCCGACCGGCACGCCCTGACCGTACGCGTTGAGCACCCGGCCGTTTCCGGCATAGATACCGACGTGCGAGCCATCGCTGTTCAGCACGATCACGTCGCCGAGCGACAGCGAGCCCCGCGGGACGGGCGCGCCCACCTTCGCCTGCTGCCAAGTGGTCCGCGGAAGACTCACGCCGACCTGACGGTACGCCCACTGCACGAGGCCCGAGCAGTCCCAGCTGTCGGGGCCTGTCCCACCCCATTCGTACGGCTTGCCGATCTGCGTCGTCGCCGCGGCCAGCGCGCCGACGCCGAACACACTGGGTATCGGCAGGTCGGCCGAGCCGCTGGCGCTGCCGGACGAGGAACTGCCGCTACCCGCCGAGCCGAACGACGCGCTGCCCGGTCCGCTGCCGGAGGCGCTGCCGGTGTCGGCCCAGGCGGGTCCGGCGAACAGGAGGATCGTGATGATCGAGAGCAGGAATCCGAGTGCGATGCGGTGCAACGATTTTCTCGGCACGTGCTCGCCCCTTCCATGGGCGCGGTTGACTGGCCGCCGATCGGCAGCCTGGCTAATACATGGCATCAGCAGCGGCCTCCGATACGGAGCCGCGGCCACCCGCGCCGGTCACATTCCCAGCACGGCCAAATTCCAAGTAGGACACACTGAAAAGAGAAACTGCCGCCCCGGAGATCACCTGGGTAACAGCAGCGACACCGCAGATTGTGCCTGGGATATCGGCGAATTGTCGGGAATCAGCAAATTCTCAGCATGTGATCTAGATCACTAGACTGCGCCGTGAATGCCAGGTTTGAGATCGGAAAACCCTGCCATCGTGTTGCCGGTCGGTCGCGTGCGGTACGCGGCCGCCAGGTGAGCGACCCGGGGCATCGGCGACCGAACAGACCGCGCCCAGACCTGTCCGGCCCCGCCGAGAACATCGAGCGGACCGATTCCGGCAGGCTCGGATCGCTGCCACCGATCGGCTCGGAACAAACGGCACCAAGACCGCTCGAACAGCAACCGGGGCGGGACCTTTCGGTCCCGCCCCGGCTCGAAACCCGGCGCTCAGGCCTTGGCGATCTGCGCCCGCACTCCGCCGACCAGATCGGCGGCCTCCGCTCCGGCGTCGCCGAAGGTCAGCGTGGTGGCGAGGATCTCCCCCGCGATCAGGTCACGGTGCGTCTCGGCCCACGCGGCCCGGTCCGCCGGAACGTCCAGGACCACGGTGATGCGGTCGGAGACGTCCAGCCCGGCGGACTTCCTGGTCTCCTGAAGGTCGCGGATCAGGTCCCGCGCCCAGCCCTCGGCCTCCAGCTCCTCGGTGACCACCGAATTCAGCACCACGAGACCCGCGTTCCCGGGCAGCGCCGCGGTCGACTCGGGCTCGGCCGCCACGAGACGCTGGGTGTACTCCTCCGGCAGCAGGGCGATGCCGGCCGCCCGGACCGTGCCGTCGGCGTCCTCGGCCCAGTCACCGGCCTTCACCGCCTTGATCACCGCCTGCACGTCCTTGCCCAGACGCGGCCCCGCGGCGCGGGCGTTGACCACCAGCTCGAACCGGCCGTGCGCGTCCACGTCGGTGGTCAGATCGACCTTCTTGACGTTGACCTCGTCGGCGACGATGTCGGCGAACGGCGCCAGCCGCTCGGCGTCGGCCGCGGCGATGGTGACCTCGGCCAGCGGCAGCCGCACCCGCAGGTTCTGCGCCTTGCGCAGGCTCAGCACCGTCGAGCACACCAGGCGCACCTCGTCCATGGCGGCGACCAGCTCCGGATCGTCCGGCAGCTCGCCCTCCTTCGGCCAGTCGGCCAGGTGCACCGAGTCACCGCCGGTCAACCCGCGCCAGATCACCTCGGTGATCAGCGGCAGCAGCGGCGCGGCCAGCCGGGTGACCACCTCGAGCACCGTGTGCAGGGTGTCCACCGCGTCGCGGTCCTCGCTCCAGAACCGCGAGCGGGAGCGCCGCACGTACCAGTTGGTCAGCGCGTCGGCGAACGAGCGCAGCTCATCGCAGGCGCCCGCGATGTCGTAGGTCTCCAGCGCCTCGGTGATCACGTCCCTGGTGCGCGCCAGCTTCGCCAGGATGTATCGATCCAGCACGTGCGGCGAATCCGTGCGCCACACACCGGGCTTCGACGCGTACAGCTGCAGGAACGTCCACGCGTTCCACAGCGGTCGCAGCGCGTGACTCACGCCCTCGCGGATGCCGCGCTCGGTGACGATGAGATTGCCGCCGCGCAGGATCGGCGAACTCATCAGGAACCAGCGCATCGCGTCCGAGCCGTCCCGGTCGAACACCTCGTTGACATCCGGGTAATTGCCCTTGGACTTGCTCATCTTCAGACCGTCGTCGCCGAGCACGATGCCGTGCGCCGCGACGGTCTCGAACGCCGGGCTGTCGAACAGAGCCGTCGCCAGCACGTGCAGCGTGTAGAACCAGCCGCGGGTCTGGCCGTTGTACTCGACGATGAAATCGCCCGGGAAGTGGCTGTCGAACCACTCTTTGTTCTCGAACGGATAGTGCACCTGGGCATACGGCATCGAGCCGGACTCGAACCAGCAGTCCAGCACCTCCGGCACCCGGCGCATGGTCGAGCGGCCCGTCGGGTCATCGGGATTCGGCCGGGTGAGCTCGTCGATCATCGGGCGGTGCAGATCGGCCGGGCGCACCCCGAAGTCGCGCTCCAGCTCGTCCAGCGAGCCGTACACGTCGACGCGCGGGTAGGCCGGATCGTCGGACACCCACACGGGGATCGGGCTGCCCCAGTATCGATTGCGGCTGATGTTCCAGTCGCGCGCGCCTTCCAGCCACTTGCCGAACTGGCCGTCGCGGATGTGCTCGGGCACCCAGGTGATCTGTTTGTTCAGCTCCACCATGCGATCGCGGAACTTGGTGACCGCCACGAACCAGGACGGCACGGCCATGTAGATCAGCGGCTGCCCGGAGCGCCAGCTGTGCGGGTAGGAGTGCTCGATCGTCTCGTGCCGCAACAGCTTTCCCGCGGCCTTGAGGTCCTTGATGATCACCGGATTCGCGTCGAACACCATCAGGCCCTCGTACGGCGGAACCATCGAGGTGAACCTGCCGCCCGGGTCCAGCGGCTGCACCAGCTCGATGCCGTGCGCGGAGGCGACGTCCATGTCCTCCTCACCGAAGGCGGGTGCGAGATGCACTATGCCGGTGCCGGAGTCGGTGGTCACGTAGTCGGCGGTGAGCACGCGGTGGGCGTGGGGATGGCCGAGGAAGAAGTCGAACGGCGGCGCGTAGGACAAATCCGCCAGCGCGGCGCCATCGAACTCGGCGAGCACCTCCGGCTCCGCGCCGAACTCCCGCGCGTAGTGCGAAACCCGTTCGGCCGCGAGCACATAGCGTTTACCGTCGGCCGCGCGCAGGTGCACGTAGCGAACGTCGGGATGCACCGCTATCGCCAAGTTGGACGGCAGCGTCCACGGCGTCGTGGTCCAGATCAGCGCGTTGGCGCCGTCGAGTTCGTGCAGCGGATGCTCCGCGGGCACGCGCAACGCCATGTCGACGGTGACCGCCGGGTCCTGGCGCATCTTGTAGGCGTCGTCGAGGCGGGTTTCCTGATTCGACAACGGCGTCTGCTCGTACCAGCTGTAGGGCAGCACCCGGAAGCCCTGATAGATCAGCCCTTTGTCGTACAGCGATTTGAACGCCCACATCACCGACTCCATGAAGTCGGTGTCCAGCGTCTTGTAGTCGTTGTCGAAGTCGACCCAGCGAGCCTGGCGCGTCACGTAGTCGCGCCATTCCCCGGTGTAGCGCAGCACCGATGTTTTGCAGGCCGCGTTGAATTCCGCGAGCCCCATCGCGTCGATCTGTGATTTGTCCGTGATACCGAGCTGCTTTTCGGCTTCGATTTCCGCGGGCAATCCGTGACAGTCCCAGCCGAATCGCCGGTCGACCCGCTTGCCGCGCATCGTCTGGAAACGCGGGACGAGGTCTTTGACGTATCCGGTGAGCAAATGTCCGTAATGCGGCAGACCGTTGGCAAAGGGCGGCCCGTCATAGAAGACGAATTCGGCTGCGCCGGAACGGTTTTCGATGCTCGCGCGGAAGGTGTCGGCGGCCGCCCACGCGTCGAGCACGCGGCGCTCCATCTCGGGGAACGACGCCCCGCTGCCGACGCTCAGGTCGACGCGCGGGTACGCGCTGTTGCTGGAAGTCTGGTCCGCCATTGCGGATACGTCTCCTCGTGCCGAGTCGTTGGCACGGGGACGATGACGGCGCCCGGTGCGCCGAAACCGCGGTACCACCCCGCTTGTCCGGCGTGGCGACACCGGACCTCTCATTCGCGAGCTGTGACGGGCTCACCCGTTCGGTTCTACTGAGCGCCCGGCCCGCAGGCCGTGCCGCCGTTCTTCCGAAGGCTCCCCGGTGATGGCCGGATCGACGCCGTATTCATGTTTGATTCTAGCCGGAGCGGTCAACTCACTTTGTGAGGCAGGTCAGCGTTTGGCATGACGACCAGGAGGCGGCGGGGAATCACTATCCGGACTCCGCATGGACAAAGCACTCACCAACAAGAGCATCGCGCCGATGACGCACACCACGATGCAGCCCCACGCCCAGATCACCGATCCGGTGGTGAGCGCGGCCACGAGCAGGGCGAAGCCGATCGCGGCAAGGACGAGTGTCAAGACGAGCATGGTGACCCCCAAGGCATGCCGGGCGGCTCGACAGTTCCTCTAAACGGTATGCGAACTGCTGTGCTGGGGCGCGGCGCGCTACTTGCCGCCCTTGGCGAATGACGCCGGCGCGAGGTTGTTCGCCGTGTTGGCATCCGCGAAGGCTTCGCCGCCGTCGACCGGAACGGCCGAGCCACGGTTCTCCAGCTCCTCCAGCTGCGACTCCAGGTAGGACTTCAACCGCACCCGGTACTCCCGCTCGAACGTCTTGAGCTGCTCGATCCGGCTCTCCAGCACACTGCGCTGCTGGGTGATGGTCGCCATGATCTCGGTGTGCTTGCGCTCGGCGTCCGCCTGCAGCGCGTCGGCCTTCTCCTTGGCCTGGCGCAGCTGGCTGTCCGAACGACTCTGCGCGTCGGTCAGCATCGCGTCCGACTTCTGACGGGCGTCGGCGATCATGGCCTCCGACCGCGTCCTGGCGTCTCCGACCAGTCGCTCGGAATTCGCCCTGGCATTCGACAGCAAGCTCTCCGCCTCGCTCTTGGCGTCGCTGGTCAGCCGATCCGCCATCTCCTGAGCGAGGCTGAGCACCTTGGCGGCCTGCAGGTTCGCGTCCGCGCCCGGCGCGTCCTTGGCCACCGGCGCGGCGGGCATCGGAGCGGGCGGGGCGACGGGAACCGGGGGCTTGATCGGTTCCGGCTGCGGCGGCGGGGCCTGCGGAATCGGCGGTTTCGGACTGTTCACTCCGGCCGGGCCGCGGTTCTTCTTCGCGTCGGCCAATTCCGCGTCGAGTTCGGCGACCCGCTGGCGCAGATCGGCGTTCTCCTCGATCAGACGCGAGAGCTCCTGCTCCACCAGATCCAGGAACGCGTCGACTTCATCCTCGTTGTAGCCGCGCTTCCCGATCGGCGGTTTGCTGAACGCGACGTTGTGCACATCGGCTGGGGTCAGCGGCATGGAAGGATCCCTTCACGCGTCTTTTGGAGATCTAGCAGATCTAGCAAGCTGTCTTCACGGCCCATTCTGTCACACCGGAGCTACCGGCTGCCCGAGCCTGCCCACGATCGACATCAGGATGAAGACGATGAAAAGCAGGACCATTATCGACAGATCCAGGCGAATTCCGCCCAGTGACACCGGAGGTATCAAGCGCCTGAGCAGTTTCACCGGAGGATCGGTGATCGTGAAGATCACCTCCAGGACGACGACCACGACACCGGTAGGACGCCAGTCTCGGGCAAAGCTACGGATGAACTCGACGATCACCCGGCTGATCAGCAACAGCCAGAAGATGAACAGTACGAAGTACAGCACCGCGAACAAGGCCACGAGTTCACTCTGCCGTAAAAATCGCTTCGCGCAAAATGACCGCGCCGCACAACCTGCGACCGGTCTGCTCCACCCCCCAGATCACGAGCTTATTTCTGGTTGTAGAAGCCGGTTTCCGCGATGCGTCTGCGTTCTTCCGCTGATACGTCGACATCGGCCGGTGAGAGCAGGAACACTTTTGTCGCCACCTTGTCGAACGATCCGCGCAGCGCGAAGGCCAGGCCCGCGGCGAAGTCGACCAACCGCTTGGCGTCGGCGTTGCTCAGATCCACCAGGTCCATGATCACCGGATTGCCCTCGCGAAAGCGTTCGCCGATGATCCGAGCCTCGCTGTAATCGCGCGGGCGCAGCGTCGTGATCTTGGACAAGGGGCCTCCGTCCTCGAAGATCCCGGGCCGCCGCACCGGGGCGGGCTCGGGACGCACGCGCTCCTCCAGCCTGCGCTCCTCGGCGTCGGGATCGACGGCGAGCGCGCCACGGGTCGTACCGCGCAGCGGAGGCGGGCTCCCGCCCGCGCGGAACCGGCCCGACGGCGCGGAGTCGATCCGGGTCGGACGCCGGGGCGCGTCGTAGCGGTCGTCGCCGTAGGGCTCGTCGGCGTAGTCGTCGCGCCGCGACACCGAGTAACCCGCCTTGTAGGGCGACTTGTACGCGGGCTCGGGATAGTCGACGTCGTCGAAACGGCTTGCGCCGTATCGATCGTCGGCGTAGCGATCGACGTAGCCGTCGCGGTCGGAGTAGTCACGGGGCCGGGGCCGACGAGCGCCGCGCTCGTCCACCCCTCGGGGAGCGCGATCGTCGACGTAGTCGTCTTCGTAATCCTCGAGCGGAACCATGCCGAAGTACGCCTTGAACTTGTGCAGCGTGCTCATTGGTCGACCTTCCTTCGGCCCCGGTGGCGGCCGGGTGTTGAAGTCTTGCTCAGCCCTCGTCAGATCCCAGCATATGTGTCGAATGTGACTGATGAGGTTTCTTTGCTAGCCCGAGGTTATCGGTCGCATACCCATCAAGGCGGTACCGACACGCACAACCGTCGAACCATGTTCGATCGCGCATTCCAGATCATCCGACATTCCCGCGGAAAGCTCTGTCGCGTCCGGATGATCGGCGACCAACAACGTGTGCAACATCGCAAGTCGCGCAAATGCGGCATCGGACTCCGAACCCAAGGGTGGAATGGCCATCAGGCCCGACAAACGTAATCCCGGAGCGTCCGCAATCCGTTGCGCGAGCACGGGAAGATCAGCGGCCGTGACACCCCCTCGCGCGGGGTCGTCGTCCAGGCTCACCTGGAGCAACACCCGCAGCGGTTCGGTGCGTTCGCCCGCCTCCAGCGCAGCCACCGCGCCGGCGTCCAGAGCGGTTGCCAGACGTTCGCTGTCGACCGAGTGAACGGTGTGCGCCCAGCGGGCGACACTGCGCGCTTTGTTCCGCTGCAACCGCCCGATCATGTGCCAGCGGATGCCGGAGAGGTCTTCCTCACGTAACGCCGCCACCTTGGCGGCCGCCTCCTGCTCCCGCGACTCGCCGAACTCGCGCCGGCCGAGCCGATGCAGGATCGCCACGTCCGAAGCCGGGAAGAATTTCGTCACCGGCAGCAGCCGCACCGAATCCGGCGACCGACCCGCGGCGCGACACGCCGCGTCGATGCGAGCGAGCAGACCGGCAAGGTTGTCCGACAGCTCGGCGGTCCTGGCGGCGAGTGCGCCGTCCACCGCGGCCCCGGCTTCGGCGCTCATGCGCGCGCCTCCCCGGCGCACAGCGCGTCGACCAGACGGGCGATTCGCGCGGTCACGCGGCGGCCTCCATCCAGATCACCCCGCCGATCCGGCCGGTCGGCGCGCCACGGCGATGGCTGAACAAGGTGCGGTCCTCGATGGTGCACCGCGGGTCCACCGCGATCGCGCCGACGCCTGCCTCGGTGAGCTGCCGGGAGATGCCCGCGCGCAGATCCAGGCCCGGCGTGCCGCGGACCGTGGTGGTCGCACTGCCGGGCAGATGCGCTTCGACGTCGGCGCGCATGGCGGCGGGAACCTCGTACTGACGGCCGGAGGCGGCGGGCCCGAGCAGCGCGCCGACCCGATCCAGGCGCGCGCCGACCGAGACCATCGCGTCGAGCACACGCGGCACGATGCCGATGCGAGCGCCGATCCGCCCCGCGTGCACCGCGGCGATCACGCCCGCCTCGTCGTCGGACAGCAGGATGGGCACGCAGTCGGCGGTGAGCACGACCAGCGCGAGACCCGGCACGGTGGTCACGAGCGCGTCGGTGGCCGGTACCGGTTCGGCGCGCGGCCCGTCGACGATCTCCACGTTGCGGCCGTGGATCTGTTCCATCCAGACCAGGCGCTCCGGCGGCAGGCCGATGCCCTCGGCCAGCCGGTCGCGGTTGCGCCGCACGGCCGTCGGATCGTCGCCGACGTGGTCGCCCAGATTGAACGAGTCGTAGGGTGGCGCCGAGAAGCCTCCGGACCTGGTCGTGGTGACCCGTCGGACAGTGATGGTCGGCGCGATAGTCATGGCGACGAGCGTAGTGGCGCTCGGTGAAGGGCGTCGAAATGCCCAGGTAGAGAGCGAATATTCCCCCGGGACGGAATCAGTCGCGTCGTATCGGGCGCCTCGGCGCCCGGTCCCGCCCGGCCGGCCCCCGCACCGGCGTCCCCCGAATTCCTGTGCACAGTCGTGCTTCGGGACCGCTTCGGCGTATCCCTCCGACGCGTCCCGGCGCGGGCCGGGATCGCTCTTTCCAGCTCGGTCCCGGCCTGCGCCGGAACCGGATTCCAGCGCCTGATGGGTGCTGCCGGACGCAGTCCGTCTTCAGCACGCGCATGGCCGGAGCGAAGGCGGAGGTACGCAGCCCGCGCATGGCCGGAGCGAAGGCGGAGGTACGCAGCACGCGCATGGCCGGAGCGAAGGCGGAGGTACGCCTAGCCCCTCCGCATGAACGACGGCACGTCCACGTCGTCGTCATCGTCGTCGGCATCCGGCGGCGTGATGTGCGGTCGCGTGCCGCTCGTCACCGACGGCTCGCCCAGGGTGCGCGGCCGTTCGGTGTCCCGGTAGCTCGGCAACGTGCCGCGGCCAGCCGTACCCGTGACGGACGTGCTCGGCGTGCTGTCGCTGCTTCGCGCGGTCAACTCGCTGGTTCGGCTCTGCCCGATCTCACCGGACCGCGCCGTGCCGATGGTGCTGCGACCCGACGTCTCGAAGGTGCGCCGGGCCGGGCCGCCGCCGTCGAAGCCCGCCGCGATCACGGTGACCCGCACCTCGTCGCCGAGCGAGTCGTCGATCACGGTGCCGAAGATGATGTTGGCCTCGATGTGCGCGGCCTCCTGCACCAGCGAAGCCGCCTCGTTGATCTCGAACAGCCCGAGATCGGACCCGCCCGCAATCGACAGCAGCACGCCGTGCGCGCCGTCCATGGAGGCTTCCAGCAGCGGCGAATTGATCGCCGCCTCGGCCGCTTTCACCGAGCGGCCCTCGCCGCGCGACGAGCCGATACCCATCAGCGCGCTGCCCGCGCCGGACATCACGCTCTTGACATCGGCGAAGTCGACGTTGATCAGACCCGGGGTGGTGATCAGGTCGGTGATGCCCTGCACACCGTTGAGCAGCACCTCGTCGGCGGAGCGGAACGCGTCCATCAGGCTCACCGCCGCGTCGCCGAGCTGCAGCAGCCGGTCGTTCGGGATGACGATCAGCGTGTCGCACGACTCGCGCAGCAGATTGATGCCGACCTCGGCCTGGTTCCCGCGCCGCTTGCCCTCGAAGGAGAACGGGCGGGTGACCACGCCGATGGTGAGCGCGCCGAGCTTGCGCGCGATCTGCGCGACGACCGGGGCGCCACCGGTGCCGGTGCCGCCGCCCTCACCCGCCGTCACGAAGACCATGTCGGCGCCCTTGAGCACCTCTTCGATCTCGTCCTTGTGGTCCTCGGCGGCTTTACGGCCGACCTCGGGGTCCGCGCCTGCTCCGAGACCTCGGGTCAGCTCGCGGCCGACGTCGAGCTTGACGTCGGCATCGCTCATCAGCAGCGCTTGGGCGTCGGTGTTGACCGCGATGAACTCGACACCTTTGAGTCCCTGCTCGATCATCCGGTTGACGGCATTCACACCGCCGCCGCCGATACCGACGACCTTGATCACCGCAAGGTAGTTGTGCGGGGGCGTCATGGGCTCTCGCCTTCCTTCGATCTAAAGCCTGTCGTTTCCGGATGCTCGGCACACCGCCTTTTCGGCCCGGTCCGGGGGTCGGGTCGCTACGAGGAGCGAACCGCGGCTCGGGCAAACCCTAAAGCTCAACCATAGGGTTAGCGTTATGTCAAGTATCCGACTGGTGCGGAACGCTATTCGCAGCCGACGCGATACGCGCGCAGGCGCGCCGAAACGAGAGCCAGAATCTTGCGTGATCCCGCTCGTCTCGCCGCTCCACACGTCGTATGGTGAACGGTTGCCCCCCGGCTCCCTTCTCGGCGCCGGAACAACTCCCGGACCGCCGAAAATTACCTGGGCGCAATGGGTGTGGATCACTTTACCGTGACCAGATTGGGACTCGACACATCGAACACCGTTCCGGGGCGCGTCAACAACGGCAACACAACCGCCGCCTTTCGTTCGGCGTCGTCGCTCCCGCCCCAGAGTACCGTGCGGCCGCCCTTCAGATTCAGCGAAATATCCGAAATGGACCGTGCCACAACCTCGCTCACCTGAACCGCCAGCGCAGGCGGCACGATGGCGATCACCGAGACCGCAGCCCTGGTCACCGGATCGGCGCCGCCGGGATGATCGGTGATCAACTTCGGCACGCCGATCGGAGCCGGCTCGACCGCGAATTCCACGCCGTCCGCGTCCAGCAGATGCGCGCCTTCCCTGCTGTCGTAGAACAACACCGCGGCGCGCTCGACGACCGTCACCCGAACCGAGGACGGAAACACCCGCTGCACCCGTGCCGTGCGTACCTTCGGAATGCTCGCCACCCGGCGTGCCACGGCATTGGTGTCGATCCGCAAGATCGAGCGGCCGGAAGGAATTTCGAGCACATTCCGCACTTGTTGTTCGGGCACCGCCACCGCCCCCTCGATTCGCACGGTGCGCACCGAGAGCACCGGGGTGAACCAGGCGAGAACACAGAGCACTGCAAGGACGCACACGCTCAGCAATCCCCACAGGCGAATTCGGCGCCAGTCGAGCTCGCCGAACCGATCACCCGCGCGGCGCCCGGCCGCGCGCGCCGACCCGACCCCGCGCACGCCGGGTCACCGTCCGTGCTGGGGACGCGCCCGTAATCCGTCGAGAATCTGACCGCCCAGCATCGTCACGTCGCCCGCGCCCATGGTGATCACCACGTCGCCCGGCAACGCCAGCCCCGCGACCTGGCGCCCGACCCGGGACATGTCCGGCTGGTAGTGCACCGGCTTGGTCACCGATTGCGCCACCAGCGCTCCGTTCACGCCCGGCAGCGGCTTCTCCCGCGCGCCGTAGACATCGAGCACGACGACCTCGTCGGCCAGACTGAGCGCGGCGCCGAAGTCCTGGGCGAAGGTCGCGGTCCGGCTGTAGAGATGTGGCTGGAAGACCACGATGACCCGGCCCTGCCTGGACCGGGCTCCGTCGCGGGCCTCCTGCTGGACCAGTTCGGCGGCGGCGCCGAGCACGGCGCGCACCTCGGTGGGGTGGTGGGCATAGTCGTCGAACACCCGCACCCCGTTCTCCCGGCCGGCGAACTGGAACCGGCGGTGCACACCGCCGAACCCTTCCAGGCCCTGGATGATCTCGCCGACATCGGCGCCGGTGGCCCGGGCGGCGAGCAGGGCGCCGAGCGCGTTGAGCGCCATGTGCCTGCCCGGCACCGACAGGCGCAGCGTGCGCGGCGCGGCCTCGTCGGTGAGCTGGAATTGCGCGATGCCGCCGACGTCCCGCGGCTCCCAACTGTGCAGCCGGGCGCCCACCGGGACCGGCGCGTCGGCGAGTTCGCCGGAGCCGTAGCCGAGGACTTGGACGTTTCGCTCGGCCAAGCGCGCACCGACTCGCTCGGCCAGTGCCAGCGAGCCCGGATCGTCCAGGCACACCACCAGCAGGCCGCCCGCGGCGAGGCGGTCGGCGAAGTCGTCGAAGACCTGCACGTAGGCCTCGTCGGAGCCGAAGAAATCCAGGTGATCGGACTCGATGTTGGTGACCACGGCGACGTCCGGGTCGTATTGCAGCAGCGAGCCGTCGCTCTCGTCGGCTTCGGCCACGAAGATGTCACCGGTGCCGTGGTGGGCGTTGGTGCCCGCCTCGTTCAGCTCGCCGCCCACCGCGAACGACGGATCGAACCCGCAGTGCTGCAACGACACGATGAGCATGGAGGTCGTGGACGTCTTGCCGTGCGTACCGGACACGAGCAAGGTGCGATGCCCCCGCATCAGCGAGGCCAGCACCGTGGGGCGCAGCAGCACCGGGATATCGCGCCGGTTGGCCTCGACCAGCTCCGGGTTGGTCTTCGGAATGGCGGCGTAAGTGGTGACCACCGCGGTCGGGCCGCCGGGTAGCAGGTCCAAGGCGGTGGCGTCGTGCCCGATCCGCACCTGAGCGCCGCGAGCGCGCAGCGCCAGCACGCCCCGGCTCTCCTTGGCGTCCGACCCCGACACCGCGCCGCCGCGTGCGAGCAGGATCCGCGCGATGCCGGACATCCCGGCCCCGCCGATGCCGACCATGTGCACACGCTCCAGCTCCGGGGGCAGCGCGGTCCGTTCGACGCCCGCGTCCTGGACCACCCGATCTGCGGTCGTGTCGCTCATCGGCGCGCCACCTCCAGCGCGATCCGCGCCACCTCGTCGGCGGCGTCGCGGTGCCCGGCGCCTGCGGCGGCCCGGCCCATCTCGGTCAGCCGTGCGGAGTCCATGAGCAGCGGAATCACCTCATCGATCACGTACTTCGGCGTCAACTCGGAGTCGGGGACAATTCTGCCACCGCCCTGGCGCACCACGGGCCGAGCGTTGAGTTCCTGTTCCCCGTTACCGTGCGGCAGCGGCACGTAGAACGCGGGCAGCCCGACCGCCGAGACCTCCGCGACGGTCATCGCGCCCGATCGGCAGACCACCGCGTCGGCGGCGGCGTAGGCGAGGTCCATCCGGGACAGGTACGGCACGGCGACGTAGCGAGCGCCGTCCGCGGCGGATCCGTCCACGTCGATGGTGTTCTTGGGCCCGTGCGCGTGCAGCACCGAGATGCCCGCGGCGGCCAGCTGGGGCGCGGCGCCCGAGACCGCGTCGTTGAGCGTCCGCGCGCCTTGGGAACCGCCGAAGACCAGCAGCGCCGGGCCTTCGGACGGAAGGCCGAAGTGCTCCCGCGCCTCGGCCCGCAGTGCGGCGCGGTCCAGTCCGGTGATCGATTCGCGCACCGGAATGCCCACCACCCGCGCGTCCGCCAGGCCGGAGTCCGGGACCGCCGCGAGCACCCGAGCGGCGCGGCGGGCGCCGACCTTGTTCGCGATACCGGCCTTGGCGTTGGCCTCGTGCACCACCACCGGCACCGGGCGTCTGCGGCGCAGCACACCCGCGCCGGCGGCGAGATACGCCGGAAGCGCAACGTACCCGCCGAAACCGATGATCACGTCGGCCTCGACCGCATCGATGACCGCCCTGGTGGCCGCCACCGAGGCGCGCACCCGACCGGGTAACCGCAGCAGATCGGCGGTGGGCTTGCGGGGCAGCGGAACCGGAGGGATGAGCTCGAGCGGATAGCCGCGCTCGGGAACCAGGCGGGTCTCCAGACCGCGTTCGGTGCCCAGCGCCGTCACCCGGATGGAATCGTCGAGCCGCCGCAACGCGTCGGCCACCGCCAGTGCCGGTTCGATGTGGCCCGCCGTGCCGCCGCCCGCGACGATTACCGAGATCACCTGGATCTTCCCCGTTCTCTTGCGTGATTGACCGGATAACTGGGTTCCCAAGCCCTGGTGGCACGCGCCGAGCTGGTGCCGCGACTCTCCGGCGAGCGGCGGCGCGCCGGTTCCGCACGCCCCCGCCTGCCCTGCGGCAGCGCCGAGGATCCGCGATCGGACGGCCGCGGCGCCCGGCCACGTCGGGCGCTCGCCCGAGCCGGCGCGTACACCTCGGGTTTGGGCAACCGCAACAGCCTACTGAAACGACCGTCCTGTCCGGCGTGCAGCGCCGCGACGGCTTCCGGCTCGTGCCTGGCCGCGTTGGCGATCAGCCCGAACATCAGCAAGGTGATCGCGAGCGATGAGCCGCCGGCGGACACCAGTGGCAGCTGCAGCCCGGTGACCGGAAGCAGACCGACGACATACCCGATGTTGATCATGGCCTGTCCGGCGATCCACGTGGTCGCGGAGGCGGTCAGCAGCCGCAGGAACGGATCCGCCGACCGGCTGGCGATGCGCAGTCCCGTGTAGACGAACAAGGCGAACAGGCCCAGCACCAGCGCGCAGCCGAGAAAGCCCAGCTCCTCCCCGATGATCGCGAAGATGAAGTCGTTGTGGGCGTTCGGCAAGTAGCTCCACTTGGCCCGGCTCTGTCCCAGGCCCCTGCCCCAGATCCCTCCGTCGGCAAGGGAATACAGGGCCTGTCGAGCTTGATAGTTGTCGCCCTGCGGATCGGAGCCCGGGTTGAAGAAGGACCGGACCCGATTCGACCGGTAACCGGCGGACATGGCGAGCACGCCCGCGGCGACGACGCCGGAAACCGCGATCGTCACGAACAGCCGGATCGGAAGTCCGCCGAACCACAGCAAGGCGCCGAGGATGATGCCCACCGCGACCGTGGTGCTGAGATTCGGCTGGACCACGATCAACAGACAGACCAGCACACCCGCCGGGACGAGCGGCACCAGGATGTCCCGCAGACTCGAACCCATCGCTCGCCGGGAAACCAGCAAGTGCGCGCCCCAGACGATCAAGGTCACCTTCACGACCTCGGACGGCTGCACCGAGACGGGACCGAGGATCAGCCAGCGGCGCGCGCCCTGCACGCTGGTGCCGATGCCCGGAATGAGCACGAGCACCAGCGCCAGCACCGAGATCGCGAACAGCGGGAACGACGCCTGGCGCAACAGGCGCAGCGGAACGCGCAGGGCCAGATAGAACAGCACCGCGCCGATCGCCGCGAACAACGTCTGCTGGATGAACAGGGAGTACGCCGACCCGCCCTCGGCGTACTCGACGACGCCGGACGCGGACAGGACCATGACCAGTCCGAGGGCCGTCAGCAGCGTGGCGATGGTGACGACGAGATGGAAGGACGCGAGCGGCCGTGCCAGCCACGAACCGGGACCCGTCCCTACGCCGCGGCCACGCCGGGATGGCGTCCCGGCTTCTCGTGCGCCCGAGGTCCGGGCCGCCTTACCGGTCCACCGCCTGCCGTTGCCCGAAGTCACGAGGCACCCGCGGCCCGCGCCGGTAGCACCACTGTCACAGCGAACCAGCGGAGGCGGAGGATGCTTGCGCGTCCGCGAAAGCGACTCGACCGACCGGGGCGGGTGTCGATACCCCGCCCGCCCCGGTCGGCAGTCATCGCAAACCCCCGATATCGGTGGTTCCGAGGTCACCGTCTTCCAGGGCGTGCACCGCCTGGGCGAAACTGCGACCCCGGTGGGTGTAATCGGCGAACATGTCCAGCGACGCGGCGGCCGGAGCCAGCAGCACGGTGTCGCCGCGGCGGGCGAACCCGGCGGCCGCTCGCACGGCCCGCGCCATGACAGCGTCGGCCGCGGCGGCCCTCGACGCTTCGTCACCCATCCCTGCATCGTCTCCCGCGATCAGCTCGACGACGGGGACCTCGGGCGCGTGTCGCGCCAACGCGGCCGCGAGCACCGGTGCGTCGGCGCCGATCAGCACCGCCGCGACCAGGCGGTCGGCGACCTCCTCGACGAGGTCGTCGACGTGCGCGCCCTTCAGCTGGCCACCGGCCACCCAGATCACCTGCGGATGCGCCAGGATCGATGAGCGCGCGGCGTGCGGATTGGTGGCCTTGGAGTCGTCGACGAACTCGACGCCGGACAGCTCGCGGACGAACGCCGCGCGGTGCGGGCCGACCTTGTGCTCGATCAAGCCTTCCCGGACGAACTGCGGCGCGACGTCGATCGCCCTGGTCAACGCGGAGGCGGCGAGTGCGTCGGCGACGCCGGCGGGGCCGGGCGGGCTGATGTCGCCGACCTCGGCCAGGATCGCGGCCTTGGTGAACGCGCGGTCGAGCAGCTTGCCGTCCACCACGCCGAGCTCGCCGTCGGCGGGCACGCCCACCCGGAACCCGACGGTCCGGCGCGCCTTGGACTTGCGGGCCAGCGAGGCCGCGACCGGATCGTCCAGGCCGACCACGCCGACCCGGCCGACCAGCGCCCTGGCCTTGGCCGCGGCGTAGGCGTCCAGGCCGCCGTGCCAATCCAGGTGATCCTCGGCCACGTTCAGCACGACACCCGCCTCCGGACGCACCGACGGCGCCCAGTGCAGTTGGAACGACGACAGCTCCACCGCGAGCACCTGCGGACCGGGGTTGCGCCGCAACGCATCCAGGATGGGCAGGCCGATGTTGCCGCACGCGACGCTGGCGATGCCCGCCGCGCGCAGGATCGCGTGGGTCATCTGGGTCGTGGTGGTCTTGCCGTTGGTGCCGGTGACGACCAGCCATTTGCGCACCGGACCGTAGATCCTGGCCTGATCGACCCACCAGGAGAACTCCACGTCGCCCCACACCGGCGTGCCCTCCGCGACCGCGGACGCCAGCACCGGCGAGTCCGGCCGCCAGCCCGGGCTGGTGATCACCAGCGCGAACCGGCTCCAGTCCGCGTTCTCCAGTTCCGCGGTGGTGGCGACGTCCAGCCCGAGCCCGGCCGCCTCGGCCAGGGCCGCTGCGCCGCCGTCGGTCACCACCGGACGCGCGCCGATGTCGCGCAGCGGTTCCACCAGCGAGCGTCCCGACACACCCCAGCCCGCGACCAGAACGTCGCGTCCGCGTAGGAATTCCAGCATGGGCCCTGGGGTGCGCAGAGCCCGCGGAGAATGTTCGACCATCTCGTTCACCCGACCGCGGAGAGGTATTCGCTGTAGAACAGCCCGAGCCCGACGGCGGAGGCCATCGCGGCCAGCAGCCAGAATCTGATGATCACCGTGGTCTCGGCCCATTTGCTGAGCTCGAAGTGATGGTGGAACGGCGCCATCTTGAACAGCCGGTTGCGCGTGGTGCGGAAGACGGCGACCTGCAGCACCACCGACGCCGTCTCGGCGACGAACAGCGCGCCGATGACGATCATCAGCAGCTCGGTGCGGGTGGTGATGGACAGGCCTGCCAGCAGGCCGCCCAGCGCGAGCGAACCGGTGTCGCCCATGAAGATCTTGGCCGGTGCGGCGTTCCACCACAGGAAACCGACGCACGCCGCCGCGCCCGCGGCGCAGACCAGCGCGAGATCCAGCGGATCGCGCACGTTGTAGCAGCCGGTCTCGGGCTTGGTCTCGCAGGCGTGGTAGTACTGCCAGAACGTGATGATCACGTATCCGCCCAGCACCAGGCTCATCGATCCGGCGGCCAGCCCGTCGAGTCCGTCGGTGAGGTTCACCGCGTTGGACCAGGCGACCACCACGAAGCAGACGAACACCAGGAACACGACCACGCCCATGGTCACCGTGCTGATGTCGCGCACGTAGGACAGGTGCCTGCTGGCGGGCGTCAGCCCGCTGCCGCCGCGGAACTGCAAGGCGAGGATGCCGAAGATCACGGCCGAGGACAGCTGGCCGAGATACTTGCCCGCCGCGGTCAGCCCCAGGTTGCGCTGCTTGCGGATCTTGATGAAATCGTCGACGAAACCCACCGCGCCCAGCGCCGTGGCCAGCCCGAGCACGAGCAACGCCGACGCCGACGGCCCGTCGGCGTCGTAACCGATGCCGATCAGGTGGGAGCCCAGGTAACCGGCCCACATGCCGACCAGGATGGCGACGCCGCCCATCGTCGGCGTACCGCGCTTGGCCTGATGGCTGGCGGGACCGTCGACCCGGATCTCCTGCCCGAAGCCCTGCTTGGCGAACAACCGGATCAGCAGCGGGGTGAGCAGGATCGAGACCGTCAGCGCGATCGCCGCGGCGAAGAGAATCTGTCTCATCCTGCTGCCTCCGTGTCCTGTCCCACCCCGTTGTCCGCCGCGCCGCCGCGTGCGGCCACGGCGGCCGGGTCGGTCAGATGCTCGGCGACCTCCCACAGGCCGACCGACTTCGATGCCTTGACCAGCACCACGTCGCCGGGGGCCACTTCCTGCTCGAGCAGCGCGATCGCGGCCGCGATGTCGGGCACGAGGACCGATTCCTCGCCCCAGGAGCCTTCCATCACCGCGCCCTGGTGCAGCGCGCGGGCGGGCCTGCCGGTGCCGACGGCGACCACCCGGCTGACGTCCAACCGCACCGCGAGCCGCCCGATGGCGTCGTGCTCCAGGACGGATTCCTCGCCGAGTTCGCCCATCTCGCCGAGCACCGCCCAGCTGCGCCGCGGCGTCTCGGCCGCGCGCGCCATGCTCACCAGCGCTTTGAGCGCGGCGCGGACCGAGTCCGGATTGGCGTTGTAGGAGTCGTTGACGACGGTGATCCCGTCCGCGGTGGTCCGCACGTCCATCCGGCGGGCGGACGCGGCGCGCGCGTCGGACAGCGCGGCGACGGCGGTGTCCAGATCGGCGCCGCATTCCAGCGCGACCGCGATCGCCGACAGCGCGTTGCCCACGTGGTGCTCGCCGTGCACGGCCAGGCGCACCTGGGCGCTGCCCGCGGACGTGTGCACGGTGAACGCGGCCCTGGCCTGGTCATCGAGCCGGATGTCGGTGGCCCGCACGTCGGCGGTCGCGGCCTGCCCGACGGTCACCACCCGCGCCGATGTGCGCGAGGCCATCGCGGCGACCTGGGGATCGTCGGCGTTGAGCACGGCGAGCCCGGTGGGCGGCAGCGCCTCGACCAGCTCGCCCTTGGTCTTGGCGATGGCCTCGCGGCTGCCGAACTCGCCGAGATGCGCGGTGCCGACGTTGAGCACCACTCCGATGCTCGGCGGCGCCACCTCGGCCAGCGCCGCGATGTGCCCGGGCCCGCGCGCGGACAGCTCCAGCACCAGGAAGCGGGTGCCCGCGTCGGCGCGCAACGCCGTCCACGGGTGGCCGAGTTCGTTGTTGAACGACCCAGGCGGGGCCACCACCGTGCCCAGCGGCGCCAGGACGGCGGCCAGCAGGTCCTTGGTGGAGGTCTTGCCGGACGAGCCGGTGACGCCGACGACGGTGAGCCCGCCGTCGGCGGCGAGACGCGACACGCTGGCGCGGGCGAGCGCGGCGAGCGCGGTCAGCACGGCGGCGCCGGATCCGTCCGCATCGTGGCTGAGCGCGACCGAACTCGACGGCACGTCGCCGCCGCCTGGCGTGACCACGATGGCGGGCACGCCCACCGGCCGCGCCGCAAGGACCGCCACCGCGCCCGCGGCGACGGCCGCGCCCGCGTAGTCGTGGCCGTCGGAGCGCTCACCCGGCAGCGCCAGGAACAGATCGCCGGAACCGATTCGGCGCGAGTCGAATTCGACCGCGCCGGTCACTCGCACCTCCGGGTCTGCGACGTCGTGCAGCGTGCCGCCGACGACCTCCGCGATCTCCCGCAGTGTCATCTCGATCATGAAACCGTCAAGTCCTCCGCGTGGCTACCTTGCGGACTGCGTCTTTCCAATGCGGCCGCGAGTACGTCGCGGTCGTCGAACGGGTGCTTCACGCCCTGGATCTCCTGCCCTGCCTCATGTCCCTTGCCCGCGATCAGCACCACGTCACCGGGGCGCGCCCACGCCACCGCCGCGGCGATGGCCTCCGCTCGGTCTCCGATCTCCCGCACCTCGCCGCGTTCGGCTTCCGGGACCTCCAGTGCACCGGAGCCGAGGGCGGCGCGGATGGCCGCCGGATCCTCGGTGCGCGGGTTGTCATCGGTGATGATCAGCAGATCGGCGCCCCGCGCGCCTACGGCGCCCATCAGCGGCCGCTTCGCCGCGTCCCGGTCGCCGCCCGCGCCGACCACCACCGCGAGCCGTCCCGCGGTGTCGGCCGCGAGATGACCACGCAGCGTGGCGATCACGGACTCCAACGCCGCGGGCTTGTGCGCGTAGTCGACGATCGCCAAGAAGTCCTGTCCGCGCTCCACCCGCTGCATGCGGCCGGGCACGTCCACGGTCGCCAGCGCCGGAGCCGCGATCGACGGCTCGACGCCCGCCGCGGCGCACACCGCCACCGCGAGCAGGCCGTTGGCGACGTTGTAGCGGCCGGGAAGCCGAAGGCGTACGGGAGTTTCGCCCTGCGGACCGGCCGCGGTGAAGTCTTGTTCGCCGCCGTGCGCCGACACCGCGCCGGTGACGCTCCAGGCGGCGGTCCTGGTGGTCGAGACGGTGACCGGGTTCGGCAGGCCGGCGGCCAGCCGCCGCCCCCACTCGTCGTCCACGCAGACGACGGCGGTGCGGGCGGCGACCGGCGAATCGGGTTCGAACAGCTTGCGTTTGGCGGCGAAGTAGTCCTCGAAGTCGGCGTGGAAGTCGAGGTGGTCCTGGGACAGATTGGTGAACGCGCCCACCGCGAACCGCACTCCGTCCACCCGGCCCAGCGTCAGCGCGTGGCTGGATACCTCCATCACCACCGCGTCCACGCCCTGCTCGACCATCAGCGCGAACATCGCGTGCAGCTGCGGCGCCTCCGGAGTGGTCAGCGCGCTCGGCACCCGCCTGCCGCCGATCCTGGTCTCGATCGTGCCGATCAGCGCGGTGGACAGCCCCGCGGCGGCCAGGCCCGCCTCCACCAGGTAGGAGGTCGTGGTCTTGCCCGAGGTTCCGGTGATCCCGACGATGCGCAGCCGCTCGGACGGATTGCCGTAGATCGTGGCCGACAGCTCGCCGAGCACCGCCCTCGGATTCTCCCGCACCAGCACCGGCACCTCGAGCGGACCGGCCAGTTCCGCACCCGCCGCGTCGGTCAGTACCGCGACCGCGCCGCGGGCGACGGCGTCGCGCGCGAAACGCGCCCCGTGCGCGCGGGCCCCGGGCAGCGCGGCGAACAGGTCACCGGGCAGCACGGCATCCGAGCGCTGCTCGATGCCGGTGACCGCCACGTCCGATTCGGCGCTCGTCGTGGCCCCGATGACGGCGGCCAGCGACGCCAGCGGCGTTGACGGCGAATGCTCTGGCCGCAATGCGCGCGGTTGACCGGACTGCACAGAAACCAGGCTCCTTTCGGGGGCGGCGATCGACGTGTCAGGTTACCGGCGACCGGTCACGGCGGGACCATGCGCCCCGTCGCAACGCCGGGGAGGTCGCCCACCGCACCCTACGGGTTCGCCCGCCCGGCCCGGACCGCGCCACGCGGCACTCGGACGCCACCGGGCGAGGACGCGGCGCACACGGCGGGCCGTCGTCGGCCTATGCCCCTCGAACACCGCACTCACCTGCTGCTTCCTCCACACCGATCCGATGTCTTCGCTACCGACCGCACATCCCCGGAGCGGATCGATCACCCTGCCTGCAAGACGAATTGCCTGGACGGCTGGACGGACGGCGGGATGCGGTCGCGCTGCAGGGCCCACGAGGCGATGTTGTGGAACAGCGGAGCCACCGAACCGCCCCCGGAGCCGTCCGAACTGCGCACGGGCGCGTCGAGCATGAGGCCGATCACGTACCGAGGATTCTCCGCGGGAACCATGCCCGCGAACGTGATCCAGAACGACGACGTGGAGTAGCACCGGCAATTGCGATCGACCTTCTGCGCGGTACCGGTCTTGCCCGCCACCTGGTAGCCCGTGATGGCCGCGGGCCATCCGGTGCCGTTCTGGTTGGCGTTCATGGGGTCACGCTGCACCACCGCCTGGAACATCGTCCGCAAGGTGGCGGCGGTCTGCTTGCTCACCACCCGCACGCCGTCCGGCTGGGTCTCCTCGGTGCGGGCGCCGTCCGGCGCGATCCTCGCCCGCAGGATCCGCGGCGGAATGCGGACACCGTCGTTGGCGATCGCCTGATACATCCCGGCCATCTGCAGCGTCGTCATCGAAAGACCTTGGCCGATAGGAAGGTTGGCGAAGGTGCCGCCGGACCACTGATCCCGGTCCGGCATCAGGCCCGCGCTCTCGCCCGGCAGGCCGATGCCCGTGCGCTGCCCGAGCCCGAACCGGTGCGCCATGTCGGCGAAGCGATCCTCGCCCACGCGCTGCGCGAGCATCAGCGTGCCCACATTGGAAGAGCGGCCGAAGATTCCGGTGGTCGTGTAGGGCTCGACGCCGTGCGACCACGCGTCGTGCACCGTGACACCCGCCATCTGGATCGCGCCGGGCACCTGGTGCACCTCGTCGGGATCGGTCAGGCCGTAGTCGATGGCCGCGGCCGCCGTGACGATCTTGTTCACCGAGCCGGGCTCGAACACGTCCGTGACCGACGGGTTGCTCAGCTGGGCATTGGCCCACTTCTGCGGTCCCAGGTCGGGATTGAAGGTGTTGTCGTTGGCCATCGCCAGGACCTGCCCTGTCTTGGCGTCCAGGACGACGGCCGAAGCGGAACCCGCACCGGAGACGTCTTTGGCCTGCTGCACCTGCTGCTGCACGTAGTACTGCAGATCGGAGTCCAAGGTGAGCTCCACGGCGGACCCGTTGACCGCGGGCTGCTCGTCGCGCCAACTGCCGGGAATGACCGCGCCGTCCGAGCCGCGATCGTAGGTGTGCGATCCGTCGGTACCGGCCAGCACCGAGTCGAGCGACGACTCCAGCCCGATCTGCCCGTGACCGTCCCAACCGACAGCGCCGACGACATTCGCCGCCAGCGACCCGCCGGGGTAGACCCGGGGGCTCTGCTGGTCGGAGCCCACCTGCGGATATTTATCGGTGATCTCGTCCGCGATGCGCGGATCGACATTTTGGGCGAGGAACACGAACTGCTCGTCGCTGTTCAGCTTGGCCAGCAGCTCCGCTTCCGCGGGCGCGTCTTTGCCGAGCTTCTCGTGGATGGTGCGCGCGATGTCGCGCAGCCGCTGATCCGGATCGGGCGCCTTGTCGTTCTTGGCCTTGGCGTCCGCCAGTTCCTTCCGGACCGCGACCGGCCGGAAATGCAGCGCCTTGGCCGACACGGTGAAGGCCAGCGCTTTGCCGTAGCGGTCGGTGATCGGCCCGCGGATGGCCGGGTCGGGCTGATGGGTGGTGCGCTGGCTGGCCGCTTGGGCCGACAGTCCCGGCGCGGCGACGCTCTGCACCCACAGCAGTTGCAGCGCGACGACCGCGAGCGCGACGAACATGACCACTCGTCCGACGCCGAGGCGCAACCGGAGCGGGCCGTCCGAGACAGCTGAGCGCGGTGGCCGCGGCCCGCCCGTGGTGCGGGGCGCCGAGGGCCCGCGCCTGCGCGGCGCGGGCCCGGGATGCGTCACTGCGGGGCTCCGCCGGGCACCGCCTCCGGGGCCTGCGCGGCTTCCTGCTGCGGCGACGCTTCCGCGGGCGGCTGGGGCGAAGTGACCTGTGGTGTGACCGAAGCCGCGGGCACCCCGGGCTGCGGCGGGTTGATCGCCGAAGTCGGGGCCGGGCTCGCGGCCGTGGGCGCCGGGTTCACTTGCGCGTTGTTCTGCGATCCCGTGTTCGGCTGACCCGGCGCCGGAGCACCGGGCGTGGTGGTGACCGGCACCACCCGCTCCCCTCTCGGCGACCGCGCGGAAGGCGAGGCGTTCAGCGGCGGCACGGGAGTGCCCTCGGCCGGGGCGGGCTTGCCGATCACCGTGACCGAGCCGTCGGGACCGACCAGCAGGCGAGCCGGGTCCTTGGCCGGGATCATGCCCAGTTCACGCGCCCGCAGGGCCAGTTCGGGGGCCGAATCGGCGACCTCGACCTCGCGCTGCAGGGCCGCGCGCTCGTCGGCCAGCCGCCGGTTCGTCGCCCGCGCGTCGCCGAGCTGATAGCTGTCCTCGGCGGCACGGGTGGTCAGCAGCAAGGTCAGCGCGAGGCCGCAACCGAGCAGGGCGATGATCGCCGTGACGAACGGGATGCGCGCCGCCATCGCCGAGCGCCGCACGGTGGGCAGGAACGCGCTGTCCGAACCACTTTCGCGCATTCGCCGCCGGGCATAGGCGCGTTGCGCCGCGCCCGACTTCACCCGCTCGGCGTCCTGGACCCGCCGGGCGACCCGGCCCGGCGCTTCGACGGTCCTCGTCCGCACGCTCATAGATTCCCCTCCTCTGTCCTCCGGGGATGCCGGGCGAGTACAGCGCTCCGCTGTCTCATCCGGCCTCCGCTACCGCTGCGGGACATCCGCATCCGGCCGGCGCGATGCGGGCACTGCTCGCTCACCGCGCCTCCTGGATCCGCTCGGCGGCGCGCATGCGTACCGGGGCCGCCCGCGGGTTGTCCTCGACCTCCTGCTCGGTCGCCTTCTCCGCGCCACGGGTCAGCATCCGGAACTCCGGTCCCATGCCGGGAAGCTCGACCGGCAGGCCCACCGGCGTCCTGGACGCGGTGTGGGCGGCGAGCTCGTGCTTGACCACCTTGTCCTCCAGCGATTGGTAGGACATGACGACGATGCGGCCGCCCACCCGCAGCGCGGCGAGCGCGGCGGGCAGCGCGGCTCGCAACGAGTCGAGCTCCCCGTTGACCTCCACCCGCAGCGCTTGGAACGTGCGCTTGGCCGGATGCCCTCCGGTGCGGCGCGTCGCCGCGGGAATCGTGGCGTACAGCAGCTCCACCAGCTCGGCGCTGGTGTGGAACGGTTTGCTCTGGCGACGCCGGATCACCTCGGCGGCGATCCGGCTCGCGAAGCGTTCCTCTCCGTAGGTCCGCAGTACCCGGGTCAGATCGCCGTGACTGTAGGTGTTGAGCACATCGGCGGCGGTGGGCCCGCTGGTCGGGTCCATCCGCATGTCCAGCGGGGCGTCGACGGAATACGCGAAGCCGCGGTCGGCCTCGTCCAACTGCATGGAGGAGACGCCCAGGTCCATCAGGATCGCCGAGACCGAACCGGTGGCCGGCAAGCCGGCCTCCGCCAACGCATCGACGATGCCGTCGTAACGGGTGTGCACCAACGTGATTCGGTCCGCGAACGGCTCGAGCCGCTCGCCAGCCAGCTTCAACGCGGTGGTGTCGCGGTCGAGCCCGACGAGACGGAGGCCCGGGTAAGTGCTCAGGAAATGCTCGGCATGACCGCCGAGGCCGAGTGTCGCGTCGACGTAGACCGCGCCCGGCTCGGCCAACGCCGGACCGAGCAGCGCGTCGGCTCGCTCCAGCAGAACCGGAACATGGCGGGGACCGCGCTGTTCACGGTTCACCTAGACCTCCCGGAGTCTGCCTCGCGTCGTCGCGCACCGCACACGGGTCGCCTTGATACACAGTGCTTTCCATACGGACACGAATGCCCCGTGGTCTCTGACCGAACTTTCGGCACCTGGCGTCGGGGAAGTACGTCAGGGTCCGCGTCCGGGCAGAGACCGCGTGGCACTCGCGCGCCCGCGGCTAGAAGATTCCGCCCAGCGACTCGTCTCTGGCTTGCGAGAAGTCCTCCTCGTGCTCGGCGAGGTAGGACTCCCACGCCTGCTTGTCCCAAATCTCCAGGAAGTCGACCGAACCGATCACCACGCAATCCCTGTCCAGGTTGGCGTAGCGACGATGGTCGGCGGACAACACGATCCGGCCCTGCGCGTCCGGACGTTGCTCGTCCGTTCCGGCCGCGAGTGCCCGGACGAACGCACGGGCCTGCGGATTGCTTCGAGACGCGGCCGCGGCCCGCCGGGCGAGCGCGGTGAACTCCTCTTTCGGGTACACGGCAAGGCTGTGGTCCTGCCCCTTCGTGACCATCAACCCTCCCGCCAGATCGTCTCGAAACTTCGCAGGCAACGTGAGTCGCCCCTTGTCGTCCAAGCGAGGTGTGTAGGTACCGAGAAACATCTCGATACCTCCCTATTCGATCACCTCGATGGTCGGCCCTTCAGTACTGCGCGCTCCACATTACCCCACTTTCCCCCACTTTCAATCGAAACAAGCGGTGATCTGGCTCCCGACTCAGACGATTCCGCAGGTCATGTCAGCTATCACCGGCGTGGAGAACTTTCGCGAGTTCTGCCGACACGCGCCGCCCCAGGCGACAAACGCCCGAAAACACCCAGCAAACCCCCTGGTGTGGCACCGGAGGGGGCGAAGTGGGGGAAGTTCGTGGGGAGGTGTGGGGCGAGGGGGAAGTCGGACCCGAAGTTCATTCGCGGCGTGATCGGTTACACACACGAACCGGCGACGCCGCACCATCGCGGTGCGGCGTCGCCGGTCGTGCTGAAGTTGTCAGGCTACGGGCGAGCTATTCCTGCTCGAACCGCCGCCGGAAGCGATCCTCCATACGCTCGGAGAAACCGCCGGACTTGCGCTGGCGCCCTCGCCCGCCGCCGGAGGACGCCTGCCCGCCGGACCGGTCGTTCTTGGTGATGCTCTTGGAGGTGCCCAGCAGCAGGAGCACGCCTGCACCGAACATCACGATGAAACCGATCAGGCTGATGATCGGAAAGCCGCCGGGCTTCACGGGCGCTGCGATGCCTGCGACGAGGAGAAAGAGGCCGAGGACGAACAACGCCGCGGCCTGGAGTCTGCGACGACTCGAGGTCGAACGTAGCCGTCCGCCGCGGACGGACGAGGCGAACTTGGGATCCTCAGCATAGAGAGCGCTCTCGATCTGTTCGAGCATGCGCTGCTCGTGCTCGGAGAGTGGCACGGTACCTCCCCCGGCACTAGGACGTGGCTGTCGCCTCCGGGTAGACGACAGATAGCCGACCTTGGCGGCCATCTGTCACCAATGATACGAGTTCGATCAGGGCCAGACCACCTAATGGGCACAGTCGGACGTAGTCCGTCATCAGCCCGCGCATGGCCGGAGCGAAGGCGGAGGTACGCCTAATGGGCACAGTCGGAGCCAGTCCGTAACCAGCCCGCCCGTCGCCGGGGCGAAGGTGAAGGTAGGCCAACACGCCGATAACTAAGCGGTCATACCGCCGGTCATTCCAGGGGCGGGCCGCAACCGGGCCGATGCCGCGAGGAGATCTTCCACGTCGTGGAGGAATGCCGCCACCCGCGAAGAGAACTCGTCCGCCTCGTGTTCGTCGACATTCCGGTCGAGGCCCGCCTCCAGTGCCGCCCGGATCTCCGACCGCGCGCTGAAGTAGTCCGCCCACATCACGAATTCCGGCGCGGCGCGCTGCATCAGCACCCACGCGTTGCGCGAGCGCGCCCTCGGCGCGGTGTCGGCGCCCGTGAGCGCGATCACCGCGCCCGCCCCGCGCAGCGCCGCCAGGTAGGCGGTGCGGAACCGTTCCCGCGGATCTCGTTCCCCCGCCGCCTGCATGAGCAACCCGTCCGCGCGCTCCAGCAACTTGCCGGCCCGGCCGGGCCGGCCCGGATGTTCCACTCGACCAGACATCGCCGTCCCTCCACCCTCGCGTACCTTGGCCCGTATGCGGCGCTGGAGACGGCGTGCCCCACCGCTTTCCAGCACCGCCCGGACCGAACAGGTATTCGAACGTTTGAATTGAGCTTCAATATAGAGACGCCCACCGACAACTTTCCGCGTCCGCGCGACCGACGAGAGCCATGACCGCCGTCAAGCCCAATCACACTCCCGCACCCGCCGTCATCGATCTCTCGGTGGCGGCCCTGCGCTCCCGGCTGCACGACGCGCTGGCGGTCTACGTGGCCGCTATGGACTATCCGCGCGGGACCGAGAACCATCGCGCGCCGATGTGGACCGAGCACACCACCCGGCCCGGCTGGCAGGCGGTCGCCGCGGTGCTGCCCGACGACTCCGGCCGGATCGATCTGCGCCACGCGCCGATCGTGGCGATCGCCTACGGCTATCGCGGCGCCGCGCACCAGTGGTGGCATCAGCAGGTGCACAGCGGAATGCGGCGTTCGGGTTGGCCGGAACATTCCGCGCGCGAACTGCTCTCGGACTACTTCGAGCTCACCGAGCTGCATGTGCATCCAGGTGCGCAGGGCCGCGGCATCGGCGGCACGCTGCTGGAACGGCTGCTGCGCGACCGCACCGAGCGGGCGGTGCTGCTGTCGACGCCGGAGGTCGCCGGTGAGGACAACCGCGCCTGGCGGTTGTATCGCAGGCAGGGATTCACCGACGTGGTCCGCAATTTCGTCTTCACGGGCGACAACCGGCCGTTCGCGATCCTCGGCAGGCGGCTGCCGCTGTGAGGATCACGTGACGGTGATCGTCGTCGGCTCGGGCCACAACGCCTTGGTGGCCGCGTGCTACCTCGCCCGCGCCGGGCACGAGGTCGAAGTGCTCGAACGCGACGAGGTCCTCGGCGGAGCGGTGTCGACGGTCGAGCGGTTCCCCGGCCACCGGGTCGATCGCGGCTCGTCGGCGCACATCATGATCCGCCACACCGGCATCGTCGAGGACCTCGAACTCGACCGTTTCGGCCTGCGGTACATCGACTGCGACCCATGGGGTTTCACGCCCGCGCACGCGGATCGCCCCGCCCTGGTGTTCCATCGCGACCTGGATGCGACCTGCGCCTCCATCGCCGCGGCTTGCGGCCCGCGGGACGCGGACGCCTACCGCCGGTTCGTCCGGGTGTGGGGTCCGCGCAGCGCCAGGGTGATGCGGGCGTTCGGCGGCGCACCTACGCCGGGCAGGCTGGTGCGGTCGTTCTGGGGACTGGACGCGAGGAACGGCGGCAGCGCACTCTCGCGGGAGTTCCTGCAATCCGGCGACGCCCTGTTGGACGTGTTCTTCGAGGACGAACGGTTGAAGGCGTCGCTGGCCTGGTTCGGCGCGCAGTCCGGGCCGCCGATGTCGGAGCCGGGCACGGCGCCGATGGTCGGCTTCGCCGCGCTCATGCACACGCTGCCGCCGGGGCGCGCGGTCGGCGGCAGCGGGGCGCTGACCACCGCGCTGGTGGCGCGGCTGCGGTCCGACGGCGGGGTGGTGACCGCGGGCGACGCGGTGTCCGCCCTGCGTCGCGACGGGGACCGCTGGCGGGTGCGCACCGCCTCGGGCCGAGAGTTGCGCGCGAGCACCGTGATCGCGGGCTGCCACGTGCTGACCACTCTGGACCTGCTCCGCGACGGCGGCTTCGACGGCGCGGTGCTCGACGACTGGCGCACGCGCATCCGCGTCGGTCCCGGGATCGGGATGGTGGTGCGGGCCGCCACTTCGGCGCTGCCCCGTTATCCCGGCAGTCCGATCGATCACTCCGCCCGCGGCCTGCAATTGCTGGTGTCCGATCGCGCGCAGTTGCGTCGTGCGCACGGCGCGGCGCTGGCGGGTGACCTCCCGCCGCGACCGGTCGTGCTGGCCATGAGCTTCAGCGCCGTGGATCCGACCATCGCGCCGCCCGGCGAGCACCAGTTGTCGCTGTGGGCGCAATGGCACCCGTACCGACCGGCCTCCGGGGCGGACTGGGCCGGCCTCGCGCAGCGGGAAGGCGACCGGATCATCGCCGAAGTCGATTCCTACGCGCCCGGTTTCGCGGAGACGGTGCTGCGCAGACACGTACAGACACCCGTGGACCTGGAGCGCGAACTCGGGCTCGTCGGCGGCAACGTGATGCACGTGGAGATGTCGCTGGACCAGATGATGCTGTGGCGTCCGCTGCCCGAGCTGGCGGGGCAGCGGGTGCCCGGCGCGCCGGGACTGTATCTGACGGGCGCGTCCACCCATCCCGGCGGCGGCGTCTCCGGCGCCAGCGGACGGACGGCCGCCGCACTCGCGCTGCGCGACCTGAACCGGCCCAGGTTGTCGCGGTGGCTGCGACGATGACGGATTCGGGCGAACTGCCGCCCGAGGCGACAGAACGGTTCCGATACCGCTCCGCGCGTTTTCTGCTGCCACTCGCCTTGGTCGTGCTGACGATCGTCGCGCAGATCGGTTACCCACTCGCCGCGGGTGGTGCGCGCGACCGTGTCACCGTCGCGGTCGTGCTGCTCTCCGCCGCCGCCGCGCTGGCGCACGCGACCGCGACCAGGGGGTTCCGCTATGCCGTCGGTTTCCTGATCATCGTCTCCGGCGTCGGGCTCACCGCCGAGGTGATCGGTACCGCGACCGGCATACCGTTCGGCTGCTACGAGTACGCGACCGACCGGCTCGGGCCCGCTCTGCTCACGGTGCCGCTGCTCGTCCCGCTGGCCTGGACCGGCGGGATGTATCCGGTGTGGGTGGTGGCCGGGTTGTTGTCACGGCACACGGTCACGCGGGTCCTTGCGACGGCGGTGGGCGCGGTGGGCTGGGATCTTTTCCTGGATTCGCAGATGGTGATCGACGGGCAGTGGGCCTGGTGTGACACCCACTCCGGCCTGCCCGGGCTGGACCTGATTCCGGTGACCAACTACCTGGGCTGGTTCGCTGTCGCGCTCGTGATGGGCTGCTTGCTGGCGCTCTGGGAGCGAGCGGCTCCGGATCCCGTACGGGTAGCGCGACCGGGTGGCCGCGCGATGGCGGTCGCCGTACCGGTGGCCTTCTTCCTGTGGACCTGGCTGGGGTCGGCGCTGGCCCACGCGGTGTTCCTCGGTCTCCTGCCGTCGGCCGGATACGGTTTCGCCGGTATGGGTGTGCTCGGTGTTCCCCTGCTCGTCGTCCTGGCTCGCGCGCGCCGCTGACCCGGCGTGATTCCCCGCACTCGGCGCGCCGACGCGCGCGATGAGTGGCGCGTTTCATTCCGGGCGGACGGCCTGGCACGATGTCACCCGTGCAGCCGAGTCCCGTCACCACGAAGCTCGATACCCCGGATCGCCCGCCGCGGCGGGTCCCACGCCGTGCCGCGCGTGCCGCTTCGGTCGTCCTGCTCGCGGCGATGCTGGTCCCGATGCTCGCAGCGTGCCTGCGGGTCCAGGTTTCGATGGGGGTCTCGTCCAACGACCGGGTGTCCGGACGGATCGTCGCCGCCGTGGTGCCCGCCGACGCCGGGGACAAGGGCCCGCAGCTGAAGGCGCCCGAGACGCTGGCCGCCAAGGTGCGGGTGGAGCCGTACGCCCAGGACGGATATATGGGCAGCCAGGTCTTCTTCGAGGATCTGTCGTTCGGCGAGGTGCAGCAGCTCGGCGGGCTGTCCGAGCAGACCCAGGGCATGTTCCAGTTGCAATTCCAGCGCACCGGCGACCTGGTCAGCCTGAGCGGGCGGGTCGATCTGAAATCGGTGCCGCCGCACGGCTCGGACGTGCAGTTCACCATCGCGTTCCCGGCCCGCGTCGCAAAGACCAACGGCAGCCGCGAGGGCGACAACGTCGTCTCCTGGAAGCTGCCGCCCGGTGATGTCTCCACGTTGCGCGCCGAGGTCAGTTACGCCGACCCGAACACCCGCTCGTTCGCGGGCTGGGCGGGCATCGCGGGCGGCATCACGCTCGCGGTGGCCGCCATCGTCGCGGCCATGGCGTACATGGACCGCAACCCCGCCGCGCCCGGCGCGCCGGAGGTCGGCTTCTCGCTCAGCCGCTGGTGGCGCTCGGTGACGCAGAATCGCTGAGCGACAGGTCGGTGTGCCGCGATAGCGTGGCCCACATGGTGAGTGCCGACCTGCCGAAGACGTTGCGCGCGAACTCGATCCTGCCGTCCTTCGCCGCCGCGGTCGCCGTGTTGGGCGCGGGCATCGCGCTGTACAACCGGATCACCGTACGGCGGTTGACGAACACCCCGACGACGGTGATCGAACCGGTCACCGTCTGTATCCCGGCGCGCGACGAGGCCGACCGGCTACCCGAGCTGATCGGCGACCTGCGCGCCCAGGTGGGCGTGCCGCGCATGGCGGTACGCGTCCTCGACGACGCGTCCACCGACGACACCGGCGCCGCGGCCCGCGCGGCGATCGACGGCGACCCGCGTTTCACCTTGCTGCACAGCGAGTCCGATCCGGTCCCCGGCTGGACCGGAAAGGCCACCGCCTGCGTCCGGCTGGCCGAGGAGGTGTCGACGCCGGTGCTGATCTTCTTGGACGCCGACGTGCGGCTGGCCCCGACGGCGCTCGCGGCGGCGGTCGGCGCGCTGCGCGAACGACGCGCCGCGTTGGTCTCCCCCTGGCCGCTGCAGGTGGCAGGCTCGGTGGCGGAGGCGCTGGTGCAACCCCTGCTGTGCTGGTCGTGGGCCTCGACGCTGCCGGTCACCGCGGCCGACCGGAGCCTGCGGCCCGCCACGGCGGTGGCCTGCGGGCAGTTCCTCGTGTTCGACAACGCCGCGTACCGCTCGGTGGGCGGCCACACGGCGGTGGCCGGAAGCGTCACCGAAGACCTCGACATCGCCCGTACGCTGCGGCGAGCCGGTCATTCCACGGTTCTGGTGGCCGCGGGACCGCTGGCCCGCACCAGGATGTATCGCGACGCCGCGGAATTGGACGCGGGCTACTCCCGCTGGCTCTGGTCGGCCTACGACGGCACGATAACGGGTGGAGCGGCGGTGGGACTGGTTGCCGCCCTTGCCTATTGGGTGCCGCCCGCAGTGGCGGTGTTCGGCCGCGGGGCGCACCGCCGGGCGGGCCTGGCCGGCTGGCTCGCCGCCGTCGCCGGGCGACTGCTGGCCCGCTCGACCGAAACCGGCGGCCCGCTGAAACCTTCGGACCTGCCTGCCGCCGTCGCGCATCCGGTGTCGGTGGCGGTGTATCTGCTTTTGTGGGTGCGATCACACCTGGCCCGGCGCCGCGGCACGGCCCGCTGGAAAGGTCGGCCGCTTCCCTGAGCAGCCGTGCCACGGTGACGGAAATCTCATGGCACCGGGGTAATTCCCACCGTCGGCAGGAAGAAGCAGGACTTGGCGCCGTTCTGCACCGTGCCGAACATCGCGGCGAGCACGGTGCCCTTCCCGGTGTCCACCGGGACCGCGCGCACCCCGCCCATCGGGAGGGACGCGACGAGGAAGTCCCGGATCGCCTGCTCGGCCGCGGGCCGCTGCTCCGGCGGAACGGCCGCGGGAACCATCGAACGCGCGACCTCGGGCAGCGGCCCCATGGCGGCGGTGCCGCTGCGACCGGTACTCAGATTCAGCCAGCTCACCTGCATTCCGGCGGTATTCGGGCCGTCCGGTCCGAGCCCGTAGGGCACGAAGGTGAACATGGCCTGCCCGGCCTTGACGGCGCTGAGGTCCTGGCCGGGAATCTGGACGGTGGTCTTCGGCCACGGCCCCGGAATGGCGCCTGCCACGGCGGGCGCCAGACCGGCCGTGGTGTTGTCGAGGCAGAACGCCGACGCGCTCGGGTACGCGAACGGCTGGATACCGAGCGCGCGCAACGCGTCGAGCGCGGCTTGATACGCGCCGAACAGGTCACCGGGAGCGGCGATCGGCACGGAGTCCTCGGGGAACGCGGGAATCGTGGCATCCGGAGCCGCGAACGCGGCCCCCGGCCCGGCGAGCACGAAGGCGATCGAACTGGTCGCGACAGCGGACAACTGGGTCAGACGGCGCAATATGGTCACGAAACCTCCTCATCGGCGGAACGATCGAGGGGGACAGTACTCCGGCAAACGCAATCAGCAGCCGAGATTGCACACAGCAATTTCGTGGCGAGTCCTGTTTGCCCGGAACGGACCTCCGCGTAGCCCACCGGCGTTCCCCAGCGTCGGCGATAGCCGTATGCTGCATCGGACCATCCCAGTCCGGCGCCACGCGCCCGGGATCGGCGAAGCGAGGAATCTCACCTCGCCCTCGGCA
The DNA here is from genome assembly GCF_047200615.1 of Nocardia sichangensis. NCBI lineage: Bacteria > Bacillati > Actinomycetota > Actinomycetes > Mycobacteriales > Nocardiaceae > Nocardia > Nocardia sichangensis. The sequence goes on from NZ_JBJZOK010000035.1 coordinate 47,394, forward strand.
GAGCAGCGCACGCCCGGTTACTACAAAGATCCGATGAATCGGCGTCGACAAGATCTACGCTCACGGTGATTACTTCTCTTGTTCCAGGCTTCCCTTGCTGGGCATCATGATTCGGCTCGCCCCTGACATCCGTTGACGGGGGGTCGGCGCCAACCATCCAGAGCGACCGAGAGACCTGGCTCGTCGACGTCGCAGCAACCCCCCGGTCACCGGGTGCGGGTGCTTCCGCCGGGACCGATGGAGGAACCGAAGTGATCATCGAGGACCCGTCATGAGCGCGTCCACCGCGCCGGACGCCGCCCCCGAGGCCGCCGCGCCGACCGAACCGGACCCGACCGGAACACCGGCCCCCACCGAGACCGGCGCGACGCCGACCGTCGCGAAGACCCGGCATCCCTGGCGCTGGGTGATCAGTGCCGTCGCGCTGATCCTGCTCGCCCAGTTCGTGCACGGGCTGGCCACCAATCCCGGCTGGGATTGGCCGACGTTCGCGCGGTACATCACGGCCGAGTCGGTGCTATCGGCGCTGCGGGTCACCTTGGAGCTGACCGCGTGGGGCACGGCGCTGGGTTTTCTGCTCGGCACCGCGCTCGCGATCGCCCGGCTGTCGAACAACCCGGTGCTGCGGGTGATCGCGTGGGTCTACATCTGGGCATTCCGCTCGATCCCGCTGATCGTGCAGCTGCTGTTCTGGTTCAACATCGCCTACCTGTATCGGACCCTCTCGGTCGGCATCCCGTTCGGGCCCGCGCTGTTCACCTTCGAGGTGAACGGGGTGATCAGCGGTTTCACCGCCGCCGTGATCGGCTTGGCGCTGCATCAGGCGGCGTATTCGGCCGAGATCATCCGGGCCGGGTTCATCTCGGTGGACGCTGGTCAGCTGGAAGCCGCCGCCGCCTTGGGGATTCCACGGCTGCGGCAATTCCGCACGGTGGTGGTGCCGCAGGCGATGCGCTCGATCCTGCCGAACGCGGCCAACGAGGTGATCAGCCTGTTCAAGGGCACCTCGATCGTGTCGGTGATGGCGATCGCCGAGCTGTTCTACCAGGTCCAGGTCATCTACGGGCGCAACGGACGGGTGGTGCCGCTGCTGATGGTCGCGACGGTCTGGTACATCGTGCTCACCACGGCGCTCTCGGTGGCGCAGTACTACATCGAACGCCACTACGCCAAGGGCGCGCACCGCACGCCGCCGCCGACGCCGCTGCAACGCGCGTGGCGGAAGCTGCGTGAGGTCGCCGAGGTCGGTCCCGCCGCACCGCGCGGAGCGACCCGATGAGCGCCACACCCGCCGTGCAGGTCCGCGGCGTCCGGAAATCCTTCGGCTCGCACGAAGTGTTGCGCGGCATCGATCTCACCGTGCGATCCGGCGAGGTGGTGGCCGTGATCGGCCCGTCCGGGTCGGGCAAGTCGACCCTGCTGCGCGTGGTGAACCATCTGGAGACGCTGGACGCGGGCACCGTGCACATCGACGGCGAGCTGATCGGATATCGGCTGCGGCGCGACCGCTTGCACGCGCTGCCCGACCACGCGGTGCGCAAGCAGCGCTCCCGGATCGGCTTCGTCTTCCAGCAGTTCAATCTGTTCCCGCATCTGACCGTGCTCGACAACGTCACGCTCGCACCGCTGTCCGCGCAGCGGCGCGATCGGACCGAGGTGGAGCGCGAGGCACGCCTGCTGCTGGATCGGGTCGGCATCGGGCACCTGGCGGACGCGTATCCGCGCAGGCTGTCGGGCGGGCAGCAGCAGCGGGTTGCGATCGCCCGCGCGCTGGCGCTGCGCCCCCGCGTGATCCTGTTCGACGAGCCCACCTCCGCGCTGGACCCGGAACTGGTCGGCGAAGTGCTCGACGTGATCCGCGATCTGGCGCACGGCGGCACCGCGCTGGTGATCGTCACCCACGAGATCGGCTTCGCCCGTGAGGTCGCCGACACCGTGGTGTTCCTCGACGAGGGCGTCATCGTCGAGCAGGGCCCGCCCTCGGTCGTTCTCGACCATCCCGAACACCCGCGCACTCGCGCGTTCCTTTCCCGAGTCCGTTGACGAACAGGTATCCGATGAAGTTCTCCGCCCTGGTCACCGCCGCCGCGACCGCGGTCGTGCTGCTGGCCACCGGCTGCACCGAACCCGAGGCGGACAGCGCCGCGCAGCCCGCCGGTTCGGTCACCTTCGACCTCTCCCCCGCCCAGTCCGGCCGCGTTCGGGCCGCCAAGGTCGATGCCATCGCCGCCGAGGTGCCGAAGGCGATCCGCGACCGTGGCACGCTGGTCGTGACCGGCACGTCCGGGGCAGCGCCGCCGCTGCGGTTCTACGCCACCGACGACCGGACGGTGGTCGGCTCGGAGATCGACTTCGCCTCGCTGGTCGCCGACATCCTCGGCCTGAAACTCGATGCGCAGGTGGCCGATTGGTCGCAGAACTTCGTGCGGGTGGACTCCGGTGAGGTGGACGCGTTCATCTCCAACGTCACCGTCACCGAGGAACGCAAGGAGAAGTACGACTTCGCGACCTACCGCAAGGACAACGTCGCGCTGGAGGTGCCGATCCAGAGCAAGCTGGAATACAAGGATCGGACGAGCCTGGCGGGCAAGCGGATCGGGGTCGGCAGCGGCACCAATCAGGAGCAGCTGCTGGTGAAGTGGAACGAGCAGAACCGGGCCGAGGGCCTGCCTCCGATCGACATCGCCTACTTCCAGCAGACCACCGACTACTACCTGGCGCTGGCCTCGCAGCGGCTCGACGGCTACCTCGGGCCGAACCCGACGGCGATCTACCACGCGGCCACCGCGAAGCAGACCAGGATCGTGGGCACCTTCTCCGGTGCGGGCGAGGCGCTGCAAGGCGAGATCGCGGTGCTCACCAAGAAGGACAACGGGCTGATCACCGCCGTGCAGCACGCGCTCGCCTACGCCATCGAGCACGGCACATATCAGCAGGTGATCGACCGTTGGGGCCTGCAGAGCGAGAAGGTCACCGAATCGCGGATCAACCCGCCCGGCCTGCCGAAGAAGCGCTGAGCCGATGACACAACCGCTCTCGACCCCGACGCTGCGCGTGCACCGGGTCGCCCAGGACGATCCCTTGGCCGCGCCTCTGCTGGCCGAACTCGCCCTCGAGTACAGCAGCCGCTACGGTCGCACGCCCGGCGAGGTGCACGCCTCGTTGCGCGAACACCCGGCCACCGCGTTCGCGCCGCCGCACGGCGCACTGCTGGTCGTCACCCGCGACGGAGAAGCGGTGGCGGGCGGTGCGTTCCAGCGCTACGACGCGCACACCGCGGAGCTGAAGCGGATCTGGACCTCGCGGGAGCATCGCAGGCAAGGGCTCGGCCTGTTCGTACTCGAGCGGCTGGAAGCCGAGATCGCGCGCCGCGGCTACCGGCGGATCTACCTGACCACCGGACCGCGTCAGCCCGAAGCGGTCGCCCTCTATCTCGCCGCCGGTTACCGCGCGCTCTACGACCCGGACCTGCCCGCGGAACAGATCGGGCCGCACCCCTTCGAGAAGCAGCTGCCCGCGCTGGGAGCGATCGCGTGAAGTTCCTGCTGTTCACCTTGGTCACCCGGGTACCCGACCCGCGGACCGGCCGCCTGCCCGGCACCCGGGAACGCCTGCGCGACGTCGTCGGCCAGGCGCGGCTGGCCGAGGAACTGGGCTACGACGGATTCGCCGTCGGCGAGCGGCACGAGGAGCCGTTCCTGTCCGCCGCGCCGCCGGTCATCCTGTCCCACCTGGCCGCCCTCACCTCGCGGATCACGCTGTTCACCGCGGTGACCACGCTGAGCCTGCTCGACCCGGTGCGTGCTTTCGAGGACTACTCCACGCTGGACAACCTGTCCGGCGGGCGGCTCGAGCTGATCATCGGCAAGGGCAACGGCGCCGCACAGGCGCAGCTGTACCACGTCACGCCCGACGACCAGTGGGACCGCAATCGCGAAGGCTACGAACTGTTCCGCGCCCTGTGGGCCGGTGACAGCGTGACCTGGTCGGGGCGCTTCCGTCCGCCGCTGCGCGAGGCCAAGGCATTGCCGCGGCCGTGGCAGCCGAAGATCCGGATCTGGCACGGCAGCGCCACCAGCCGCGAATCGGTGGAACTGGCCGCGCGCCACGGTGATCCACTGTTCTCGGCGAACGTCACCAACCCGATCGAGCCGTATGCCGAGCTGGTGCGCCACTACCGGGAGCGCTGGGCGTTCCACGGCCACGACCCCGCCGACGCGCTGGTCGGCGCGGGCACCGCCGGATTCCAGGTGTCGCGCACCTCGCAGGAGGCGCTCGCGGCCTACGCGCCGATCTTCGAAGCGCGGCTGGCGCTGGCGCGCGAACGCGGGCTGCCGGTGGTGTTCGAGACCCTCGACGACTACGTGGCCCGCAGTTCGGCGCTGATCGGCAGCCCGGAGCAGGTGATCGACAAGGTCGGCCGCCAGCACGAGCACCTCGGCCACGAGGTGATCCACCTGTCCGCCGAACGCGACGGCCGCCCCGAGCGGCAGTACCTGGACGGCCTCGAGCTGTTCCAAGCCGAGGTGGCGCCGGAATTGCGCCGCCGCATCCCCAGCCGACCGTTGGCGACCGGTGTCGCCGATACCGACCCCGACCAGGGCGAGGAGCTCCCCCGCCCCGAAGTATCTGGAGTTGCCCCGTGATCCGAACCCGTCACCGAATCGTCGCGCTGGCCGGCGCGCTCGCCGCGGCCACCACCGTGGCCGCCTGCGGCAGTGATTCGGCCGCGCCCGGCGGCGACGCGGGCCCGCCCCAGCCGGGCGGTGTACTGCGCTACGGCCTGTCGCAGGCGCCGACCTGCTCGGATCCCGCCCAGGCGGGCACCAATCAGACGCTGTACGTCGCCCGGCAGATCGTGGATTCGCTGACCGACCAGGACCCGGCCACCGGCGAGCTGAAGCCGTGGCTGGCGCAGAGCTGGGAGACGAGCCCCGACGCGAAGGTCTTCACCTTCCACCTCGTCGACGGCGTCACCTTCAGCGACGGCACGCCGCTCACCGCCGAATCGGTGCGCAACACGTTCGATTCGGTCGTGAAGATCGGCTCGGGCAAGGCGCCGCTGGGCAGCAGCTACCTCACCGGCTACGTCGGGACCACGGCTGTGGACCGGCTCACCGCCCGGGTCGAGTTCAGCAAGCCCAACGCACCGTTCCTGCAGGCGTCCTCGACCGCGGCGCTCGGCATCCTGGCCGACGTGACCACGGCCAAGCCTGCCGAGCAGCGTTGCCTCGGCGACAACGTCGGCAGCGGACCGTTCACCTACGCGGCCTACCGCCAGGACGCCGCGGTGACGCTGGCCAAACGGACCGGCTACCACTGGGGTTCGGCGGTGTTCGCCCATCGGGGCGAGGCCTACCTGGACAAGATCGAGTTCACCGTGGTGCCCGAATCCGGCGTCCGCACCGGCAGTCTCGCCTCCGGGCAGCTGGACGCGATCAGCGACGCGCTGCCGCAGGACGCTCCGCAGATCGAGGCGGCGGGTGGCCGGGTGCTCAGCACCGCCAACCCGGGTGTGCCGTTCGGCTTGCAGCTCAACGTCACCAGAGGTCCGTTGCGCGATCCGGCGGTGCGCCGGGCCCTGCTGCCCGCCATCGATCGCAAGCAACTGGTCGACACCGTGCTCGGCCCGCAATTCAAGCCCGCCACCAGCACACTCGCCAGCACCACACCCGGCTACACCGACCTCTCCGCGCGTCTGGCCTACGACCCGGCGAAGACGCGCACGCTCCTGGATCAGGCCGGGTGGCTGCCCGGCGCGGACGGCGTCCGGACGAAAAACGGCGAGCGGTTGTCGTTCTCGGTGCTGTTCAGCCAGGTGTTCGCGGGCAACCAGGCGATCCTCGAACTGGTGCAGCAGCAGTTGCGGCAGGTCGGCGTCGAGCTGAAGCTGGACCTGGTGTCGTCGGCGGAGGCCACGGCGCGCCAGAGCAGCAAGGATTTCGATTCCTTCTACGGCAACACCACTCGCGCCGACGGTGACATCCTGCGCACCACCTTCGGCCTCGAAGGGCGCAATCTCAACGCGCGCGGCCCCGTACCCGCGTTGGACGACGCGCTGAACGGGCAGGTCAGCACCGTCGACGCCGCAACACGCAACGGGCTCATCCGCACCGCGCAGGAACAGGTGCTCGACGCCGGACTGCAGCTGCCGACCGTCGAGCTGTCCCAGGCGATCGGCGCGAGCGCGAACACGCGCGATCTGAAGTTCGAAGCCTCCGCCCGATTGCAGTTCTTCGACACCTGGCTGAGCGGACGGTAGTCATGGCGCGCTATCTGGCCCTGCGGGCACTGCAGGCGATCTGGGTGCTGTGGGCGGCGTTCACGCTGTCGTTCGTTGTGCTGTACCTGCTGCCCGCCGACCCGATCTCGATCGCGGCCGACGGCGGCGGCGCAGGCACGCCGGTGGACAAGGCCGCCATCGCCGAGATGCAGGCCCGCTACGGGCTGGATCGGCCGCTGTGGGAACAGTATTCGACCGCGCTCGGGCACGCCGTGCGCGGCGACCTCGGGCATTCCATCGCGACCGGGCAGCCGGTCACCGGCGCGATCGGTGACGCGCTGCCCGCCACGCTCGAATTGACCGGCACCGCATTGCTCTTCGCGGTCGTCGGCGGCGTCGCGCTGGCGTTCGCGGCCACCCAGACCCGGCGGCCCTGGCTGCGCAACGCCTTGGCCGCGCTGCCGTCGCTCGGCGTCTCGGTGCCGACCTTCTGGACCGGACTGCTACTGCTGCAAGTGTTCTCGTTCCAATTGCGGCTGGCTCCGGCATTCGGCGGACACGGTTTCGCCGGCACGGTGCTGCCCGCACTCACCCTGGCCCTGCCGATCGGCGCGGTCATCGCACAAGTGCTCACCGCCGGGTTGGAGACGACCTGGCGTCAGCCGTTCGTCGACGTGGCCCTGGCCAAGGGCGGGTCGCGCTGGTGGGTGCGGCGCACGCACGTGCTGCGCCCGGCCAGTGTGCCCGCGTTCACCATCGCGGGGGTCCTGGTCGGCAACATGCTCGCCGGATCGGTGGTGGTGGAGACGGTCTTCGCCCGCCAAGGCGTCGGGCGGCTGACCCAGACCGCGGTGCTGGCGCAGGACATCCCCGTGGTGCAGGGCATCGTGCTGCTCACCTCAGTGGTGTTCGTCAGCGTGAATCTGGCGGTGGACCTGCTGTATCCGATGCTCGACCCGCGCATCGCCGCCCGCTCTCGCGGTGTGCGCGGCGAGTCCGAGCAGACCGCCGCCGACACCGGCGAGGAGGCGATCGTCCGTGCCTGACCCCGCTCCCGTCATTCGTAACGCCGGGCTCCTGCTCGGCGCACCACTCGCCGAGGGGGTACGGACCCGTGGTTGACGTCACCGAGGAACAGCGCGCAGCGGTGCTGACCGGTCTGCGACGACCGGCCGTGCGGTGGAAGACTCTGCGCGGCAATGCCGGACTGCTGGTGTCGGGCGCCGTCGCGCTGCTCGCCGTGGGGTGGGCGCTGGCGCCGTCGGTCTTCGCCGGTGGCGACCCGCTGACCGGCGTGCCCGCGCAGAAGTTGCAGAGCCCGAGCGCTCGACACTGGTTCGGCACCGACAATCTCGGGCGCGATCTGTACACCCGGATGGTGCACGGCGCCGGGCTCTCGCTGACCGCCACCCTGGCCGCGGTGGGCATAGCGCTGGTCGCCGGGGCGCTGCTCGGGCTGTTGTCCGGCGCGGTCGGCGGCGTGGTGGACGCCGTCGTCATGCGGCTGGTCGACGTGCTGCTGTCGGTGCCCTCGCTGCTGCTGTCGCTCGCGCTGGTCACCGCGCTCGGCTTCGGCACCCGCAACGTAGCGCTGGCGGTGGGCATTTCGCTGGTGGCCAATTTCGCCCGCGTGATGCGATCGGAAGTGCTGCGGGTGCGCCAGGCGGTGTACGTGGAGGCCGCCCACGCCGCGGGCGCACGCTGGTACACGGTGCTGGCCAGGCACGTGCTGCCCAATTCCATCCAGCCCGTACTCGCCTTGGCCGCGGTGGAATTCGGCATGGCGGTGCTGGCCGTGTCGGCGCTGAGCTTCCTCGGCTACGGCGCGAAGCCGCCCACGCCCGAGTGGGGCACGCTGATCTCCGAGGGCCGCAACTATCTCGCGACCGCGTGGTGGATGACCACCCTGCCCGGTCTCGTCATCATCGCCGTCGTGCTCGCCGCGCAGCGCCTCGGCCGCGCGATCGGGAAGGGAGAACGCGCGTGAGCGCCCCGGCATCTCCACTGCTGCACGTCGAGGACCTGCGGGTTCGTTACCGCTCGGACACCGGCCCGGTCACCGCGCTCGACGGTGTGTCACTCACCGTGGCCCGCGGCGAGGTGGTGGCGCTGGTCGGCGAGTCCGGTTCCGGCAAGTCCACGCTCGCCCACGCCGTGATCGGCCTGCTCGGCGCGAACGCCGAGATCGCGGGTGGCACCGTGACCTTCGACGGCGCCGTGGTCGACACCGGCTCCGAACGCGCGCTGCGGCGGCTGCGGGGAGCGCGCATCGGCTTCGTCCCGCAGGACCCCGGGCTGTCGCTGAATCCGGTCCGGCGAATCGGCGACCAAGTCGCCGAATCGCTGCTGGTACACGGACTGGCCGACCGCAAAGCGGCACGGGCGCGGGCGATCGAGCTGCTGACCGACGCCGGACTGGACCGGCCCGAACTACGGGCCACCCAGTACCCGCACGAGCTTTCCGGCGGGCAGCGCCAGCGGGTGCTGATCGCCTCGGCGCTGGCCTGCGCACCGGACCTGGTCATCGCCGACGAGCCGACCAGCGCGCTCGACGCGACCGTCGCGCGCCGGGTACTGGATCGGCTCGCCGAGCAGATCGCGGCGCGCGGCACGGCGGTGCTGCTGATCACCCACGATCTGGCCGTCGCCGCCGAACGCGCGGACCGCCTGGTCGTGCTCAACGGCGGCGAGGTGGTGGAAAGCGGCGCCACCGCCGAACTGCTGGCCACGCCGCACCACCCGTACACCAAGCGCCTGCTCGCCGCCTCACCCAGCCTCGCGCCCGCCGACGGCTACCGCGAGCCCAAGCCCAGGACGGGCGAGCCGCTACTGGTCTTGCGCGAGGTGCACAAGACCTTCCGGGCGCACGGGGGCGACAGCGTGACGGCGGTGGCCGGGGTCGGTTTCGAACTCGGTCGCGGCGAGACCCTCTCGCTGGTCGGCGAATCCGGATCAGGCAAGTCCACCACCGCGCGGATCGCGCTGCGGCTCACCGAACCCGACCGCGGCGAGGTCACCTTCGACGGGCAGTCGCTGTCGCGGGCCCGCGGGTCGCGGCTGCGCGCACTGCGCAAACGCTTCCAGGTGGTGTACCAGAACCCCTACGCCTCACTGGATCCGCGTTGGCGGGTCGGTGCGATCGTCGAGGAACCGTTGCGCGCGTTCGGCATCGGGAACCGCGCGCAGCGCCGCGACCGCGTGGCGGAACTGCTCGCGCAGGTCGCGCTCCCGCCCGGTTTCGCCCAGCGCAGGCCCGCCGAGTTGTCCGGGGGACAGCGTCAGCGCGTCGCCATCGCCCGGGCGCTGGCGCTGCATCCGGAACTGCTGGTGCTCGACGAACCGGTCTCCGCGCTGGACGCCTCGGTGCAGGCGCAGATTCTCGAATTGCTCGACCGGCTGCAGGCCGAGTTGTCGCTGAGCTACCTGTTCATCTCGCACGATCTGGCTGTGGTGCGCCGCATCAGCGATCACGTCGCGGTGCTGCGGCACGGCCGCATCGTCGAATCCGGCCGCACCGCAGAGATCTTCGGCGATCCGCGCCACGAGTACACCCGTGAACTGTTGTCGGCCATACCGGCGCCCGCCCTGGCGAAAGGCGTGTCCTGATGCCGAATCCGACCTACCGCCACAGCCGCGTGCTGAACCGGCGGCGCTGGGCTCCGTGCCGCAGCCGCCCGGAACCCGCCGTCTCGTCCTCCGCGATTACCCCTCCCCGCTCACCGGAGCCCACCACCGGCCACAAGCCGAGCACATGGTGGCACCGACCGAAAAGGATCGCCCTGATGGTGTACTCCGCCTTCAACCGGAAGCCCGACGCCGACGCCGAACCGGCCGCCGCGCCGGACGTTCCAGCCGACCCCGCCGCCTTCGAAGCCGACCCGGCCCGCTGGTGGCGCACCCGCCTGCGCGCCCCGCGCGCCGCCGAGATCTCCGGTAACGCGCGGGTCCACGCGGTCGCACCGGTCCGCGCCGAGCGGGACCGCCGCGTCGTCCGCTCCTCGCCCGGCATACGCGCCGCGCTGTGGCAGCAGGCGTTGTTCTCGGCCCCCGATGTCGCAGGAGCGGGCACGCACCCGGCGCTGCGGCAGCAGATCGACGCGGAGGGCACGGCCTGATGACGGATTCCGGCCTCTTCCTCGCCGTCGAGGCGGCGGGGACCGGCGCGCACCCCGCGTCCTGGCGGCGTGCCGACTCACGCGCCGAAGACCTGTTCACCGGGCGGTACTGGGTCGATCTGATCGTCGCGGCCGAGCGGGCGGGCGTCGACGCGGTGTTCCTGCCCGACTCGTTCGGCTTGCAGCCCGGCGGCCCCGGCGCCACCCGGGGCAGGCTCGACGCGGTCGCGATCGCCGCCCGCGTCGCCGCCGCCACTCACCGCGTCGGCCTGATCCCGCAGGCGCCGGTCACCCACACCGAGCCGTTCCATCTGGCGAAGGCGTTCCAGAGCCTGGATTTCGCCACGCTCGGCCGGGCGGGCTGGGAGGTCACCGTTTCCGAAGGAGACGAGCAGGCGCGGGCGTTCGGACGCAAACCGGCACAGGAGGCGGCCGCGCTGTGGCACGAGGCCGACGAGGCGATCGATGTCGTCACCCGGCTGTGGGACAGCTGGGAGGATGACGCGGAGATCCGCGACGCCGCGACCGGCCGCTTCGTCGACCGGGACAAACTGCACTACATCGACTTCACCGGCGACAACTTCGCGGTGAAGGGGCCATCGATCACTCCGCGCTCGCCCCAGGGTCAGCCGATCGTCGCGGTGCGCGCAGACGGCGCGGCCGACACCGAGGTCGCGCTGCGCCGCGCCGACCTGATCCGGATCGACGCGGCGGATCTCGACGCGGCACGGACGCGGCGCACCGAAGTGCGTGCTGCGCTGACGGCCGCGGGACGCGACCCCGACAGCGTGCAGGTGCTGCTGGATCTGGACATCCATCTGGCGGACTCCCCGGACACGGCACGTGTGGACGTCCACACTCTGGACAGCTGGGCCGACCCGGTCCGCACCCCCGCGCCGACCGCCCTGCGCCACGTCGGGACCACCGCGACGCTGCGTGAACTGCTCGCGGACGTGGCTGCCGCCGAGGCCGCCGACGGCGTGGTCCTGCGCCCCCTCGCGCTTCCCGCCGCCGTCCGTCTGCTGTCCGCACTGGACCGGAAACCGCTGCCCGCGGGCACTTTACGCGCTCGCCTCGGCCTGCCCCGCCCGGCGAGCCGCTACGCCACCAGCACGGAAGGCACGCTGTCGTGACCGACAAGCCCCGCAAGCCCGTCCACCTCGCCGCCCACTTCCCCGGCGTGAACAACACCACCGTCTGGAGCGATCCCGAGTCGGGCAGCCAGATCGATTTCGCGTCGTTCGAGCATCTGGCGCGGACCGCCGAGCGCGGCCTGTTCGACTTCTTCTTCCTCGCCGAAGGACTGCGTCTGCGCGAACACCTCGGCCGCATCCACGATCTGGACGTCGTGGGCAGGCCGGACACCTTCACCGTGCTCAACGCGCTGGCCGGGGTGACCGAGAAGCTCGGCCTTGCCGGCACCATCAACAGCACCTACAACGAACCGTTCGAGCTGGCCAAGCAATTCGCCTCGCTCGACCACCTCTCCGGCGGGCGCGCGGCCTGGAACGTCGTGACCTCCTCCGACGCGTTCACCGGCGCGAACTTCCGGCGCGGCGGCTATCTCGAGCACGGGCAGCGCTACCGCCGCGCGGCCGAGACCGTCGAGGTGACCCGGGCGTTGTGGGACAGTTGGGCCGCGGACTCCCTGGTCGTCGATCGGGAGGCCGGGGTGTTCGCCCGCGACATCCCGGAAACCCGGCATCGCGGAACGCAATTCGACATCGCCGCCCGATTCGTGCTCCCGCCGAGCCCGCAAGGCCACCCGGTGCTGCTGCAGGCGGGCGACTCCGACGACGGCCGGGAATTCGGCGCGGCCACGGCCGACGCGATCTTCACCGGCCACGGCACCCTGGCGGACGGGCAGCGCTTCTACGCGGACCTCAAGGGCCGCCTGGCCAAATACGGGCGCACCCCCGACGAGCTGAAGATCCTCCCGGCCGCCACCTTCGTCCTCGGAGACACCGAGGCCGAAGCCGAGGAGCGCGCCCGGCACATCCGCCTGCAGCAGGTCGGTCCGCAGACCGCGATCGCCTTCCTCGAGCAGGTCTGGGGCCGCGACCTCTCCGGCTACGACCCGGACGGCCCGCTGCCGGAGGTCGAGCCCGCCGACAACGTCACCGTCACCCGCGGCCGCGTACGGCACGCCAAGGACCCCCGGGCGGTCGCCGAGGCTTGGCGGGCCAAGGCGGAAGCGGGCGGGCTCAGCATCCGGGAGCTGATCATCGAGGTCACCGCGCGCCAGCAGTTCATCGGCACGCCCGCGTCGGTCGCCGAGCAGATCGACACCTATGTGCAATCCGACGCCGCCGACGGATTCATCCTGGTCCCGCACCTCACCCCGCACGGGCTCGACGAGTTCGTCGACCGGGTCGTCCCGGAACTCCAGGAGCGCGGCAGCTTCCGCACCGAGTACGCCGGAACCACCTTGCGCGACCACCTCGGCCTGCGCCATCCCCACCGTCGCACCACCGCCCACGAAGGAGCCATAGCGTCATGACCACCAGCATCACCAGCGTTTTCGAGACCGAGTGGGCGCGCTGGCACCACGCGCGCGAGGACCAGTTGCGCGACCCGCTCGGCTTTCTCAGCCTGACCGGGCTGCACTGGCTCACCGACCGCCCCGAGCGGCTGCCGGATGTCCCCGGCACCTGGTGGGTCACCGACGAGAAGGTGTTCATCACCGCCCAGCCCGCCGACCGGCTGGAGTACGACGGGCTCGGCATCGCCGGCGTGCAGATCGTCACCCCCGCCGAAGGCGCGCCCGGACTGCACGTCCGGCAGGAGCGCCGGGTGCTCGAGGTGATCCGCCGCACAGGTCGCTACGCCGTCCGGGTGCACGACCCGGCCTCCCCCGCCCTGCTCACCTTCGACGGCATCCCGTCGTATCGACCCGATCCACGCTGGGTGCTCTCCGGGCGGTTCACCCCGTTCGAGGAACAGCGGACCGTGGTCACCGGCGCGGTGATCGAGGGACTCGAACACCACCACAGCGCCGCGGGCACCATCGAATTCCGCATCGGCGAGGTGACCGAACGGGTCGTCGCGTTCGGCGACCGGAACGACCTGCGCGTGCTGTTCACCGACGCGACCAGCGGTGTGACGACCTACCCGGCCGCACGGTCACTGACCGTGGGCGCACCGGAGGCGGACGGCACGGTGGTGCTGGACTTCAACCGCGCGGCGAATCTGCCGTGCGCGTTCACCGATTTCGCGACCTGCCCGGTGGCGCCCGCGCAGAACCGGCTGCGCGTGGCCATCGAAGCGGGCGAGCAGGATCCGCGGCAGGGGCGTGCGGCATGAGCGGGTCCGTTCCCCTATCGATCCTGGACCTGTCCCCGATCAGCGCGGGCTCCACCGCGCAGCAGGCGCTGCGCAACACCGTCGATCTGGCCCAGCACGCCGAACAGTGGGGCTACCACCGGTACTGGCTGGCCGAGCACCACTTCGTCAGGGTGGCCAGTTCCTCCTCGATCACCCTGATCGGCTTGGTCGCCGCGGCCACCAAGCGCATCCGCGTGGGTTCGGCGGCCGTGCAGGTAGGTCATCACACCTCGGCCTCGATCGTGGAGGCGTTCGGCACGATCGACGCGCTGTACCCGGGCCGGCTCGACCTGGGGCTGGGCCGGTCGGGTCATCGGCGCAGCCAGTTCGGGGCCGAAGCCGGGCGCAACAAGGGCGGTAAACCGGTGGTCGACGCGGTGACCGGGCGCACCGAGATCCGCGACGGCGTGGTCGTTCCGCCGCCGTTCGACCCGGGCCGCATCCTGGACCGGTCGAAATTCATCGCCTCGGTGGGCGCGTTGCAGCAGCGCGGCGCGGAGCCGCTGGATTTCGCCGAGCAGATCGGCGAGGTGCGCGCCCTGTTGGCCGGTAGTTTCGTCAGCCCGGAAGGCGTTGCGCTGCACGCTGTTCCCGGTGAGAACGCACAGGTACGGCTGTGGCTGTTCGGCAGTACCGGCGGCGAGAGCGCGGAGCTGGCCGGGCGGCTGGGGCTGCCGTTCGCCGCGGCCTATCACGTCTCGCCGGGCACCGCGCTGGACGCGATCGAGGCGTATCGGGCGGCGTTCCGCCCGTCCGCCGACTCGGCCGAGCCGTACGTGGTGATCTCCGCGGACGTGGTCGTGGCCGAGGACGACGCGACCGCACAGCGGCTGGCCGCCAGTTACGGTCACTGGGTGCACAGCATCCGCAGCGGGGCGGGAGCGGCCGACTATCCCGATCCGGCGACCATCGCGCCGCTCACCGCGGAGCAGCGGCGTCTGGTCGACGACCGCCTTGCCACCCAGTTCGTGGGATCACCCGGCACGGTCGCGGAACGGCTCGCCGCGCTGCAACGCGTCAGCGGGGCGGACGAGTTGCTCGTCACCACGATCACTCATCAGCACGCCGATCGCCTGGAATCGTATCGGCTGCTCGCCGAGGCATGGGGACTGCGCGCGGCTCGCGCCGCCTGACCGGTGCCCTGCCGGTGCGTCCTCGTGCGCACCGGCAGACTCCGGGATCATCTCGCCCGGGTTCCGTCGATCGGCGTCCGGCCCGGCCGCACCGGCACCGGAGCACCGCGCGCTACCACTGAACGCCGATTCGGCCCATCGCGTGTTCCGGACACTCGCCCGACCGGTGATCGCCGACTCGGCTCGGCCGCACCGGCACCGGAGCACCGCGCGCTACCGCTGAACGCCGATTCGGCCCGACGCGTGTTCCGGACACTCGCCCGACCGGTGATCGCCGACTCGGCTCGACGCGCACGTTTCGGACGATCGCCCGACCGGTGATCGGCCGTTCGACTCGACATGCGTTCCGGACGACCACCCGTACGCACCGCTGAACACCGCCGGCTCGACGCGCCGTGATCAGAGGACCCCGTGCGCGGTCAGGCGCTGACCGGAGTCGCCGTGACGCCGTAACCGAGGTTGGTCAGCACCTCGCTGGTCGCCTTGGCGAAATTGAGCGTGATGAAATGCAGGCAGGGCGCGCCCTCGTCGATCAGCCGCTGGGCGATCTCGGTGGCGATCTCGATGCCCGCCGCGCGCACCGCCGCGGCGTTCTCCTCACCGTCGTCGCCCGCCGCCTTGCGCAGCCGGTCCAGCACGGCGGCGGGCAGCGGCCTGCCACACAGCTCCTCGGCGCGCTGCACCGTGCGCAGCGACGTGATGGGCATCAGCTCCGGAATGATCGGCTTCGCGCCCTCGATCGGGTCGAGCGCGACGAGGCGATCGCGCAGACGCAGATAGTGCTCGACGTCGAAGAACATCTGGGTGATCGAATACTCCGCTCCCGCACGCAGTTTCGCGGCCAGGAACGCGGTGTCGGTCGCCAGGTCCGGCGAGCGGTGGTGGCCCTGCGGGAAGGAGGCCACGCCGACGTGGAAATCGCCGAGGTCGCGCACGATGCGCACCAGCTCCTCGGCGTAGGAGACGCCGTCGGGATGCTTGTGCCACTCGCCGAGGGGGTCACCGGGCGGGTCGCCGCGCAGCACCAGGATGTTGCGGATGCCCGAGTCGGCGTACGCGCCGACCAGCGAGCGCAGCTCCGCGACGCTGTGCTCCACCGCGGTCAGGTGCGCGACCGGCAGCAGCGTCGTCTCCTGCGCCAGCTGCCCGGTCACGCGGACAGTGCGGTCGCGAGTGGAACCGCCCGCGCCGTAGGTCATCGATACGAACGCGGGGTGCATGCACTCGAACTGCCGGACGGCGCGCCACAGCCGCGCTTCGGCGGCGGCGTCGCGCGGCGGATTGAACTCCACGGAGAACGGCACCGCGTGCCCCGCGTGCGCCCGCAGACTCTCCACGACCGACGGTGTGGCGGAGACGTTCGGGTGCGTCCGGGACGCCCGGCCAGGGGTCGAGCCGCCCCGCACGTTGTCGAAAGTCACCGGTTCAGTGTAGAGGTGGCCGGTGGCGGCCCTGTCGGGTCGCTCGGACCCTCCGCGTATTCTTCGCATCGGGCGAGTTGTTCGCCACGCCGAGCGACACGCGCGACTGCCCCTCGCTCGGCCCCGAATCATCCGCAGCGCCCGGGCACCCTCCGCGACCCCGTGCGTCCACCATCCGCACGACCTTGGAGGCTCCTCTGTCCGCCGCAACCGGTACTCAGACGCCGCGCCCAGCGGTGCCGCAGCCGGGCACCCCCGCCTTCGTCACCGCCGTGGAAGACGCCCTGACCCATTTCTTCGCCACCCGCCGCTCGACGACCGAGCGCCTCGGCCCGGTCTTCGTCGAGGCCACCGACGCACTCGAGCAGTTCGTGCTCCGCGGCGGGAAACGCACCCGGCCGGCGTTCGCGTGGACCGGCTGGCTCGGAGCGGGCGGCGATCCGCACGCCCCCGACGCCGCTGCGGTGCTCACCGCGTGCTCCGCGCTCGAGCTCGTCCAGGCGTGCGCGCTGGTCCACGACGACATCATCGACTCCTCCCGCACCCGCCGCCGATTCCCCACCGTGCACGTCGACTTCGAGCAGCGCCACCGCGACCGCGGATGGTCCGGCGACTCGGCGCACTTCGGCGCCAGCGTGGCCATCCTGATCGGAGATCTGGCGCTGTCCTGGGCCGATGACATGGTGCACGCGTCCGGCCTCGCCCCCGCGGCCATCGCCCGGTTCGCGCCGGTGTGGGCCGACATGCGCACCGAGGTGCTCGGCGGCCAACTGCTCGACATCAGCGGCGAGGCGGGCGGCGACGAATCGGTCGAGGCCGCGCTGCGGATCAACCGCTACAAGACCGCCGCCTACACCGTCGAACGCCCGCTGCATCTCGGCGCCGCGATCGCCGCCGCTGGTCAGGAGCTGATCGAGGCCTACCGCGAGTTCGGCACCGCGATCGGGATCGCCTTCCAGCTGCGCGACGACCTGCTCGGCGTGTTCGGCGATCCGGCGGTCACCGGCAAGCCCTCCGGCGACGACCTGCGCGAGGGCAAGCGCACCGTGCTGCTGGCCGAAGCGCTGCGACGCGCCGACGACGCCGATCCCGCCGCGGCCGCGCTGCTGCGCTCGAGCATCGGCACCGACCTGAGCGCGGAGCAGGTGCAGCGGCTGCGCGCTCTGCTGGTCGAACTCGGCGCGGTCGACGAAGTGGAGCGCCGCATCACCGAACTCACCGACACCGGCCTGGCGGCCATCGAGGCCAGCTCGGCGACGCCCGCGGCCAAGGAACGGCTGCGCGCCATGGCGCTGGCCGCCACCAAGCGTGCCGCGTGAGCGCCACGGCGAGGAGACTCCGATGAGAACCGTTGCGGGACCGACCGATCGCGTCGTGGTGGTCGGTGCGGGACTGGCCGGGCTTTCGGCCGCCCTGTATCTGACCGGTGCGGGTCGCACGGTGACGCTGCTCGAGCGGGCCGACCACCCCGGTGGCCGGGTCGGACGCTACCGGGGCGCCGACTACGACATCGATTCCGGCGCCACCGTCCTCACGCTGCCCGAACTGATCACCGACGCGCTCGACGCCGTCGGCCGCGCCCCGGAGACCTGCGTGCCCCCGCTGCGCATCCACCGGCTGGCTCCTGGCTATCACGCCCGGTTCGCCGACGGCGCCGAGATCAGGGTCTTCGCCGATCCGGACGCGATGGCCGCGGAAGTCGAGCGGGCCTGCGGCCCGGCCGAGGCACGGGGATACCGGCGGCTGCGCGCCTGGCTGGCGCGGGTCTACGCGGCCGAGTTCACCGAGTTCATGGACACCAACTTCGACTCGCCGCTGGATATGGTGCGCGTCCCCGAGAAGCGCCGCGCCCTGGCCGAATTGGTGCGACTCGGCGGCTTCGGCAGGCTCGGTCCCCGGGTGCGCGGGTTCCTGCGGGACCCGCGCCTGGCGCGACTGTTCACCTTCCAGGCGCTCTACGCGGGCATGCCGCCCGCGCGGGCGCTCGCCGTGTACGGCGCGATCCCGCACATGGACACCTCGCTCGGCGTGTATTTCCCCGAGGGCGGGATGCGGGCGATAGCCGCTGCGCTGGCGCAGGCGTTCACCGAGGCGGGCGGCACGCTGGAACTGAACGCCGAAGTGGTCGGGATCGACTACGCGGACCGCCGCGCCCGGCGCGCTCGCACTGCCGACGGGCGTTCGTTCGACTGTGACGCGCTGGTGCTCACCGCAGATCTCGGCTCGCTCGACCGGCTCGGCGTGCGGCCCCGGCGCGGGCTGCGCGCTTCGCCGTCGGCGGTCGTCGCGCACGGCACCGTCCCCGCCGCCGTCGCGGCGGACTGGCCGGTGCAGGCCCACCACACCATCGAGTTCGGGCAGGCCTGGGATCGGACATTCGCCGAGATCACGGCCCGCCGGGGCCACGGCAGGCTGATGAGCGACCCCTCGCTGCTGCTGACCCGGCCCGCGCTGACCGATCCGAGCCTGTTCATCGAACGCGCCGACGGACGTCACGAGCCGTTCTCCCTGCTGGCGCCGTGCCCGAATCTTTCGGCGGCGCCGCTGGACTGGCCGCGTCTCGGCCCCGCCTATCTCCGCGAGCTGCTCGCCGTGCTGGAAGCGCGCGGTTATCGGGGCATCGCCGAGCATTTCGCCGTCGACCGGCTCGACACACCGCGGACGTGGCTCGACCGCGGCATGCTCGCGGGCACGCCGTTCTCCGCCGCTCACCTCTTCCGCCAGACCGGTCCCTTCAGGCCGAGCAATTTCCCGCGTTCCAGCGACAACGTGGTTATCGCTGGTTGCGGCACCACTCCTGGCGTGGGCGTGCCGACCGCCCTGCTCTCTGGAAAACTGGCGGCAAACCGTATTGCTCGCGCGATCGCGCCCACTTCGCCTGGAACCCCGCGCACCAGCCGGATAGTGTTCGAGGCGACGCCGTAAACTAAGCGCCGACCTATTCGCTCGCGGTTGCGACCGCCGACCATTCGGGGGGACCGACACCAGATGGCATCCCCCGAAACGCGCACCGCAGAGGCCGCCTCCGCCGGTGACGTCCGCTCCTCGTCGCCCGCCTCCGCAGGTCGCGAATCGGCCACCCCTCGCGGTGTCCTGTGGTGGGTCCGCACCTCCGCCGACTTCGCCAGAAGCCCCGAGGGCCATGCCGCACTGCTCGGCTTCTTCGGCGCGATCATGATCATGTTCGGCGGGTTCGGCGCGGGCAGTGTCCGCAAGCGGGACCCGCTGCTCGAGGCGATGCACCTGTCCTGGCTGCGGTTCGGCCACGGCTACGCGCTGTCGACCATCTGCATCTGGATCGGCGTGCTGCTCATGATCACCGCGTGGGTGCGGCTCGGGCGCGCCACGATCGGCACGGGCGACCGGACCGACGCCGAGGTGACGCTGAACGAGTTGCGCGCCATCGTCGGCATCTGGATCGCGCCGCTGTTGTTCGCCGTGCCGATGTTCAGCCGCGACGCCTACTCCTACCTCGCACAGGGCGCGCTGCTGCGCGACGGCTTCGACCCCTACCAGGTCGGTCCGGTGGCGAATCCCGGTGTGCTGCTGGACAACGTGAGCCCCGTGTGGACCACCACCACCGCGCCGTACGGCCCGGTGTTCCTGCTGCTCGGGCGCGCGATCACCGCCGTGACCGGCGACAACGTGGTGGCGGGCACCATCGCGATGCGGCTGGTCATGCTGCCCGGCCTGGCGCTGATGATGTGGGCGGTGCCGTATCTGACCAAGCACCTCGGCGGCAAGCCGACCGTCGCGCTGTGGCTGGCGGTGCTCAACCCGCTGGTACTCATCCACCTGATCGGCGGCGTACACAACGAGATGCTGATGGTCGGCCTGATGTGCGCGGGTATCGCGCTGGTGCTGGAGCGCCACCATGTTGCGGGCATCGTCGTCGTCGCCATCGGCGTGGCCATCAAGGCCACCGCGGGTGTGGCGCTGCCGTTCCTGGTCTGGATCTGGATGTTGCACGAACGCGAACGCCGCGCCGCGCAGCGGGTCGGGCGCGACCCGGCGCACCTGCCCGCCAGTGAGCAACCCGGAGACGCCGCGGAGCCCACCGAGGACATGCCGCATCCCGCACTCATGTTCGGCAAGATCGTGGGGCTCGGTCTGAGCGTGTTCGCGGTCGTCTTCGTCGCCGCCTCGGCCATCGCGGGCGTCGGCATCGGCTGGCTGACGGCGTTGTCCGGGTCCAAGAAGATCATCAACTGGCTGTCGCTGCCGACCGTGATGGCGCACGCGGTCACCTGGATCACCCCGCTGCGGCTGGAATCGGTGCTCGAGGTGACCCGCGCGATGTGCGCGCTGGCCCTGGTCGCGGTGCTCGCGTGGACCTGGTGGCGGTTCCGGCACAGCGAGCGGGAGGCGGTGCTCGGCATCCTCATCGCGTTCGTCGCGATCGTCATCCTGTCGCCCGCCGCACTGCCCTGGTACTACTCGTGGCCGCTGGCGCTGGCCGCCGGGTTCGCGCTGTCCACCACGACGCTGATGGCGCTGGTCGGCGTGTGCACCTGGCTCATGCTGGTCTTCCAGCCGGACGGTTCGATCGGCCTGTACAACTTCTGGCACGTCGTCGCCGCCACCTTCGCCGCGGTCGTGGCGGCGCTGTCGCTGCGCACGGTGGACCCGCTGCGCCTGCGCGCCACGCCGCCGGGCGATGTCGCGGCCACGCCCGGCGAGGCCACCGCTTCGCGCGCCGCCACCCCATGACCGAGGACCGCCTACCGGGTTCCGCGCTGCTGCCGCTCGCCTACCGCGAGTGCAGGCAGATCGCGGCCACCCATGGCCGCACCTATTTCCTGGCCACCCGGCTGCTGTCGGCCGAACGACGACCCGCCGTGCACGCGCTGTACGCGTTCGCGCGCATGGTGGACGACGTCGTCGACCGGGCGGGCCGTCCCGCCGCGGCACACGATCGCGACCCGGCCGCGGAACTCGATCTGATCGAACGGGACCTGCGGGCCGCACTGGAATCGCGCCCCGGCAGCGCGAGCGCGGCACCGCACGCTTCTTCCGCCGACCGGCAGAACGACCGGAGCTGGGAATCGGGTCCGCGGCCGCGCGCCCTCGTCCTGGCGGCGGTCACCCACACCATCCACCGTTATGACATTGCCGCGCAGCACTTCTGGACGTTCCTGGATTCCATGCGAATGGACGCGCCTGGCGCCCCGGCGTTCCGTAATCGCTACGCCACCATGGCGCAGCTGCGCGAATACATGCGCGGCTCGGCGGCCGCGATCGGCTTGCAGCTGCTGCCGGTGCTCGGCACGGTCGTCCCGGTGTCCGCGGCCGAGCCCGCCGCCGCCGCGCTGGGCGAGGCGTTCCAGCTGACCAACTTCCTGCGGGACGTCGCGGAGGATCTCGACCGCGACCGCGTCTACCTGCCCGCCGACGCCCTCGCCGCGTTCGGCGTCGACGACGCCCTGCTGTTCGAATGTCGCCGCACCGGCCGGACCGATCCGCGCGTCCGACGTGCCCTCGCCCACCTCATCGCGGTCAACCGCGACCTCTACCGCCGCGCCGAACCCGGCATCGACCTGCTCGAACCGCGAGTACGCCCCGCCATCCGCACCGCGGCCACCCTCTACTCGGACATCCTGCACCACATCGAGCGCAGCGACTACGCCGTCTTCGGCCACCGCGCGGTAGTCCCCCGCCACCACCGCCTCCGCATAGCCGCCACCGAATTCACCACCGCCACACTCCGTGGCCGCCTCACCCGCTGACCACGGCCCCGATTCTTTCGGCACTGGTCCGATTGCAGCTTCACGATCCATCCCTCCTCCGAGCGACGGCCCGGACAAGACGCCACCATCAGCGCCCCGCCACCGCCAACGAGGCCTCGCCCTGTCCGACGTAAGAGCACCAGCCCAACCTTCGAGCGCGGTCGAACCGACACGCCGCGCCGCGGTGCCCCCAGAGAGGACCTCCAGGCCGCTCGGCAACCGCGAAACCCCTGGTAGCGACGTCACCACCCGACACAACCACACACACCTCGACCACAGGATCCGAGCGACGCGACACCGAGCACCACCACGCAAGCTCAAGGAAACCGGCACAGCAGCCGCACCGATGCCACCCCCACGGAAATCAGCCCTGCGACAACCACGAAACCCCTGGTAGCGAGGTCACCACCCGACGCACACCAGCTCAACCACAGGATTCGAGCGCAGCGGGACCGAGCATGCGCCGCGCAAGCCCGGTAGAACCGGCACAACAGGGGCAGCAATCCCACCAGCGCGGACCTCGGGCCCGCGGCAACAGCGAAACCCCTGGTAGCGAGGTCACACCGGACGCAAGGACACCACCTCGACCACAGGTTTCGAGCGAAGCGAGACCGAGCCTGTTCCGTTCGCGGCCCGGCTCGCGTTTGCGCGGCCGCCGCGTACCCCCCCCCCGGGGCAACGGACCGGGCGCGCCCACCGCACCCCAAAAGGGGCCCGAACCACCCCCCCCC
>NZ_JBJZOK010000036.1:0-65652 GCF_047200615.1 Nocardia sichangensis
TCCACCGCGGACTAACACAGCAGATGCTCGGCATGGGGATGGTCCATACTCGGAAATCGTCAGTGGACTGGTTCGCTGCGCACCGGAATCTCGATCCGAAAGGGCGGTTGTCGTCGGTGACGCTGCTGCGCCGCCTCGGCAACCAGTCCCGGGAAACCGTCTCTGCACGGCGTCCGGGAACTGGGCCGAGTTGTCGGGACACTCACGTTGCCGCGGTTCCGGTCCGCATCGACGTTGCGAGAGCAGACCATGACGGTCACCAACCGGGTGAAGGCGCTCCACAGGGTCGCCGCGCGAGTTGACACCGCATTTGCGTCCCGTGTTGGCGGTCTGTCGAGGTCTTCGCGTCGCTATGCGACTGTGCAGGGGTTGCGCAGCTCGCCGAGGCCCTCGATCGTCGAGCGCAGCATGTTGCCCGGGGCGAGGTACCGTGCCGGGGTGCGGGAATAGCCGACGCCGGCCGGGGTGCCGGTGAAGATCAGATCGCCGGGGAACAACTCGCAGATGCCTGACAGGTGGGAGACCAGCGCGGCGACGTCGAAAATCATCTGCTTGGTGCGGCCCGATTGCACGGTCTCGCCGTCGAGGATGGCTTCGATGGCCAGATCGTCGGGGTCGTCGAGTTCGTCGAGAGTGGTCAGCCACGGGCCGATCGGCGCGAACCGCTCGTAACTTTTGGCGAGGCTGAATTGCGGTGGGGTGCCGGCCATTTGTGATCGACGCTCGGAGATGTCTTGACCGATGCAGAATCCGGCGACGTGGTCGAGGGCCTGTTCGGTAGCGATGCGACGTCCGCCGACACCGATCGCGGCGACGAGTTCCACCTCCCAGTCGCAGGTGCCGGTGGGCAACGGGATCACGTCACCGGGGCCGGTGATCGCCGAGGCGAATTTGGTGAACACCAGTGGGCTTTCGGGCAGGGCGAGCCCGGTTTCGTCACTGTGGTCGGCGTAGTTCAGCCCGACGGCGAAGATTTGGCGCGGCGCACGCACCGGGGGACCGAGCCGCGTCAGATCGGCGAGCAACTGTGCGCCCGTCACACGGGCATCGACCCGGGGCCGATTGCCGCTGAACCAAGCGCGGATCTGCCGTATGTGCGCGACGGCCTGATCGGGATCGCTGGGCAGGACGCCGTCGGAGGCGTTGGCGAGGTCGATGATGCCGGTATCGGTGACGAGCGTGGCACGGCCGTCGAGATTGGCGAGCTTCATGAGAGGGGCGGATGTCCTTTTCGGTCGGGTGGGCCGTGCACCGCGGGGACGGTGCGGTGCACGGTCGGCCATGGGGTCGCTGCGATCAGTCGAGGCGGACCGGCGGATCGGTCTGGCTGGCCATCTGCCACACCAGCTCGTCAGGCATGGCGATGATCTGCCGGTAGACCTCGTCGGGATAGGCCATATGGGGTTTGGTCTCGTCGTAGGCCGGTTGGGCCACCGGCTCAGCCGGTCGGGCGAATGGTGCGGGGTGCTTGTAGGGTTCGAGTTCCTCGGCGCTGATGCCATTGATCTCGACCACTTCCGGGTCGATCCAGGCGCGGTCGTCGATGGCGTCGCCGGTGGTGAGTTCGACAAGCAGACCCTCCGGGCCCGCGAGGTAGAGCGACCGGCAGAACCCGTGGTCGATCGGGCCGAGCACGACGATCCCTCGACTGCGGATGCGGTCGCGCAAACTCAGCAGTTCGTCGAGATCGCGTACATGCAGTGCGACATGCTGCATGGCACCAGGCGCGACCGGTCCGGTCGGTTCGGCGGCGTGGGTGACCCCGAGCTCGCGAGTGTCGGGGTTGTCGGGGTGGTACACGAACGCGATGTAGGACGTGGGGTTGAGTTCGACGAACCCGTGCCAGGCGCCTTCGGCTCCGTGCATGCGGTACAGCGCCTTGAGCGGCAGGCCGATAACATCGGTGAAGAACGCGATCTGAGATTTGATGTCGCGGGTGGCGATCGCCAGGTGGTTTACACCGATGGGTTGGGTGGCGGTCATGATGGTCAGTCCTTTTCGGGGGCGGAGTCGAGCAGCTGCTTGTGGCACCAGGTCCGCACGACATCGGCGTAGTCGGCGGTGTGGAACAACATCAGCTGGTGCACCCCTTCGGGGTGAATGTGCAGTTCGACGGGGCCGGTGGTGGCGTCGACGACGGCCCGGGCCGTGGCGGGAGTAAAGATCGGATCTTTCTCCCCGACGGCGAACAGGATCGGTTTGGTGTTGGCAGACAACGGCACGGCCGGGTCGTAGCGCAGGATCGACGCCCACGAGGCCAGGTCGTAGGTCCAGGTGTTGAGCGGATCCCCATGCTTCTGCTTGCCCGCGCCGCGGAACCCGTAGTCGGTGTCGAAATCGATGTACTGGTCGATATCGAAACGCAGCGCCGGACCGAACAGGGCGACCATCTGATCGAACGCCTGTGTGCGGAAGGCGTTTTCGGTCGGGATCAGCGGTGAGGACGGGATGGCGAATCCCATCAGAATCGCGCCCGCGAAATCCTGCGACGCGGCGTAGGCGCCATAGGCGGCGGACGCGCCGAGCGAGGATCCCTTGATGAACACCGGTAGCCCGGTGGCGGCACGAATGTGATCGGTCAGCCGCAGTGCCGCTTCGATCCACTCCTCGATGGTGAACTGGCCAGCGCGCCGGTCCACGCACGAGCGGCCGTGGCCGGGAGCATCCATGCACCAGACCTCGGCGCCCAACCGGGCATAGTGTGCGGCGAAATTGTCGTAGATGCCGCCGTGACCGCCGATTCCGTGCTGAACCAGCAGCACGTGGTCCGCGGCCGGATCAGCGAATCGATAGGCGAATGTGTTGCCGACTATCTGTTCTTCTCTGCGCATCGGCCACCTCCATGTGTCCCGCGTCATAAAAATTGATGGCAATCAATAAACCATACAAGTTGATGGTCGTCAACATGTTGTCCTAAACTGAGCGGATGGCGACGCAGACACGAAAAGGGCGACCACCGGCCGAGCTGTCACCAGCCTCGTTGACCGATATCCTGGCCGCGGCGTTGAGAGTGTTCGCCGAATGCGGATTCGACGGCACCTCGGTGGCGGCGCTCAATCGCGAGCTCGGAGTGAGCCACAACCTCGTCCATCAGCGGTTCGGCTCCAAGGAGAGGCTGTGGTACGCCACGGTCGACTGGGCGTTCGGCGAGATCGCCGACCACACAAGCGTGGATGCGGAGTTGGCCGAGCGCGACCTGCTCGAAGCGGTACGCGTGACGATCGTGCAATTCCTTCAACTGCACGCCACCCACCCACAGATCCTGCGGCTGGTCACGGTCGAAGGCGCCACCGAGGGGCCTCGGCTGACGT
This sequence comes from Nocardia sichangensis, assembly GCF_047200615.1. Taxonomy (NCBI): domain Bacteria; kingdom Bacillati; phylum Actinomycetota; class Actinomycetes; order Mycobacteriales; family Nocardiaceae; genus Nocardia; species Nocardia sichangensis. The sequence continues at coordinate 3,312 of NZ_JBJZOK010000036.1, forward strand.
ATCTGTTCGACGCGCACGTCGGACCGTTGTATCACCGGATCACCGCGCCGCTGAAGGTGCTCGTCGACCGCGGCGTGCTGGCCGAGGAAGACATCCGCACCGTCCATTTCCTGGTTGCGCACGGCGCTACCGCGCCGTTCAGTCTGGTCCCGCTGGCGGCGAGGCTGAACCCACTCGATCCGCTCGACCCCGCGGCGGTTCGCAGGCACGCCGAATTCGTCGCAGGCATGGTCGTGGCCGGGCTCCGAGCCCGCGGCGCCTGACCAGCGAGGGCAACTGCGACGAAGGTGACGCTCAGTTTCCTGCCCCGTTTTCTGCAACGGCTCGATGCCCTCGATGTCGAGATCGTCCAGGAATTCCCCGAATCCTGCGTCCTATCCGGCGCGGCCGCCTGCAGTGCTCGCTCGATCACCTGATCACAGCGCCCGACAACTGAGCATCTGGACAGGATTCACGGCCGATCAACCTGGGCCGGCGCACTCATCGATGACTTCGTCCACCCGACTCGGCGTGGTCGCGCACTGCTCGCTCACGCTGCCGTGCCCCGCGATGGGCACCTGATGCGTAGCCCCCCATCACCAAATGTGGACGGTAATCAATAAAGCGCATTATATTGATGGACGTCAACATTTGAAGCTGGTGTTGGGGCACGTCAACGAGGACCCGTCGACGATCGTGCGGAAAGCGTCGATTGCCGACCGCGCTGCGGCGGTGCCGAGACCCACGCGGCGGGAGTGGACCGATCCATTCCTGGTGCTGAGCGAGGACTGGTTCTCCTCGCCCGGATTCGAGTGGCACGCCTACCGCGCGCTGGAGACCAACACGTCTGAGAGAAAAGGAGCGATCGATGACGATCGCATCAATTGTCCTAGCCGCCTTGCTGGCGCTCGAGATGATCGCCGTGGGAGCACCGAAGGTGCTCGCCGTCCAGGCCATGCGTGAACGCGCAGCCCACGCCGGGATCCGCGTGTCCGGCTTCCGAGTCATCGGGGCCCTGGAAATCGTCGGTGCAGCAGGGCTTTTGATCGGTATCGGCTGGCATCCGATCGGCCGGCTCGCTGGGGTCGCGATCGTGCTGCTGATGGTCGGGGCGCTCATCACCCACGTCCGGACCAAGGACAAGCTCGCCGACATGATCCCGGCCATCGTCACCGCCCTGTTGGCGGTGACCTACCTCGTCGTCGCATCGCTCGCCCGCTGAGCGCCGGTCACCGAAGGCGCTCGGGCGTCCTCGCCGACGTCTGAGATGCCACACCAAATGCGCCTTCGCGAGCTGACCTGCCACGGTTTTTTTTCTGGCCGCCGGGTAGCGGGCCGGATCCATGCTCGCTGCCGCCAGCGGGTCGGTGGCCCACGTAGGTGCCTCGGGGACGATGAGACCCACGTCCGAGGCCGCGTCGTGGCGTACGACGCGACGTCCGGCCCAGGTATTCCGCCCGGGTAGTGCGTGCCGGTCATCGGCGACATCACAATGCGGTTCGCCAAGGTCAGGCCGTGGATGGTGAAGGGAAGCGCGAGGATCTCCGCCGCGTGGGTGCCGGCCGGGCTGCATCCGAACCCCTAGGGTTATCGGGCAATGGCCGACGGCATCGACCTCGATGTGCTGTTGAAAGGCAGCTGACTTCCGCTAATGCTCAGCACAGCAGCCGTTCTCGCTGCCACCATGACCCGTGTGGCCGTCGGCGAGCATGTGCAGGGTGTCGCGGAATTCGCCCGGGTCGTAACCGAAGGCGAAGCGGAGTTCGACCTCCTTCTTGATGGCAGTGGGATCGTGTCGGGTTGGATGCAGACACCGGCATCGAACACGATCCCTATGACAACTACGAGATTTACGGGTCAGAGCCCACCGAACCGGAACAACCCGACCGCAGGCCACACGAGAGCAGGAGCGGTGGAGACAACCCCGCATCTAAGCTCCAGGACCCAGCCGTGAACCACGGCTACCGGCGGGTGACCGGAACCGAGGGGGCGGTGATGGCCGTGTGATCGGTTCAGCGGGCGCAGGTTTCGCAGACTATCCGCGACAGGTTCTTCTCGCGGATGTCGATGTCACGGCGGGCGATGTGTCAGTGGCCTTCGGGCTGACTGGTCGGCCATTGGTACGGGCCTACTGCATCAGTTGGATGTGGGGGTGATCAGGTGAGATTGGGCAGACGCGAAGGATCATGTTGTAACCGCGAGCAATTGTGACGTCGGGACCTGTGGTTGTGCTGTAATCCCCTGCGAGGGCCTGATCTTCGTAGGGTATCCAGCTGTGGGTTCCGGCGTCCCATTCGGACGAGGCGATGGTGAGCAGCGGTTCGGTCTCGGTACCGCAGGTGGGGCATGGCTGTGGAAAGGGGTCCGTGGTGCCCCACCGGATATGGCCGCCGACCTTCCACCCGGGTGCAACGCATATGTTATCGATGAACCAGCTCTTGATGTCATCCGGATCGATCCCGGTGTGCTGCCGACTGGCCCACTGTCGCATTTGCTCCAGCGGCTCGCTGCCGAGTTCTTCGAAATCGCTCGGGTATTCGATGATGCGTTCCGGCTCCACCGTGCATGGCAAGGGTATGTAGTCGTAGCCGTATTCCACCGCTGCCGGTATCGGTGGGGTATTCAGGAAGTCGGTGACGTCGGCGGCGGTGCGCCACACCAGCGCGGTCTCGGGCATGGCATCGGCGTTGTCCAACGGGCACCAGAGTACCTGCAGCAGATCCTTGCCCGGCGGCGGACGTAACCCCGGGACGTCACGCGTATAAAGTTGCGCCACCGGCAACATGGCATTCGGGGCATGGGCCGTCGGCTTCCACCGACCCGCCAACGGCTGAGACGGGGGGAGGTTGAGGTTGTCGAGATCCCACCCGCTGGCTTCGAATTCCCAGATGTCACGCGGCGCTGCCGACAACATGGCACTCGGGACATCGGCCACCGACGGCCACGGTTCGGGATCGTGTCGCGTCAGCTTCGCATCCACCAGCGACTGTAACGGGTTGAGCTCGTGGGGATTCCACGCGTTGGTCAAGAAGTCCCAGTTGTGAGGCCCGTGACAGTGCGGCCACGGTTCGTTGGTCGGCCACAGCAAAGGACCGCCGATCGAACTGTCGTATACCGTCGGTGTGCCGCTGCGCGGGTGGAGCCGGGTCGCGGGACGAGCCAGCGGCGCCAGTGCGGGACACGCGGCTGCGACATCCACGGCTCGGGGTGGCGTGGTGCGGGTCATCGACAAACCTCTTCGGATTCGGGGCGTTCGAACTGTAGTTCGGAGTACGTCGAATCACACGGTTGGGAATATCTGGCCGGACGTGAATTCCCGAGTCGGCGCAGGTCCGGAGGCCTCACCGCGTTCCGGGCGGGCGAGCCGAGCGGTCGGCTGCGATAGTCCGAGTGTGGATTTGGGATCGGTGCTGTCGGGGTTCGTGGCGGGGTTGCTGGTGTCGGTGGTGACCACGCCTGTCGGGGTGTCGGGGGCGGTGTTTCTGCTGCCGATCCAGCTCAGCGTTCTCGGAGTGCCCAGCCCTGCCGTGACACCGACGAACCTGCTGTTCAACGTGGTGTCCATCCCCGGCGCGCTGCTGCGCTACGGCCGCCGCAGCTCCCTGCGCAGCCCGTTGACCCGGATCCTGCTGATCGGCACCCTGCCCGGCGTCGTCACCGGCGCGCTCATCCGCGTGTTCGCCCTGCCCACCGCGGCCACGTTCAAGCTCATCGCGGCAGCGCTGCTGCTGGCGCTGGGGACGTGGCTGTGCCTGCGCACCGCCAATGGTCCCCGCACCGAGAAGCCGCGCCCGTCGGACCGGTCCATCACCACTCTCGCGCTGGTGGTCGGCGTCGTCGGCGGAATCTACGGCATCGGCGGCGGATCGCTGCTGAGCCCGATCCTGGCCGGACGCGGCGTCCCCTTGGCCGAACTCGCACCGGCGGCGCTGACCTCCACACTGATCACCTCGATCGCGGGCGCGGCCACCTACGCCGGCATCGCCGTCGCCACCGGCGGCACCGACATCGCCCCGGACTGGATCATCGGCCTTGGCTGCGGCATCGGCGGGCTGGCCGGCGGATACCTCGGCGCACACCTGCAACCCCGGCTACCGGAAACCGCACTGCGCTTCACCCTCGGCGGCGTGGCCATCGCGACCGCCGCCCTCTACACGACCCAAGCACTCTGACCCATCACTCGGGGACAAATGCTCAGCCACCGGGCTCGCTGTTGGTGCTATCCCCTATTTGACCTGCTCGTATGCCCCTGGAAGGGGTTCCGGACTCACCGAGAATCCAACGAAGTTCGGGATGTGCCCTGGTAGAGGGTGATTCACGGACCGGCACCCGACGCTCGCCGGCCCAGCCATTGACAGTTGTGAAGAGGTCGCAGCGGCTTCATACGACTCCGCCCACAGGCGGCGGCCCGATCACCGAGCCGAGCCGGTCCAGCATTTCCTCGATGTTCACGTCCACTCCCATCAGCCGTCCGTTCTCGATGGAGGCTATCCACCTCCAGAGTTGGAAGCACGGGGTCGGCGTCACCCGGCCCACCATCTACCGCCACGTGAACAAGAAGGGTTCGTGTTCCGGCTCTTCAGGCGGGTCGGTCAGCACGATTACACCGCATCCGACGACGCGCCAGGGCATGAGACCGGCTTCATGCGCTACCGCCTCACCGACGAAACGATCTACCAACTCTTGCCCTGGATCGGCGCCACACACGCCTCCGAGCCGAGTCCACTCTGAGGTTGCGGTTTCCCGCGGGACGGTAATCGCGGCCTTCGGGGAACTCGAGTGTCGGAGTGGACGACAATCTGCACGTGGAGTGCGAAGTTTGCCGGACAGCACTGTCGGCTCGGATCGACGGTGAGCCCGAAGCCGTCCCCTCGACGCGGGTGGATGAGCACCTGGAGCAGTGCCGAGAGTGCTGTTCCTGGTACCTCACGGCCGTGGAGGTTTCGAAGCTCGTGCGCGGGAGCCGGTCGCGCGCACCCGACCTCACCGACGTGATCTATGCCGCAGCCGAACTGCAACGGCCGAGGCGATCGGTCTCCTCGACATTGCGCGCAATCGTGCCGAGTTCGCGGGTCGAGCTGACGAGACTGCTGCTCGGCGCGCTCGGTGTCGTGCAGGTCGCCCTCGCACTGGCCCAAATCGCAGGCCTCGACTTCGGAATGAGCCACCACGGTGCCGAAATGACTCGCCACCTGCTCAACGAGAGCACCGCGTGGAACCTGGCCATCGGGGTCGGACTGCTCGCCTGTGCGATACGTCCATCGGCGGCCGCGGGAATACTGCCCGTGCTCGCCGCAGTCGTCGCCGTACTCAGCGCCTTCGTTGTCGCCGACCTGCATTCCGGCGTGGTGCCACTGCCGCGCGTCGCGTCGCACGGCGTACTGGTCGTCGCGCTCGCACTGGTCACCATCGTCCACCGCACGCGACGACCTGACACCTCTCCTCCGGTCGGCGACCGCGCACCCACTGAATTCGTCCTGCCCACAGGCGCCCGATTGGGCAGACGCGCAGATCATCTCCGCTCGACCCAAGATCCCGCCGCATAATAAGAGGGACTCACATGACCATCGAGCTCGACTCGACAACCCACGCGCCCAACCGGATCTCTCTCGCCGTCACCGGAATGAGCTGCGCCGCATGCGCGAACAGAGTCGAACGCAGGCTGAACAAAGTCGACGGCGTCATCGCATCGGTGAACTACGCGACCGGAGTCGCCACGATCGATGCCGCCGACCATGTCACCGCCGAAGACCTTTGCGCAGAAGTCGACGCCGCGGGATACGGCGCGTCACCCATCATCGACCACACCGAGGCGATCAGCGCCACCCCCGAGGACGCCGAGGTCAAGGACCTCCTGCGCCGCCTCGTGGTCGCCCTGATGGCGTTCTTCCCTCTGGCCGACCTGTCGGTGATGTTCGCGACTCTGCCGTCCACCAGAATTCCCGGCTGGCAGTTCATCCTCACCGCGCTGGCCCTGCCCGTCGTGCTATGGTCGGCGGCGCCGTTCCACCGGCGCGCGTTCACGGGCGCGAAAGTCGGCGCCGCGAGCATGGACACCCTGGTCTCGGTCGGCGTAGTCACCGCCACCCTGTGGTCGCTGGACACGATGTATCTGCACCCATCCCGGACCGGAACCGCGCCGGACGGAGTGTGGGCTGCGATCTGGGCCAGCGACGCCATCTATCTCGAAGTCGCCGCGGGCGTCACCGCGTTCGTTCTCGCGGGGCGACACTTCGAGGCGAAGGCGAAGCGCTCGGCGGGCAGCGCCTTGCGGGCACTGGCCGCACTCGGCGCCCGCGAGGTCACTGTGCTGACCCGCGACGAGCGCGAGATGCGCATTCCGATAAGCGAACTCGTGGAGGGTCAGCGATTCGTGGTACGGCCAGGTGAGACGATCGCCACTGATGGACTGGTCGTGTCGGGCGAATCCAGCATCGACGCCTCCGCCATGACCGGCGAATCCCTTCCGGTCGACATCACGCCGGGTATGGCGGTGATCGGCGGCACCACCGCGCTGACCGGGCGGCTGATCGTCGAGGCCGCCGCGGTCGGTGCCGACACCAAACTCTCGGGCATGATCCGGCTCGTCGAGCAGGCTCAGACCGGTAAGGCGCGCATGCAGCGCGTGGCCGACCGTGTGTCATCGGTCTTCGTGCCATGCGTATTCCTGCTCGCAGGCGTGACCTTCGGCGTGTGGTGGATGACCGGGAGCGGAGGTGAGCGTGCGGCCGCGGCAGCGCTGGCGGTGTTGGTCGTCGCCTGTCCGTGCGCGCTGGGCCTGGCCATACCCACCGCGCTGCTGGTGGCATCCGGCCGTGGTGCGCAGCTGGGCATCTTCATCAAGGGTCATCCAGCGCTGGAAGCGACTCGCGACGTCGACACCGTGGTGCTCGATAAAACCGGCACCCTCACCCACGGGGTGATGAGCGTCGTCGCCGTAACCGTCGAGGGCACGCGCACCGACGGCGAGGTGCTGCGTTTGGCCGGGGCCGTGGAATCGGCCTCCGAACATGCGGTCGCGGCCGCGATCACCCGGCATGCACGACAAATCCACGACACCCTGCCTACGATCGAATCCTTCGAGGCACTACCGGGACTGGGTGCACGCGGCATCGTCGAAGGTGCGCAAGTGCATGTGGGAAGGCTCCGTCTCTTTCACCAACAGCGCATCGACGTGCCCCGGGCCTTACTGCGGGAGCTCCGCCGTCAGGAACGAGTCGGCCGCACCGTTGTGCTGGTCGGGGTGGACCGGGTCGCCGTCGCGCTCGTCGCGGTGGCCGACACCGTGAAAGACAGCGCGGCTCCTGCTGTCGCCCGACTGCATCGACTCGGTCTGCGCGTGTTCATGTTCACCGGCGACAACGCGTATGCCGCGCAGTCCGTCGCCGACGAGATCGGCATCGACGAGGTGGTGGCCGAGCTACTGCCCGAAGGCAAGGTCGAGCTGATCGCACAGATGCAGGAGCGCGGACATCGAGTCGCCATGATCGGCGACGGCATCAATGACGGCGCGGCGCTGGCCACCGCGGACCTCGGCATGGCGATCGGCGCGGGCACCGATGTCGCGATCGCCGCCGCCGATGTCATCCTGGTGCGCGAAGACCTCGCCGCGGCCACCGACGCGATCGAGCTGGCGCACGCGACTTTGCGCACCATCAAAGGGAACTTGGTGTGGGCCTTCGGCTACAACATCGTCGCCATCCCGGTGGCCGCGCTGGGTTTGCTGAACCCTCTGATCGCGGGCGCGGCGATGGCTTTTTCGTCGTTCTTCGTCGTCTCCAACAGCCTGCGCCTGCGCCGAGCGCGGCTGGGCGGGTGATCGGGTACCGGGCATCTTGGTCAAACGGCTCGGGCAAGATCACCTACGGCTGCGTGCCAGCTGCTCCAGCATCGCGTTGTAAGCGGCGAGGTCGGAATCGCCGTACTCGTCGTCCTTGCGGTCGGTGCGCACCGCGGTGCGCCGATCCTGGGCCGCCCACTGCGTCAGCAACGCGCCCACCACCAGCAGAATCGGGACCTCACCGGACACCCAGGCAATGCCGCCCCCGGCGTGCTGATCCGCCAGCAGATCGATCGCCCACGGCAACTGGAGATTGCCGTAGAACCGCTGGCCCACAACGGAATTCATCGACATGATCGCGATGCCGAAGAACGCGTGGAACGGCATCACCGCGAACAGCATCCCCAGCCGCCCCAGATGAGGCAGTCTGCGCGGACCCGGATCGATGCCGATGATGCCCCAGTAGAACAGGTACCCGACGATCAGAAAGTGGACGTTCATCAGGACGTGGCCCCAGTGGTAGCGGGTCAGGTTCTCGAACAGCGTCGTGAAATACAGCCCGTACAAGGAGACCACGAACAGCGCGATCGCTGTGCCGGGGTAAGCCAGGACAGCGGTCGGCTTGGCATGCAACAGCGCCAGCACCCACTCGCGCGGCCCGTGCACCGCGCCCCGCGCCGCCGACGGAAGAGCTCGCAGCAACAGCGTCACCGGCGCGCCGAGCACAAGAAGCACCGGGACGAACATGTTCAAAGCCATATGCGTGATCATGTGCATGCTGAACATCGCGAGACCGTAGGTGCCGATGCCCGAGGACGTGGCGATCAGTAGCGCTAGACAACCACCCATCCATGACAGAGTGCGCCATCGCGACCAGCGGTCCCCACGACGACGCAGACGCCACACGCCGAGGACATACGCCACAACCGCGACCGACGCCGCCGTCCCGAGCACGAAATCGAAACGCCACGACGCCAGCAGCCGCCACAAGGCGGGCCGATCCGTCAGTTCGAAACCGAGGAACACCTCCTGCGCGGTGAACGACCGGTCGGCGAACGCGGGCGCCGGTTGCACCGCCATCGCCACCAGTACACTCAGCACCACTGCGGAAAGCGCTGCGCTACAGGCGTATACGAATACATTCCCATCATCCGGCACCCGGGTGCGGTAAGAGCGCCACAGCGTCCACCCCGCCGCGACGAGCCCCAATCCCGCGAACAGTGCCAACCGTCCGTATCCGGTCGTGAGCACACACGACCACGGTAACAGCACGAGTACGAGCACCAGCCCGCCGGCCGCCGCGGTCACCGTGCACAGCATCCCGATGACCACGGCGCGCCGAACTGCGACCGCCGTGTCCGAACCACCGCGCCGCAGCTGCTCGGCCACACACCAGAACAACCCCGGCCCCACCGACACCGCGACCTGGAAGAGGATCATCGCGCCCGTGCCGTAATCGTGGTTCGGCCCTTCACCCGCGTTGCCGACCAACGCGGGCGGCAGCACGCCCACAGCCGCCACCAACGTCAGAAAGACGACCCCGCTCCAGGACAACGTCAGCCGTGCACCGAGACTCACCACAGCGGCCAGCGCGGCGACGACAACCCATGCCTTGGGTTTCTCGCTCGCATCGATTAACGCTCCGAGCGCGCCCGCGCGCACCAGGCCCGACAGGCTCAACCCACCGACATCCGCTGCTGTGACCGGTATCAATACCAGCGCCGAGACGAACCAGACCAGGCCGGCACGCTCGGCCAGCCGCAAGCCCGCATAGCCGTCGACCAGGATCCGCCCCTGTGCGGAGACCCGCGTACAGCACACCGCGTAGACCAGAGAACCGAGCGCCACCGCGCCCGCGAGCGCGGCCACCGTCCGCAACAGCGCGTAGCCCAACGCGGACGCAAGCCCGGGATACGTCGTGCCGGCCGCGCGGTAAGGAACCTCACCCATCGCCAGCACGGCGCCGGTGACGAGCGTCAGCGACACCACCACCGCGACGATCCCAATGCAACGGACATCTCCGCGATTCACGTCCACCGTTGGATCCACCCGACCTCCGACCAGAAAGTACTGCCCTCCAGAGGAAACAGCTCGCGCATAGTGGTCGGATCGCACCGACGGAAAGTTCCCGACATCGGTGGACCGAACGCCACCGCGTCGCCGACGCTTCCGATCGGTAGGGCCGGGCTCCGCTACTCGCCTGCTGGCGGAACCGAACCCGCACGCCGCGCGACTATCTGACCTCAGGGCCGCTGATGGGCGGCGTGGCATGGCTGGGAGGACGGCAGTGCAGACACACCCCGCGGTTGGACGGGACCGGATGACGACAGCCTCGGTGACCGGCGTACTGACAGCAGCCATGGCCTTCTCCATGCTGCAATTGTTCGTCCTCGGCGCGCTGGGCCCGCGCCTCGTTCCGGATCTCGGGATGTCCACCACCGCATTGGGATTGACGACGACCATGGGCTTCGGAACAGCCGCGCTGCTGTCGCCGCTGGCCGGTAGCGCGGTGGATCTGCTCGGTCCACGACGATGCCTGATCGCGCTGCTGCTGACCGTCAGTGCGGCCCTCGGCGCCATCGCCGCCGCACCGGCCTACGGCGTCCTCCTCGCCGCGGTGGCCCTGGGCGGCGTGCCGCAGGCACTGGCCAACCCCGCAACGAACAAAGCGATCCTGGCTGCAATCCCGCCGACCTATCGCGCAGGGGTGACCGGCGCCAAACAATCCGGTGTCCAACTCGGCGCCATCGCCGCTGGATTGCCGCTCACCGCGCTGGCCGCTTCGGCGGGCTGGCGTACTGCGGTGTGGACGGCGGCGGGTATCGCGCTGCTAGTAGCGCTGTGGGTGTGGCGTACCCTGCCCGCCGACCCGTCGCGACAGCATCACGGCACGTCCAGCTCGGGCATCGGTGACAAGCCGCAACCACGCGGGAACGACGGCATCGTGTACTGGCTGGCCGTGTACTCCCTGTTTCTGGGGGCCGCCATGGCATCGATCAACACTTACTTGGCGCTGTTCGGCGAACGACGGCTCGGCCTCGGCGCTGCGGCAGCGGGGACCCTGGTGGCCGTGCTCGGCGTAGCGGGCATCGCAGGTCGCATCGGCTGGGCACGTGTGGCGGGGAACCCGCGCGCGGCAATCGTCCTGCCCGCCGGATTGGCGTTCGGATCCGGCATCGCGGCGCTGCTGCTGGCCGCCTCCGCCCTGATGACCGGGGTGGTGTGGATCGCGGTGATTGCCGTCGGCTTCTTCGGCATGGCGGGCAACGCGGTGTCCATGGTGTTGGTGATCCAGCGCTCGGCCCCTGGACGAGCCGGACGCAACTCGGCATTGGTGTCGGCGGGGTTCTTCGCCGGATTCGCGATAGGCCCGCCGTTTTTCGGCACCGTGGTGCCCTCGATCGGATACAGCAACAGCTGGCTGATGGTCGCGGTGGAATTCGCTGTCGCGGCGGCAGTCGCGGCGTTGTGGGCAGTGCGCGATCGTGAGGCCCGCGTCGAGGAGCGGGCGTGAGGAATATGCATGACAAGCGCCGCTGTGAATGCACGAAACGTGCGCCGCGACAGCAGTTTTCATCACGTACAGCTCAACAGCTGCATACGACGGAATGGTGCGGGGGCGCAACATGGTGACGGATTGGGCGTGCGAGGCATTCGATGCCCTCATGAACCGCGTATCGAGCACACAAGCCGCTGTGGGCACCCGGTTTCCGCTCTACGCCGACAGCATTTCCGGCGAATGGACAACCACCTCCCGCGGATCCTGGACCGGCGGCTTCTGGGCAGGTCTGCTGTGGCTGCGTGCATCAGCTAGCGGTCGGCACGAGCATCGCAACGCCGCCGCAGAGACGACACAACGCCTGGCCGACTGGGTGACATCGGACACTTCCACCCGCGGGTTGATTCTCTGGTACGGAACAGCCCTGGCAACCAGGCGCGGGGAAGACTCCCGCGCCTCAGCGCTCCGCGAGAGTGCCGCACGCCAGTGCCGTTCGGACTTCGATCACAATCTCCGTGTACTGCCATGGGGTTCAGCGTTCGGTGGCCCACGCCTCCTCGCTCGCGTGGACGGAATTCCCGGCCTAGTACCACTTCTGGCCACAGACAAAGACCCCTGCGGCCCGGATATCGCCCGCGAACATCTCTCAACACACCTGCACCTCTGGCGGACAACACCGATCGGCACCCCGGCATGGGCCTGGTCGGATGGCACATGGCTTCCCTCGCCGCAACCGCAGCGAGGATGGAGCCGAGGCAGGGCCTGGCTCCTGCTCGCACTGGCCGACGCATGCCGGTACCTGTCCCCGGAATTCCTCTTCGATGCCTGTGCACTCCTCGACGCCGATCAACTCCTGGTACCAACCGCCGAAAACCATCCTGACGCGCCACCAGACACCTCGGCCGCCGCGATCGAGGCGGTAGCGCTGCTGAAACTTGCTGCAGCACAAACGCGTACAGCACGGTCCGCAGCGATGCGGCTGCGAGCCACCGAGATCACGCGACGGCTTGCCACGGACTTCATGAGCGGTCCCGGCGCGCCGCAACCCGGGGGCAGGCTGGGTGGCGGATGCTACGACTTCGGCCGCGGGCTTGCCACCAACCACGAGCTGATCTGGGGCAATTTCTTCTTCGCCGCGGCTCTGGCCATACAGATCGGGTTGATCGCTCCTTTCGACACCTGACGCGGCCTCAGCGCAACACCGACCTGGCCACGGAGGTGATATGCAGTTCGTCCGGACCATCCAGCAAGCGCGCCATCCGCCCCATTCGCAGCAGTCCCGGCAGCGCGGTATCCGGTCCCAGCCCGGCAGCCCCGTACACCTGGATCGCGGAATCAGCCACTTGTTGCAGCGTCCGCGCCGCGGCCACCTTCGCCAAACCGGATTCCACGCGAGCGTCATGACCTGCGTCGAGGAGCGCGGCGGCCTTGTGCACGAGCGGCCGGGTGCTCCGGATGGCCAACAGCGACTCGAAAACATGCTGCTGCACCAGCTGGCGTTCGGCCAGCGTTCCCGATGACTGACCGCGCGTGCGAGCTCGCTCGCACATCAGGTCATAGGCCCGCTGCGCCTGGCCGAGCCAGCGCAGGCAGCGCAACGTCCGGCCGAGCTGCAACCGCTGCCGCGCGATCGGCAACGCACGTCCCCGCTCGCCGATTAGATGGTCTTTCGGCAGCCGCACCTCGTCCAGGGCGATCTCCCACTGCCCACCAACGCCGAGGACCGGCAGCTCACGCACGAGCCGGAAGCCCGGAGCGTCCGTCGGCACCAGCAGCAACGACAGCCCATCCCGGTCCGACGCCCGCCCGTCGGTGCGAGCCAGCACCGTGATCACATCGGCGTCCTGGGCGCCGCTGACGAACCATTTGCGACCGGACAGCACCCACGAACCGTCCGGAGCCTCCGTCGCTCGGGTGGCCGTCAACGTCGGATCGGTGCCTGGTGTGTCGGGTTCGGTCATCGCGTACGCCGTATGCAGCTCTCCGGAAACCAGTCGCTTCAGGTAGGTCTCCCGAACGCGGTCACCGGCATGGCGCTGCAACATCCGCACATCCAACAGCGAGGCCGAGCCGAGCACCGCAGGGCCGTGGTCACTGGCGCCTTCGGCCTCGGCCAAGCACACGTACTCGGCGAACGAAAGTCCCCGACCACCAAATTCCCTCGGCAGCGGCAACGCCCACAGCCCTTCCGCCCGCGCGGCGTCGGCCAACTGCGAACGGGCTGCCGCAGCAGCCGGGCCGCCTGCGTCCAGCAGGATCTCTTGTGGCATCACTCGTTCTGCCACAAAGGCTTCCACACGCTCACGCAGCGACGTGCCGTCGACCGCGGCGGCGGACATACGGGTGTCGGATGCATACGGGTCCATGGCTTCTCCTCGTCTGCCGGGAACTCGACGTCCCCGCGCTGCGACTGCTGTTGTCCGCGGGAGTGGTCGGCGGCGATCGCCACCGAGTTCCCGCGGCGGTCACTCTGTTCGAGAAGGAGAGCCATGACACTCGGCGCTACGCGGACCTCCGACAACCAACTGACGGCGAAACCATTGGAGGGGGTGCAGCTCGAGACCGGTGGACCGCCGGGTCCGGTCTCGATCGCGGTGCAGCACCTGCGGTTGCTGGGCGCCGAACCTTCCACGGCCGACCATGATGCGCTGACTCTCACCGACCTCGACGGCGCGAGAGTCGAAACCCGCCTGTCCTGGGGCAGGCCGGACAGCGAGGTATGCGATGAGGCGACCGCGCAGGCCGCCGCAGGACTGATGCTCGTGCACGGACGTCGCGACGGCTCACCCCGCGGACTGGCCGTGGACTACGTCTCGACCGCTTCCGGTGTGCTCGCCGTCCAAGGCCTGTTGGCCGCGCTCATCGGCCGCGCGAGGGGCACCTTGGTCACCTCGGCGGATGTCTCGCTCGATCGCGTGGCGCTGCTGACCGTCTCGCAGTACCTCGCCGCAGCGTGCGCCGAGGACGATGAAGCCAGCCCACTGGCGCCTGGTGGGCCACCGTTCACCACTGCCGACGGCGTTCGATTCGAACTCGAAGCACTGGACGTCGCGGTGTGGGCCGAATTCTGGCAGGCCATGCGAGCACCGATGCAAGCCGCACGAAAAGGCTGGCGACCCTTCCAGTTCCGCTATGCCACCGCCTGCGCTCCGATCCCCGACGAGCTGCATCACGCCACGCTGGCCAGCACGTGGGCACAGGTACAGGCAGCCGCGGCCGAATCCGGCGCCGACGTCTGCCGATTACACACCCTCGCCGAACGCTCGGCAGAACTGCACGGCGGCGGAGAATCGACGCTGCCCTGGGAACTGGCCGCCTACCCGGGGATCCCCGCGGCGATACCGGCACGCGGCCGATGTAGCGACGAGCGCCCTCTGGCGGGGTTCACCGTGCTCGAGGCAGGGCGTCGAGTCCAGGCCCCACTCGCCGCGCACCTGCTGGGGCTGCTCGGCGCGACCGTCGTGCGAATCGAACCGCCAGGCGGTGACCCGCTGCGTGGCATGCCACCCACCTGCTCGGACATCTCCGCACGCTGGCTGGCCCTCAACCGGGGCAAGGACGCGATCGAAATCGACATCAAGTCCCCCTCCGACCGACAGCGGTTGCTCGAACTGGCAGCCGACGCCGACGTCTTCCTACACAACTGGGCGCCCGGCAAAGCCGAGCAACTCGGGCTCGCCGCCGACACGCTGTCGGCCGCCAACCCGAGCCTGATCTACGCCTACACCAGCGGCTGGGCAGGACGGCTCCCCGACGCCCCCATGGGCACCGACTTCATGGTGCAAGCCCGCACCGCCGTCGGAGAGGCGGCCCGCCCAGCCGACGAACCACCGACACCGTCACTGATGACCCTGCTGGACGTGCTCGGCGGCATGCTGGGCGCCGAAGCGATTCTGGCCGGATTGCTGACCCGCGAACGCACCGGCCGCGGCGTGCGCGTGGAATCCTCCCTGTTGGCCGCCGCGCAACTACTGACCGCGCCGGCTCTGCGCCGGGCGCATGACGGTCTTCCCCTCCGTCACCCCGCCGGATTCCGTCGCCCGTTGCCGACCGCTGACGGGCTCATCGCACCCGCTGACGAGCACGCCGTCGCGGCAGCCGACACCGCGGCACAGGTGCGTGCGCTGTCCACCGACGACGCCTGCGCGATGCTTCGCGGCCGAGGCATCATCACCACCCCGGTGACCACCGATCTCACAACCCTGCCCACCGATTCTCGCTTCGCAGGCGCCATGGCACGCGACGAACACGGCGCCGTCGCCGTGTCGTCGCCTTGGAGGTTCCGATGAGCGTCGCACTGCACGATCTGGTCCCCCGCAAGCTACGCAGAACCTGGGCGGCCGACGGCAGCTACCCCGACCTCGACCTGTATTCGCTGTTCCGGGCACGCCGCTGCCAGCACCCGCACCGAACCGCACTGGTCGACAACGAAGGCGAGGTCAGCTACGCGGAATTGGACGCCCTGGCGCGGCAACTGGCCGCCGGTCTGGCCGCCCGAGGCGTACAAGCCGGCGATGTCGTCGGCATCCAGCTGCCGAATTGCCGCGCCGCTGTCATCGCAGACCTCGCTTTGGCCGCACTGGGCGCGGTAGCCCTGCCGTTCCCCGCCGGCCGCGGCATGCGCGAGGCCGAGTCGCTGCTGCGGAGATCGGAAGCCGTCGGTGTCCTGGCCGCCGCCCAGTTCCGTGGACACCACCACGCAACAGATCTCGCGCAGTTGCTCGGCCAATTGCCGACATTGCGTTTCGTAGTCTCCGTCGGTATCGACTTCGCGCCGAAAAGCTGTGTGCCTTTCGCCGAGCTGTTCCCTGGCGACTATGACGATTTCGTCCCGGATCGCCCCGATCCGGACGCGGCCGCTCGCATCCTGGTGTCCTCCGGGTCGGAGTCGGAACCGAAGATGGTCGCCTACTCTCACAACGCGCTGGCAGGCGGCCGCGGCAACTTCATGGCATCGCTGTTGACCGACGACCGACCGCCCCGCAGCCTGTTTCTCGTACCGCTCGCCACGGCGTTCGGCAGCAACGGCACGGCTGTGACGCTGGCCCGCCACGGCGGCGCGCTGATTCTGCTGGATCATTTCTCGCCAAGGGAAGCGTTGGCGTCGATCCAACGGCATCGTCCCACGCACGTGCTCGGCGTCCCCACCATGATCCGGATGATGCTCGAAAACGGCGCAGCCGAGACCGACACCTCCGCACTGACGGCACTGGTGCTCGGTGGTTCCCAACTCGACGCCACCACCGCCCGGGAGGCACAACAAGCATTCGGATGCACGGTGGTGAACCTCTACGGGTCGGCCGACGGCGTCAACTGTCACACGGACATCGACGAAATCGATTCCGGCGAAATCAATTCCGACGACGGGACTTCGGGAGTGCTGGTCGGGCGACCCGACCCGCGGGTGGCGCAGATCCGCATCGACCGGGTCGACACCGGCCGGACCGCGGCGCCGGGTGAAACCGGAGAAATAGTCGCCCGGGGCCCGATGACGCCGCTGTGCTACGTCGGGGACCCGCAATTGGACTCGCGTTATCGCACGAGCGACGGCTGGGTACGCACCGGTGACCTCGGCGTCCTCGACCCCGCAGGCCGACTGCACGTGGTCGGGCGGCTCAAGGAGATCGTCATTCGCGGTGGCGCGAACATCAGCCCCGCCGAGGTCGAACGCATGCTGGCCACGCATCCCGATGTCCGCGACGTGGCGTGCATCGGCGTCCCCCACGACGTGCTCGGTGAGCGACTCGCGGCCTGCGTCGTGCCACGGCCGGGCAGCGTGCTCGACTTGGAAGGGCTGTGTGCTCATCTGGCCGCAAACGGCATGGAGCGCGGCAAACATCCCGAATCGCTCCTGCTGCTCGATGCCCTGCCGTTGACCCCTGCGGGCAAACCCGACCGCGCGGCTCTGCAAACACGGTTCACCACCGTCCAGCACTGAAAAACGGCGGGGCAGCCGTGGAAACGGCTGCCCCGCCTCACGATCCGCCGCCTGGTCAGGACCCGGAGAGCGCCTTCTTCAACGCGGTTGCCGCACCCCGATAGACGGACAGAAGATCCTGGCCCTGCTCGGGATAGTTCACGATCGATACCTGTTCGACGCCCGAGTCCGGCAGCACGGCGCCGGTGGACATGTGCGCGTTGTCGAGCACGAACTGCGGCTTCTTCGCACTCAACTCCGCCAACTGACCGGGCGTCACGGGTTCAGGACCATAGGTGCCCACAATCTGCGCACCTGCCAGCTCGGCCGCCCACGTCGAGAACACCTGGGCGATGACCGTCGGCTGCCTTCCACCCGGCCAAGCCGAGCGGACGTCTCCGCCGAGCTTGTCGTACTCGGTGCTGAACGTCGCGGTCCACGCCTGCGCCGCCGCGGTGGTGCCGAAGCGCTCGCCCAGCGCCTGCACTTGGGCTTTCACCTTGGCCGCGGAGTTGTCCAGATCGACTTCGATCAATTCGGCCTTCGATCCCGCGGCTTCCTTGATCTTGGCCGCGAACGGCTCGAACGGCGCGTAGAGCACGAAATCCGCTTCCGCCACCGCGGTCAGATCCGACGGTTTGGGATCGTAGTCCGGAGCATGGTGAACCGACGGCGGAACAATGACTTTCACGTCCGCCGCGCCTGCGGCTTCGGCGAACGCAGCCTCCCAGGTGGTGGTCGCCACGACGACCGGGTGGGTGTGTCCATGGTGGTCGTGCTGTTCGCTTTCGGAGCTGGAACACCCGCTCAGCAGCACGGTTGCCGCGACCACAGTCGTCAGGCTCATACCGGCGGTCAATGGTCGAAAGCGTGCCATGAGAATGTTCTCCGTTCAGGAATCAGATGGGCCGCGAAGGCGACTGCCCCCGCGGTGAGGACCAGCACCGGCCCAGGAGGAAGATCGAAGGCCAGCGCCAGCACGAATCCCACGGAATTCACCGCAACGCCGATACCGACAGCCCAGACGATGATCGAAATCAGCGAGCGGCCCAACCGCCGCGCGGCCAAAGCCGGCAGCAAGGTGAGCGCATCCACGAGCAGCGCACCGGTCAGCCGGATCGCTCCGGCCACCGCAACCGCGATCAGCACCAGCAGAATCAGCGTGAGCCGCCCCGCCGCCACACCGGAAACCAACGCCAGCTCGCGATCGTGCAACAGCAGCGCCAAATCACGTCTTCGCCACCAGAACAGCGCAGGCACCACTACCGCGAGCACCGCCAACACGACGACGTCCTGGACCCGGACCGCGAGAATCGAACCCCACAGCAGCGAAAACGCCGCCGAAGCGTTCACTCCGGCCACCGCAAGCACCAGCAGCGCTGCCGCGACGGCCGAACTCATCAGCAAACCCATTGCGCCGGAGAGCGTTTCCGGCGTGCGCGCCAGCGGAGTGATCCCCGCCCCGGCCACCGCACACGCGAGCAGACCACACAACGCCGGATCCCATCCGGTCAGCATGCCGACCGCGGCGCCCAGCAGCGCGACGTGCATCATCGCGAACCGGACCGGGATGATATCCAGCCCCACGATGGCCACACCGACCACCGGCAGCCCGATCGAGCCCACCAATAGCGCCACCCCGGCGCGCTGCACCGACCCCATTCCGAGCAGATCGAACAGCTGCGCAGGCCCGTTCACGACAACTCCCGCAGTCGGCCTGCGGCCATCTCCAGCACTCGGTCGCAACGCCGCGCCATGGCGCGGTCATGGGTGACCACGACGAGGGTGACAGGCAGCTCCGTCAGTACGTCGGCGGCCTCCTCCTGACCAGCGAAATCCAACGCGGCCGTGGGTTCGTCGGCCAGAACGACGCTCGCACCAGCTGCCACGCACCCCGCCGCGCGGGCCAGGTGCATACGCTGCAGTTGCCCACCCGAGAGCGTGTCGAGTGGTCGGCCGAGCAGCTCGCCCACACCCAGCCGTGTCGCCATCGCCTGCGCCTGACGGACGTCTCCGCTGCTGGCCAAGAGCTCACCGGCCAGCAGCGGAAATCGGCCCGCCGCGGGCCGCTGGGGAATCCACCCGCACACCCGCCGCCGCCACGCATAGTCCGCCGATGTGCGGCCACCACGGCCTCCCACGGAGATCTCGCCCCGCACAGCCGCGTGCAGGCCGATCACCGCGCGCAGCAGTGTCGTCTTGCCCGAGCCATTGGTACCGGTCAATGCGACCCGTTGACCGGCAGAAATGTCGAGGTCGACATCACTGACCACGTCGACACGTCCGTGCCGGCACGACACCCCCCGCAAGCGAAGGTTCAGCCCCGCCATCATCCCACCTCCTTACCGGCCGTCCCCCGCACGCCGACCGGTGTGCCCGGAAGTAGTCGCACCACCACGCCTATCGGTTCCGCGACATGATCACCGTCGGCGGCGGACCCGTCGATCCCCCGCACCACCGAGACGAGGGTTTCGCGGGCACGGGCCACCCGAGAACGAATCGTGCCGACCGGACAACCCACCGTCTGCGCCGCCTCGGCATAGGACATACCCAAGACCTGGGTCAACACGAACGCCTCGCGCCGCTCTTGCGGCAGACTGCACAGCAGGTCGTTCAACGCCACCTCCTCGGCGAAATCCGGCGTACGCCGATCAGGCCGCTGCTCGAGAATCTGCGACCATTCCGGCACCTGAGTCGTCTTCGGACGAGCGGCGACACTGCGGAACCGGTCCACCACCACGCGGCGAGCGATCGACAGCAGCCAGGTTCGTGCGGTCGAATTCCCGGCGAACCGCGGCAGACTGCCCATGGCCCGCAAGAACGTCTCCTGTGTCAGGTCGTCAGCGGATTGGACATCGGTCAGGTGCGCGACGAAACGCCACACATCGCGCTGCGTCGATTGGATGAACTGCTCCAACGCCTTTCGATTGCCGGCACCGGCCGACAACGCCAGCGCGGTCAGGAGTTCGTCGGACATCCGCGGCCTCCACATCGACGCATCCGGCACACGAGAAAGCGCCCAGCGCTTAGAGCCGATCGAGGAGAAGGACCGTCGCCGCGGCAGGCAGCCGACAGCGGAGAAGGAGAAAACATTCGCACAATTTCTGTTCGCGACACCACCATTCGGCGGTGCGGAGAGACCGGCAGCCGGACTCGCACAGTGCGCACACCGGCGTAGAGGACCGACTGCCGCTGGACGGGGGTCGGGTGTGCGCACCGGCGTCGCGGCAGACCCTGACGGCTTGCTCACGCGCATCGATGACACGAGCGGCTACGTTCGCCCCCGGAATACCGGCAGCGCCGAATCGCGCCGATCGACGATCGGCCGGGCAGCACTGCCTCCACCGGCAGCACAAGGCGTGACTGCCTCCGATGGCGAACTCTCAGAACCGAACCGCGCCCACCGGAGGCCCACGCCGCGCCATCACATGACGCAGCACGCCCGCGCGCAGCGTCTCGATGCGATGGTCGGCTTCCACCACGGTTCGGGGCTCGCTGTCGACCGACGGATGCACCAGAACCAGAAGCAGAGGCGCCAGAATCCGTGTATACAGCGTCGCCAGTAGCGCGAAGAAGGCGAGTTCCCCGCGCCACAGCCACACCGCGCACACCAGCGCGGCCGCCGCGTGCGCAGCGAACATGCCCGCATCACTGTGCGGATCAATGGTTTGGGAAGCGGCGTGAGCGGCCGACATCGATGACATGCCGAACCACACGTGCAAGACCGCCTGCATCACCGCAAGCCCACCGCCGATGGCGAAGAAGCCACGCTGACGATCGGCCAGCGCCCACGCCATCGAACCCGTCGCGGCAAACGCCACGATGAAAGCCGACACCGACACGCTGTGCCCCGCCGAGGCCCCATGCCCCAGCGCCGACAACAACACCGCGATTCCCGCGAACACGATGGCACGTGCCGCCCGCGCGTTTCGGGGCGCGGGCACAGTGTTCATAACGCCGTCCATCATGACACTCATATGCCGGCACTGTCCCGCGGGGTTTCGATCACGGCCTCGCCGCAGGCTGCGAAACCGACGAGCTGATCATCAAGCGGCCGAGCATGATCAGGACCTGCGACGAGCCACTCCCATACCGAGTGCCACAAGCAGGCCCAGGGCGCCCAGCACAATGCCGATCCCGCCGAGCCAGCGCGCGGTCGTATCGCTCGACGAACCAGAACTGGAGGACGCCGACTGGATGTCACCATGGTTGTCGGCGCCACCGGAATGCTTGGCGGCCAACGTCAGCGAAGGAGCTGGACGCTCCGGCTCGGACCCATCACCGTCCGCCTTCTGGTCCCAGCGCACGACTTGACCATCCGCGTAGGTCTGCACCGCGGGGATCGTCACCGTCTCGGTGTCCGGCAACCCGTTCGCCAGCACGGAGAACTGCCCGAACTGACTCGGCCCGATGCCACCCCCGGCATCAGCCGTCCAGGTGATGTCGGTGACGTTCCGCGCAGAGTCTTTCCGCACTACCGCTTTCCATCCCGGAGCGGCTTCGGTATCCGCCGCCGTCACCCCCGGAAGCTGCACCGCGACTTCGACCGTGGGGCTACCAGTGCCCGATTCATTCGGCACCCGGAAAACCAGGACCCCCGACCCGCCGCGAGACGCGTCAGGCCCAGAGACAGTGATGTGCGCAAGCGCGGGGGCGGCCCCCACAGTCGTCACGAAGGCCGCGGCAGCGCCTGCCGACGCCGCACGCACCAACCAAGAACTGTTCATCGTCGAGACCTCTCCTCACGGTGAGAAAACGAACGCAACAGATGCTCGCCGACGACGATATGCCACAACTGCGGCAGAACCGCGCATCTGCCGTGAGCGCCGTCGTGGCGAAGACGGCGCACCGCGAGCTCGGCGTCGTGGAGGGTCCGGCACCCGACCACGACTTCCGGACCTACCGACTGCTCAGTGGGTGTCGTTCCAGAACTGGATACCGGCTGCGATCAACGCCGGGACGCCGACGATTACGGTGCCCGCGACCGCGCCCATGCCTGCCAGTGCGGCGCCGGTGATGAGGCAACCGCCGATCGCCGCCGGAACCGCGAGCAGACCGATCGACACCACACCCCCGGTCGCTCCACCGACGATGCCGCCGGCGACGCAGCCGATGCCGCCGCCGATCGCACTACCCAGCAGGCTCCCGACAGTCGCCGCAGCCATCATCGACATGCTGAAGTTGCCGAGGGCCGCGTTGTAATTCGGATGAGACAGTGCATCGATCTCCTGAGCTGTCGCCGCGCTGATCGGGCGCGCGTCGGCGGGGTCGGCGCTCGGGGTCAGCGTGACCGTATCGCCGTCCAGCTGCGCGGCGATCGGCATCGCGCTGCCACCGTGGACGTAGGTCAGCGGAAGAGTCGCGACGGACGTTCCGCTCCGATCGATGAACTGCAGATGGTCATCGCTGACGGTGAGCGCCCCGGCATCCACGGTGAGCACAACCGAGCGGTCGACCACGTTGGCCTGGAAATGGACATCCGGAGTCTCCTGCGTGGGATCCGCCGTCGCGGTTCCCGCCGAGATACACAAAGCCGAGATAGCCATGGCGGCCACCGCAGCGCCCTTACGAAACATCACTGTCGTCTCAACTCTCGATTTCCTTGTGGCAGCGTGGGTTCGCAGCCGACAAAAGGTCGGAGAAGTTGTCGAACCAGTTCCTGATATGACGCACAACACATACCGGCAGGAGGAACGCGATCGCCGAGACCCGCTGTCACCCGTGCCGACGGTCACGGCCCCAGCTTCTGGGTCAGCTCCGCTCACGCTGTGACTTCGCAGTGAACCACGCCGACCGTAGCGGGCCAACGCGCCGGGGACGGACACCACGTTGAACAGCAGATTGCCCATACTCACCCTGAGAGCTACCACAGCCGCCCGCGTCGCGTTCCCGGGGCAGATCCAGTAGCAGCATGCGGGATTGCCAGTCGCCGATGGGGCGGGTCACTTACAACTCTATGTGGCGGTTAGGTGCCCGTCGCTGACCGCTCGTCTCGGGTTGACATACCCGGAACTCAATCTGCGCGAGTTTGTTTGCTCTACCAACGCACGCTCGAGGGATACATTGCCGTGCAGACTATTTCGCAGTAAGAGCCGTCGCGGCCAGCGGCGGTCTACTGGTTCGCCGGGCACGGGCGGTGGTCAGAGCAGGAGATGGAAGATGTCGAAGGCGATGTTCCATTCGGCGGTCCCGGGGTTCTTACGGTCCGGTTCGATCGTGACGAATGTGTGCGCCAGCGCCACGCTCAAGCCTCCGGCAATCAGCGGCAGTCGCTGCTCGGTCGCCTCGGAAAGGGCCATGTCCAACGGCGGCCGGGCCGCCAGTTGATCGAGCACAGACTGTAGTTCGATCTCCTCATCCAGTTTCTCGAACCGGTGGATGCTCTCCTGCAGTCCCTTGGTGATCGGCAGGTCCCACGGTTCGATCACGTCCCTCAGGTTTGCCTTTGCCGAGGCCTTGCCGATGAGGATCAGATCGTAGATCTTGTCGTCGATGAAATCCGTGTAGCGCTTGACGTCGTTCCGGTCGACTTGCAGGCCGGCCGCTGCCCGGAAGAATTGCTGGAATTTCACGGTACCCATCACTGGCATGTCGTCAGCTCCTGTCGAAGTATTCATGGATTTGGCGAACCGCCATCGCTCCCTCACCGACAGCGGAGGCGACACGTTTCACGGAGCCGGTGCGGACGTCACCGGCAGCGAACAGGCCGGGCAGGCTTGTTTCGAGCGTCCTCGACGGCCGGTCGCCAGTCCGCCGGTTGCCGTCCTCACGGGCGTAGACCGCGTCCATGCCCGTGAGGACGAAGCCGTGGTCGTCGAGTGCGATCGCGTCGGCCAGCCACCCGGTGTGCGGCACCGCCCCGATGAAGACGAACAGTGCGTGTACCCGGAGGGTGTCCTGTTCGCCCGTGTGATTGTTCTCGACCACAATCCGGTCGAGGTACTTCTCGCCGTGGACCTCTCGAATCTCGGTATTCCGGTGGACGGTCACGCGTGGATGGCGTTCGATCTGGTCGACGAGGTACCGGGACATGCTCTTTCCGAGGTCACCGCCGCGGATGAGCAGGTGAACCTGGGAGACACGGTCCGCGAGAAAGACGGTGGCCTGTCCGGCGGAGTTTCCGCCGCCGACGATGGCCACCGGGTCGGTGCCGCACATCCGCGCTTCCTGATGGGTTGCGGCGTAGTACACGCTCGTCCCCTCCAGCACCTCGATTCCCGGAACCGCCAACTTGCGATATCGCGCCCCGGTGGCGAGCACGACGGCCCGGCCGCGAACCGTGCCGCCGTCCGCCAGCCGGAGCACGTGGTGGCCGTCCTCGGACCCTAAACCGCTCACCTCCGCCGACACCAGGATTCGGGCGCCGAACTTGCCGGCCTGGATCACGGCTCGCTCCGCCAATTCGGCGCCGGAGATCCCTGCCGGGAAGCCGAGGTAGTTCTCGATCCGGGAGGAGGTACTGGCCTGGCCGCCTGCGGCGAACGACTCCAGTGTCACCGTGTTCAACCCGTCCGAGGCGCCGTACACGGACGCGGCCAGACCGGCCGGTCCCGCACCCACCACGACGAGGTCGAACACGTCCTGGGCCGCGTCGTGGACCGAGTCCGGGACCGGAAGCCCGACGATGCGGGCGAGTTCCGCATTCGTGGGATTGCGCAGCACCTTCTCGCCGTGCCAGATCACGACGGGGGTGTCCTCGGGGGCGACGTCCAGGCTGCGCAGCAGCTGCTCCGCCCGTTCGTCCTGCTCCACATCGATCCACCTGTGGGGCAATCGGTTTCGAATGGCGAACTGCCGAAGCCGCAACGTATCCGGTGAATAGCAGGAGCCGATGATCCGAAATCCCGAACCGAGCCCGATCAGCAGGTGCCGGCGCACCAGGTAGGCGCGCAGGATGAGATCGCTGAGCACGGGATCGTGGGAAACCAGCTCGCGCACCCGGTCGGCCGGGACGACGAGTATCTCGCCGTCCTCGATCGCCTCGGCGGTGAAGAACGCTACCTGGCCTTCCAGCAGTCCTAGCTCGCCCAGGAATCGGCCGGGACCATGCACGCGCAGTAACCGGCGTTCGCCGTCTCCGTCGCCCTCGTCGATGATCGCGACCTTGCCAGAGAGGATGACGAAGAAGTCGTTGCTGGGTTCGCCCTCTCGGATCAGCACCTCGCCGGGGCGAACCGCTCGACGCGTGCCACCGACCTCGAGTGTCGCGACCTGGTCGTCCGTCAGCCGCGGGTATCCTCCGAGCTCATCCGGAGTCTCGTCGAGCGGCGGAATATCGCGGACGGGAGCGGCGCCCTCAGACGAAGTTCTGGTCGACATAACACCAGCGCCAATCTTCACCTGACTCCATCGACTGGACGATCGGATGGCCGATGGCGTGAGCGTGCGCGCTCGCGTGCTTGCCCGGCGAGGAGTCGCAGCAACCGACGTGTCCGCACGTCAGGCACAGCCTCAGATGTACCCACGGGGTGCCGAGGCGAAGACATTCCTCGCAGCCCTGCGGAGTCCGGGGTGCGACGGGCCGGATCGCGGTCACGTGTGGGTCGACATGGACAGAAGTCATGGCTTCGTCTCCTTGCCTGCTTTTTCCGAGAGCGCCTGGTCGAGCCATGTGCGCAGTTGTGGTACCGGAGCGGCGCCCGCCTGACGAGCCAGGATCTCGCCTCGGTCCATCACCAGCAGAGTCGGTACGGCGCGGACAATGAATCGTTCGGCCGTCCTGGGCGCAGCGTCCACGTCGATTTTCACCAGCTTGATTCGACCCGCGCGTTCCCTGGCGAGCTGCTCGAGCGCCGGACTGACCATGCGGCACGGGCCGCACCACGTCGCCCAGAGGTCGACGAGCACAGGCACCGAGGATTTCTCGGCGACCTCCGCGAAGTCGTCGTCCCCTGCCGAGGCGATCCAGGGCAGCGGCTCGTGGCAGTTCCCGCAGCGCGGTTTTCCTTCCCCGGCCGCCGCCACCCTGTTGAGCTTGCCGCAGTTCGGGCACTTCACCATTTCGGATCCCACGACGGCACCTCTTCTCAGGCCGCCGCGACGGCGGGTTCCGCATACGCGACAGCGAGCTCGTCGCCGGCCACCGTGACACGGATGGCGCCACCCGGTTCGATCTCGCCGCGCAACAGCGCACGACCTATCCTCGTCTCCACCTCGTGGGCGATGTACCGCCGCAGCGGCCGCGCGCCGTAGACCGGGTCGAAACCGTGTTCGGCGATGAGCCGGCGCGCTTCCGGCGTGATATCCAGATGTATTTGCCGCTGCGACAATCTGTTGCGAAGATCGGTGAGTTGTAGCTCGACGATGTGCTCGATCTGGGGCAGCGTGAGCGGGGTGAACAACACGATGTCGTCGACCCGGTTGAGGAATTCGGGACGGAAGTGCCCGCGCAGCTCGGCCAGCACGCGCTCCCGGGCATCCGGTTTGATCTCGCCGTCGGCTGTGACTCCCTCGAGGAGATACAGGGATCCGATGTTGGAGGTCATGATGATCACCGTGTTCCGGAAATCGACCTGCCTGCCCTGAGAATCGGTGATCCGGCCGTCGTCGAGCACCTGCAGCAGGGTATTGAAGACGTCGGCGTGGGCCTTCTCGATCTCGTCGAAGAGCACCACGGAGTACGGCTTGCGGCGTACCGCCTCGGTGAGCTGGCCGCCCTCGTCGTAGCCGACGTACCCGGGGGGCGCACCGATGAGCCTGCTCACCGTGTGCCGCTCTTGGTACTCGCTCATGTCCAGGCGCACCATGTTGTCTTCGCTGTCGAAGAGGGCACTGGCCAGCGTCTTTGCGAGCTCGGTCTTTCCCACGCCCGTCGGGCCCAGGAAGATGAACGAACCGATCGGCCGGCGTGGGTCACGGATACCCGACCTCGCCCGGATCACCGCGTCTGCGACCAGTTGCACCGCCTCGTCCTGACCGACGACCCTCTCGTGCAAAATCTCGTCGAGCTTCAACAGCTTCTCCCGCTCGCCTTCCTGCAGCCGGGCGACCGGGATACCCGTCCATGCGGCCACGATCTCTGCGATCTCGTCTTCGGTGACCACCTCACGCAGCAACGGATTCCGGCCCTGCCTGGTGGCCAGTTGCTCCTCCGCCGCCCTCAGTCTGCGTTCCAGCTCGGTGATCTCGCCGTATCGCAACTCGGCGGCCCGGTTGAGGTCGTAGTTGCGCTCGGCCTCCTCGGCCTCGTGGCGCAACCGTTCCAGCTCTCCCCGCAGCTCCTGCACCCGCCGGATCGCCTGCCGCTCGGCCTCCCACTGAGCGTGCCTGGCGTCGGCCTCGGCCCGTAGGTCGGCCAGCTCCTTGCGCAGCTCTTCGAGGCGCGCCTTGCTGGCCGCGTCCGTTTCCTTGGACAGCGCGGCCTCTTCGATCTCCAGCCGGGTCACTTTCCGGGTGAGCTCGTCGAGTTCGGCGGGCATGGAGTCGATTTCGGTGCGCTGCCGAGCGCATGCCTCATCGACCAGGTCGATCGCCTTGTCCGGAAGGAAGCGGTCGGTGATGTACCGGTGCGAGAGGGTCACGGCGGCGACCAGGGCGCCGTCCTTGATCTTCACGCCGTGAAACACCTCGAGGCGTTCCCGAAGTCCGCGCAGAATCGAGATCGCATCCTCGACACTGGGCTCGTCGACGAGAACGGTCTGGAAGCGACGCTCCAGTGCAGCATCGGATTCGATGTGTTTGCGATATTCGTCGAGAGTGGTGGCGCCGATCATGTGTAGTTCGCCGCGGGCGAGCATCGGCTTGAGCATGTTGCCTGCGTCGAGAGACCCGTCGCCGCCGACTGATCCCGCGCCCACAACGGTATGTAGCTCGTCGACGAACAACAGGATGCGCCCCTCTGCCGCCTTCACCTCCGACAGCACCGCCTGCAGTCGCTCCTCGAACTCGCCGCGATACTTCGCGCCGGCCACCAGGGAACCCATGTCGAGCGAGAAGATCGTCTTGTCGCGCAGGCCCTCGGGCACGTCGCCGCGGACTATCCGCTGGGCGAGGCCCTCGACGATCGCGGTCTTACCGACGCCGGGGTCGCCGATCAGCACCGGATTGTTCTTCGTCTTCCGGCTCAGGATCTGCGTTACCCTGCGGATCTCGGCATCTCGGCCGATGACCGGATCGAGATTGCCGACCCGGGCCTCGGAGACGAGATCGCGTCCGTACTTCTCCAGCGCCTCGTACGCCCCTTCCGGGGTCGCCGATGTGACGCGCTGATGGCCGCGCACTTTGGTCAATACGGCGAGGAAGGACTCTCGCGTGACCCCATGACTGGCGAGGACCCTGCCTGCCGCAGTGGCCGACCCCTCCTCGGAGAGGGTCATCACGAGATGCTCCACCGACACGTAGGAATCCTTGAGTCGCTTCGCCTCCCGTTCCGCGGCGTCGAGCAGCCTGGCCAGGCGCTGGGTGATCATCACCTGTCCGGGCGTCGCGCCGGGGCCGCTGACCTTCGGCCTATGCGACAGTTCACGTTCCAGATCGGATCGCAGGGCATCGACGTTGGCGCCGGCCTGCTCGAGCAGTCGAGGTACCAGCCCTTCCCGCTGATCGACCAACGCGAGCAGCAGGTGCTCTCCGTCGACCTCGGTGTGACCCATTCTGGTCGCTACATTCTGGGCTTCCTGCAGGGCTTCTCGTGACTTTTCAGTCAGGCTGCCGGTGTCCATGGGGTGCCCTCCTTCCGCGGGAAGCTGCTTCGAGTTTCTCGATTCGATCCAGCAGATCGAGTACGAGCCCGATGGCCGAGTAGTTCAGGCCCAGACCGGTCCGCAGCCGTTGGATGCGGGCGGCGTGGGCCACTTCGGATGGTTGGAACGACATCTCGCCGCCGGCGTCTCGGTGGGCGTCGAGCAGGCCGAGCGCCACAAGCCTTCGTGCCAGGTCTGGGTGCAACCCGGTACGTTCGGCGAAGGCATCTGGCGACAATCCGGGACGGCGAACCAATACGTACCGGGTGACCGGGGTCGGGGTGCTCATGTCTCTTTCCTCGGATCGAAGTTCGATTCGGTGGCCAACTGCTCGAACAGCTCACGTTCGCGTGCTGTCGGTTTCGACGGCACCATCACCTTGATCTCGGCGTAGAGGTTGCCGTTGGGGCCACGCGGATTGGGCATCCCTTCTCCGCGCAGCCGCAGCTTCCTTCCCGTCGACGAGCCCGGTACCACTTTGACTTTCGCCTCGCCACCCGGGGTGGGAACGACGACGGTCGACCCGAGCACCGCCTCCCATGGCGATACGGGCAGGTCCACATAGATGTCCCGGCCCTGTATCCGGAAGCGGGGATGCGGCTTGATCCGCACCACGAGGTACAGATCCCCAGGCGGCGCGTCACCGTTGCTCCGCCCGCCTTGCCCGGCCAGCCGGATTCTCTGACCGTCCAGGACACCGGCGGGAATGTCGACGTCGTACTGGCGTCCGTCCAGTCTGAGCGTACGTTTGCCGCCCCGATACGCCTGTTCCAGAGTCAGTTCCAGTTCCGCTTCCTGGTCGGCCCCGGGAATCGGCCCGTACCCGCCGGCGCCGCCGAACATCTGCCCGAAGAGGTCCTCGAAGTCGACGGCGCCCTCGCCACCGAAACCTCGACCGAAGTGCACCCTTCTGCCCCCGCCGCCGTACCCACCGGCGCCGGCCCGGACCCGTTCGTCGTAGTCCTCGGGCACACGCCGGAAGTCCTCACCGAATCGGTCGTAACGTTTCCGGGTGTCCGGGTCGGACAACACCTGGTAGGCCTCGTTGGCCTCCTTGAACTTGTCCTCCGCAGTGGGGTCCTTGTTCACGTCGGGGTGATACTTGCGCGCCAGCTTGCGGTACGCCTGCTGGATTTCGTCGGTGCCTGCGCCGCGCGGGACACCGAGGACGTCGTAGTAGTCACGCGCCATCGGTGCTCACCCCTCGGGTCGGCTGACGACCACCGAGGCGGGACGCAACTGCCGACCGTCCTCTCCATAGCCCGGGCGCAAGACCTCGATCACGGTCCCGGAGGGAACGTCCGGTTGGGCCACCACGCTGACCACTTCGTGTAGCTCCGGGGAGAACGGCACACCGACCTCGTCGTGGCGCTCGAAGCCGAACTGCGCCAGCACCTGCACCGCTTGGTCTCGGATCGCCTTCACGCCCTCGACGACGGCCTGGGGATCGCTGCCCGCATGGGCCAGCGCGAGCTCCAAATTGTCCAGCACCGGGAGCCACGCAGCGGATACCTTCGCCACCTCCGCGGCGCGGGCACGGTCCAGATCCTTGGCAAACCGCTTGCGCAGGTTGTCCAGATCTGCAAGGGCCCTGCGCCAGCGGTCCTCGAGTTGAGCCAGCTCGGCCCCCGTGTCGGTGCGATCCGGCGCCGTCTCGGTCTGATCCCCGTCGGTAGCCGACTCGGTAGCCGACTCGGTAGCCGACTCGGTCGTCGAATGATCTGCGGACCTTTCCATCGTGTGCCTCAGCTTCGATCGAATTCGGCGTCGATCACGTCGTCGTCATCCGACGACGCCGCTTCTCCGCCGCCTGCCCGGTGTCCGTCTCCGCCGCCGGACTGGACCGGTGCGAGCCCGTAGAGCAGCTGCTGCAACTCGGAGGTGAGTGGCTCTACCTCGGCGGGGGGAGCATTGTCTTCCACGGCTTTCCTGGCGTCGGCGATCAGCATCTCGGCGCGTGCCTTGTCGTGCGGTGGAGCACTGTCACCGAGTTCGGCGAGTCGCCGTTCCACTTGATAGGCAACCGAATCCAGCGCGTTGCGCGCGTCGACCGCCTTTCGCAGCGCCTCGTCCTCGGCCCGGTTCCGTTCGGCCTCCGCGAGCATGCGCTCTACCTCACTCTGGTCGAGGTTGCTCTGCTCACTGATCGTGATGCTCTGCTCCTTACCGGTGTCCTTGTCGCGGGCGGTGACGTGGAGGATGCCGTTGGCGTCGATGTCGAACGTGACTTCGACTTGGGCCTCGCCACGGGGTGCGGGGCGGATGCCTTCCAGCCGGAAGCGACCGAGCACCCGGTTGTCGGCGGCGCGTTCGCGTTCGCCCTGCAGGACCACGACATCCACTGCGGGCTGATTGTCTTCCGCGGTGGCGAACACTTCACTGCGCCGGACCGGGATCGTCGTGTTGCGCTCGATGATCTTGGTCATCACCCCGCCCTGGGTCTCGACGCCGAGGGACAGCGGGGTGACATCGAGCAACAGCACATCGGAGACCTCGCCCTTGAGCACGCCCGCCTGGACTGCGGCACCGAGCGCCACGACCTCGTCCGGGTTGACGCTCATGTTGGGGTCCTTGCCGCCGGTGAGCCGGCGAACCAGCGCCTGCACCGCCGGAATACGTGTCGAACCACCGACCAGAATCACCTCGTCGATGTCGTTGGCGGTGACCTTGGCGTCACTCATCGCCTGCTTCACCGGGCCGAGGCAGCGTTCCACCAGATCCGCCGTCAGATCCTCGAACTTCGATCGCATGATCGTGGTGGTGAGGTGCTTGGGACCGTTCGCGTCAGCGGTGACGAAGGGCAGGTTGACCTGGGCCTGTGTCACCGAGGACAGCTCGACCTTGGCTTTCTCTGCTGCCTCGAAGAGTCGCTGCAACGCCTGGGCGTCCTTGCGCAGATCGATGTTCTCCGCCCGTTGGAACTCGTCGGCAAGGTAGTCCACCAGACGTCGGTCGAAGTCGTCGCCGCCGAGATGGGAGTCGCCGGCCGTGGCACGAACCTCGACCACTCCCTCGCCGACGTCGAGCAGGCTCACATCGAAGGTGCCGCCGCCGAGGTCGAAGACCAGTACGGTCTCGTGGGTCTGCTTGTCCATGCCGTATGCCAGTGCCGCGGCGGTCGGCTCGTTGATGATTCGCAAAACCTCGAGGCCCGCGATCCGGCCGGCGTCCTTGGTGGCGTTGCGCTGTGCGTCGTTGAAGTACGCGGGAACGGTGATGACCGCTTCTTTGACCTTCTCACCGAGGAACTTGCTCGCGTCGTCGACGAGCTTGCGCAGCACGAGGGCACTGATCTCCTCCGGCGCGTACTTCTTGCCCCGCACGTCGAAGCGAGCCTCACCGTTGTCGCCCGGCACGACGTCGAAACTGACCGCTTTGGCCTCCTCGGAGACCTCGTCGTAGTGACGTCCGATGAAGCGTTTCGCGGAGTATATTGTGCCCTTCGGATTCAAGATCGCCTGCCGTCGGGCGAGCTGACCCACCAGCCGCTCCCCGCTCTCGGTGAAGGCCACCACCGACGGCGTCGTCCGCGCTCCCTCGGCATTGGAGATCACCCCCGGCTCGCCGCCTTGCCAGCTTGCGATGACCGAGTTCGTGGTGCCCAGGTCGATACCTACAGCGGTCGCCATGACTCATTCCTTTCGATCGGTCCGGCCGGTGAGCAGGCGAACGGCTTCGTCCGTGACCTCGACGTCGGCAAGGACTTCGTAGTGACGTGGTTGTAATGACTGGATTGAGGTGAAGTCGCGCCGACCGCCCCGCAGCGCGTGCATGAATAGGCCGAGCAGGACGCCGACAACAGCGCCGAACACCAGGCCGTAGCAGGCGAGCACGAGGCCGGTGAGCAACGGCTGGACCCAGTCGAGTAATCCGAAGATCCAGCCGAACAGTGCGCCGTCAGCGCACCCGCGGCGGCGCCTCGCAGAGCGGCCCGGCCGTAGTTCAATCGGCCGACGACCTGCTCGACCAGCTCGATGTCGCGTCCGACGACGGCCAGTTCGTCGACTGTTGAATGCTGGTCGGAGAGGTAGTCGACGGCGCTTTCAGCGTCGGCGTAGTCGTCGAATGTTGCCATTACCTGGCGGGCAGGTTGGTTCAGACGTATCGGCGAGGTTCCGCGATCGGACTCTGACATCACGCCCCCTGGGCGTCGATGATTCGGTGTTCGCCGAGCCTGCGTGAACCAGTTCGGCGTCTGGCCGGTCGGTCAACCGCTTGAACTCACGGACGGCTCAACCGCTGAAAGTTCTTCATCCGCCTGTAGGCGTCGACAGAACGGGAGGCGGTCGCGTCCACACCCCGGCTGGGGCATAGGAGTGCCGGAACCCGCTCGAGGCGGCCGGTGCGCGCACTCCGGGCATCAGCCACTACTTCAGTGCTTCCACGAGTAGAACTCCGATACGAAAGATCGGGACTGCTGAGCGGTGTGACAAGGTCCCAGCAGGTCGAAAGTAGGAAGCCAACTACGCCACACAGTGTAGCCACGGGAGCACCGGGAGTCACGGCTCCGTGCCCGCTCGCGCCAGGAACAGCGGTCACCTGCGCGAGGACTTCACCGACGAGGCATCGTCATCTGTTGCGCTCACCTCGTCGTTGCGCACCGAGAATCCGACAGGTTCGGCGGACTCGCGTACCAAAGTTCGCGGTCAGGTGGGTGACGCGGTTCTGTCGAGCTTGCGGGGGGCTGTTTCCAGTCGGTGGTTCAGAGCTTGTTGGCGAGCACGTCGAGGTTGCTGATTTCGGGCGGCGCGGCGAAGAGTTCGTCGGCGCGTTCGCCGAGGGCCTTGCCGACCGGCCCATTGAGATGTGTTTCGCGGGCGGCCTGGTCTGGGAATGCGTCGATGATGCCGAACGTCGAAGGGCCGAACCGTACCGCGAGCCAGGGCTTCGTGCCGGGCTCCTGCTCGACGAGTGGCAGCGCCGATCGGAGGAATTCCACGACCGCGTTTTCCTTGCCGGGTTTGGCTTCGAGTCGGACCAGCAGCGCCTTGGTGGCCATGGCGGGTCTCCTGTTCGAGGTGGTGGACATGATCCAGCATCACATCATCGACCGGTGAAGAGAAGGAGCCGAGCCCACAAATCAATGAGACCGATCTCGACCCCCCTAGCGATCGCGGAGCCGAAAGAGGAGACTCCAGGGTGGAGAACGCGACGCCTGGAATGCACCCACTGCTTGTTGTTCATGACGCGAAACATGGTGGTGTGCCTTAGTTTTGGTGTGTTCTTCCGTTGCGTGCGCTGTCGCCTCGGCTGCTCTAGCAGAACGGTTCGTTCGTCTGTCGCGCACACGTAACCGCCTGTGGCCGCCGGGCGTCGACCGGAAACGCCGCATGTCAGGAGTATCGAGATGAAAGCGCTTGTGTACGACGGACCCCGTGAGGTTCATGTGAAGGATGTGCCCGATGCGAGGATCGAGCAGCCAACCGATGTGCTGGTAAAGATCACCAGCACCAACATTTGCGGGTCGGATCTACACATGTATGAGGGCCGCACCGATCTGGAGCCCGGGATGGTCCTCGGTCACGAGAACCTGGGGATCGTCGCCGAGGTGGGCAATGCGGTGGTAAAGGTCACCTCCGGGGACCGGGTGTGCCTGCCGTTCAACATTGGTTGCGGTTTCTGCCGAAACTGCGAGGAAGGGTTGACCGCGTTCTGCCTGACGGTGCATCCGGATCCGAAGATGGCGGGCGCCGCGTATGGTTTCGCCGGGATGGGACCGTTCTGGGGCGGACAGGCCGAGTATTTGCGGGTGCCGTTCGGCGACTTCAACTGTCTGCGGCTGCCTGAGGATGCTCAGGACAAAGAAAACGACTATGTGATGCTGGCGGACATTTTCCCGACCGGTTGGCACTGCACCCGTCTGGCCGATATGCAGCCCGGCGATTCGATGGTGGTCTACGGGGCCGGCCCTGTGGGCTTGATGGCGGCATATTCGGCGAGGATCCAGGGCGCGAGCAAGGTGATGATAGTGGACCGGCATCCAGACCGGTTGCGCCTGGCCGAGCAGATCGGCGTCATACCGATCGACGACTCGAAGGGCGACCCGGTCGAGCAGGTGCTGGAGCAGACCAACGGGCACGGCGCCGACAAGGGTTGTGAGTGCGTCGGCTATCAGGCCCATGACCCGCAGGGAAATGAGGATTCGGCGATGACCATGAACCGGCTGGTCGATTCGGTGCGGTTCACCGGGCACATCGGCGTGGTGGGCATCTTCTTGCCACAAGACCCCGACGCGCCCGACAAGCTGGAGAAGAAGGGCAAGATCGCCTTCGACATGGGCAAGTTCTGGTTCAAGGGTCAAAAGGCCGGAACCGGACAGGCCAACGTCAAGCACTACAACCGCCAGCTTCGTGACCTGATCCATGAAGGCCGGGCCAAACCGTCGTGGATCGTCTCTCACGAGCTCCCGCTGGCTGAGGCCGAGTCCGGCTACCAGCATTTCGATGCCCGCGACGACGGATGGACCAAAGTCGTAATGCATCCGTGAGGCGGCCCCGGACCGAGAGGAGCGCAACGATGGCAAATGCACTGCAGCGCAAGCAGATCGCGAAGACCGGGACAGGTGCGTCATGACAATGAACCAGACCTCGGTATCCCTCGACGATGCACAGCGGGTGATTGCCGCCGGGCAGGCCAAAGCCGCCGAGATCGAGTCGCCGTCGAATATTGCGGTGGTCGATGCCGGAGGCAACCTCGTAGCCCATGTGCGGATGGACGGCGCATGGATCGCCAGCATCGACATCTCGATCAACAAGGCATTCACCGCCCGAGCGCTGGACATCTCGACCGAGGACCTCGCGGCCGACGCGGGTCCGGGCAAGCAGTTCTACGGGATACATACCTCCAACGGTGGGCGCATCATGATCTTCGCCGGCGGTGTGCCGCTGCGGCGCAACGGCCAAGTCGTCGGGGCGGTCGGCGTCAGCGGCGGCACCGGAGAGCAGGACAAGGCTGTCTCCGAGGCAGCCGCAACGGCGATGTGAGCAAGGGAACTACGTCGACACGGCGCCGTCGCGGACAGCCTGACAAAGCGGCCCCGCTGCCCGCCGGCCGCACCGCGATTTTCGGCCACGGCCGGAAGAGAAAGGCGTTTGATGGTGTGCCTGCGGTTCCGTCATCGGCTGCGGTCCAGCCTGTGGATCACGCCGTTGCTATGCGTGCTGGCCTCGATCGGGCTCTCGTTCGTGACCGTGGCGATCGATCGGCAGTTCGGCGATCGGCTGATCCCGGTGACGATCACGGGCTCGGCGGACGCGGTGTCCAACATCCTCAGCACCATCGCCGCCGCGATGGTCACCCTGACCACGCTCGTACTCACGGTGACGACGGTGGCCGTCCAGCTCGCGATGGGCCAGTTCTCGCCGCGCATCGTGCGGGCGTTGCTCCAGGACCGCAGCAGCCAGCTGGCCTACGGGCTGTTCGCCTCGACGTTCATCTTCGCGATCCTCGCGATCCGCGAGGTCAACGCCGTGGGCGAGGGTACGGTGCCAGGCCTGACCGTGTCGGTGGCCTACCTGCTGATGCTGGCCAGCATCGCCACGTTGTTCCTCTACATCCACCATTCGGGAAACGCGCTGCGCGCCTCTGGCCTGATCGACCTGGTCGGCGATCATCTGCACGAGCAGCTGAACCGCAAGTACCCAGCGAAGGGGCCGCCGCCCGCCCAGCCTGATGTCGTGGTCTCGCCCGAACCGGGGCTCGTTATCGACCTGGATCGTCCCGCGCTGGTCGCAGCAGCGTCCGAGGCCGGCTGCGTGGTGGAGATGGTCCCCCTCATGGGCGACTTCGTACCAGCAGGCGCGCCGCTGTTCCGCGTGCACGGCGACCCCGTCCGTCTCGACCACGCCCGTGTCGCAGGCCTCGTCGTCCTCGCCGCGGAGCGGACCCACGGCGATGACCCGGCGTACGGCTTCCGCAAGCTGGTCGACATTGCCGAGCGTGGTCTGGCCCAACCGTTCACCGACCCGACCACCGCCGTGATGGTGATCGACCGCCTGCACGACTGCCTGCGGCAGCTCGCCAACCGCGACTTCCCCTCCGGTCGGCACCACGACGCCGGCGGCGAGGTTCGGCTCATCGAGCGAACGCTCAGCTGGGCGGGCTAC
Organism: Nocardia sichangensis; assembly: GCF_047200615.1. Classification (NCBI taxonomy): domain Bacteria; kingdom Bacillati; phylum Actinomycetota; class Actinomycetes; order Mycobacteriales; family Nocardiaceae; genus Nocardia; species Nocardia sichangensis. The sequence goes on from NZ_JBJZOK010000036.1 coordinate 40,273, forward strand.
GTCCGGCTCGCGTTCGACGAGCTCTGCCTCGCCGGAGCCGCCTCCCCCCAGGCATCGCGCCGGTTACGCGCCGCACTGGAAGACCTCCTGACGGTCGCACCACCCGAGCGGCACCCACCGCTCGAGCGACAACTGGACGTGCTCGTCGCCGCCGTACACCGCAGTTACGACGACCAGCGCGACCGCCGTGCGGCGCTGGTCGCCGATCAGCAGGGCATCGGTTCGGGCGCCGACCTCGCAGCGGAGTCCGAGGCGGCGACCAAGCGCGCCGGCGCGGGAACATGATCGACAGGATGTACGGCGTGCAGAAAACCCCTACCCGTGACGCAGAAAAATCTGTATCGCAGGGTGTAGACATTCGGGAGGGCGGGGTGTACCTTATCTTTCGTTGGAGATGAGATGTCTGGTTGGCCGGGCAGGTGAACTGCACCGGAAGCAAGATCCACATCCCCTCCGGCGGAGAAGAGAATCCGGTGCAGTCGGCCGGACCGCCGGAGGGGATGACGAACTTTCGCAGACAGGTCCGGCAACTCAGGAGGTGGTGACTGAACAGCTCTTCCCAGATTCCGCGTCCCGGGCTGTTGCCGGGCGTGGTTCCCGCGGTCGGCTCTACCGCCCGACCGGCGGGATCGACGTGAAAACCCCCTCGATCCCAGGCCCCGGCGCACCACGCGCCGGGGCCTGACGACGTTGACCCCAGAGGTGTTGTGCAGCAATCGAACGACCCCACCGACCCGACCGACCCGACCGACGCTTCCAGTGCCGCCGACCGGCTGGATGACGAGGACTACCCCGCCTACAGCATGGGTAGGGCCGCGGAAGTCCTCGGCGTCACCCCCGCCTTCCTGCGCGGCCTGGACGCCGCCGACCTGCTGACACCGCAGCGTTCACCGGGCGGGCACCGCCGCTACTCCCGCTCCCAGTTGCGGATCGCCGCGCGGGTCCGCGCGCTGGTCGATGCGGGCACACCGCTAGAGGCAGCGTGTCGCATCACCGTCCTCGAAGACCAACTCGCCCAAGCCCACGAGCTCAACGCCGAACTCACCCGGCAAAAACCGCCCGCGCCGGACCACGGCAGCTGAGCTCCGATCAGCCGGGGCCGCGGGTGCCGAGTTCGGCCCACACCGTCTTGCCGCCGCCGTGGTAGTCCACACCCCAGCAGGTGGCCAGCTGATCGACCAGGATCAACCCGCGCCCACCCGTGTGATCCGGTCGGCGGATCCGCGCAGGCACGGGCGAAGCATCGTCGACCTCCACACGCAACCAGCCGCCGTGGTCGGCCACCATCAACCGGCAACCACGCGGGGCGCGGGCATGCACGACAGCGTTGCCGGCCAACTCGTCACACACCTGCACCGCGTCCTCGACCCCGATACCGGCGAGCGGGGCGAGCAGGCGCCGCACCGCAGCCCGCAGCTGCCCCAACGACACAACCTCGAGATCCCACTCGACAACAGCGCCTTTGGCGCGCGCCTGATCCAGTGTCGAAATTCCCACCCTGCACCCCTCCTTCCGCTCGCTCAGTACCGGCCTCTACGCGGACAGCATTACATCGGCGACATACCCTCACCACACCCCGGCGAAAACACCGCATCCACGCTCACTGCGGACCGCGTGAGGTGTTGAGAATCGTTCGGTTCTCCGGTACCCCGCATCGATCGGGAGTGCAGAGCACGGCCTGGTCCCGCCAGCCCGCCGCACACCCGGCGTGACCGGCTGCGGTCCCGCGGTCCACATCCGAGGACAAGTCCCGCTTCGCGGGGTTGCCGAGCGGGGCGAATACCCGCACGGGTCGGCGCCGGGACGGGAATCGTCTGCGGCGGTCGGTCTCGGCGTGACGTTCAGCCGTCCGCAGCCCGTAGGCCCGGCCCTGCGATCACTGCGTGAGGCGAGCGAGCGGCGACGGTTGTGGCATAGTGAGAGGTTGAGTACGGGCTTTTCACCAAGAATTTGCTCGGCTCACTACAGAAAAGAAGTTGTTTACAGCATGGCTCAAGGCAGTGTGAAGTGGTTCAACGGTGAAAAAGGCTTCGGCTTCATCGCTCAGGACGGAGGCGGCCCGGACGTCTTCGTGCATTACTCGGCCGTGAGCGGCTCGGGTTACAAATCCCTCGACGAGGGTCAGCGTGTCGAGTTCTCGGTGGAACAGGGCCAGAAGGGTCCTCAAGCCCAGGACGTCCGCGCCATCTGATTCCGCGCGCTCGCGTTTGTTTGTGAAGAGCTTCGCACCGAGGTCGGTGCGAAGCTCTTTTCGTTGAACCTCGTTCAGCACCGTGTTTGTACAGGTGACGGATGCTCAGCGATGGCTGGGCCCGCCGGTCAGTCGATGCCTTCGATGATGCGGAAGTCGCGCTCGACGCCGTCGGGTAGGGCCACCAGCGCCTTCTGGTATGCCTCGCTCTCGTATGCCGCGACGGCCTGTTCAAAGCTGTCGAACTCGATCAGAACTACGCGTTGCGTGATTCCGGCCTCGTGGGCGACGACTCGACCGCTACGGGACAGGACGCGCCCGCCCCCAGCCTGGACAGCCGGACGGGCCAGCTTGTTGTATGCAGTCAGCCTCTCAGGGTCGGAAATGGCGGGGTAGACGCTGACCCAGTAGCCCTTAGCCATGGAAACCTCCTGTGTTCGGCCGGACACGTCCGACTTCGAATCGATATTCAGATCGATCGATCCCGGCGACGGGTACTGCGGTCAGCCGAATCGTCATATGCGCAGGTTAGGGCTTGATGCGCCGTCGAGGGAAAGACCGGTACGCGATAGACTCAGAACGGATCGTTATCAATCGGCAGGGAGGGCATGTGGCGCCGGATACGGTGAGCCTGCGGTACTTTCTGGTGCTGGCGCAGGAGTTGAACTTCACCCGCGCGGCCACACGGATCGGGATCGCACAGCCCGCACTCAGCGCCCGGATGCGCCGATTGGAGGCGGAACTCGGTACTGCCCTGCTGGTTCGCAACACGCGTAGCGTCGTATTGACCACGGCCGGTGCGGCTTTGGCGGAGTCCGCGCCGCCCGCGCTGGCGGCACTGGACCGGGCATGGGACATCGCCCGGAATGCGGGGGCCGGTGAACTGGGCACGCTCCGCATCGGATACAGCCTCAGCGCGGGAGCCGAGACGGCACCGGCCCTGGTGGACAGGCTCATTCGCAGCAGCCCGGGACTCGAGGTCGGCGCGGTCCCGATGGCGACACCGGAGATCTCTCCCGCGGTCGCCGACGGCCGCATCGATGCGGGGATCACCCGCGGTGAACAGCCGGGTCGTGGCGTGCGCCGGTTCCTGCTGCGGCGTGTGCGCGTCGGGGTCCAATTGGCACAGCATCATCCGCTGGCCGAACATCCGGAGATCGAGATCGCCGATGCGGCCGTGTATCCGCTGCGACTCCCCGACCGTGCGGCCAATCCCGTGATCCACGATCAGCTGTCCGCACTTTTCCGCGAGATCCGGCCGACCACCCGATTCCACACGCTCGCAGTCTCTTTCGACATGTCTCAGCGCGACCTACGCGACGGGCTCACCCTCGCCCCGGCCGGAGAAACCGCGGTCACGGCACAACCAGCCGGTCTCACCTGGCGACCGCTGCGGGGCGCGCCCAGCCTGACGCTCCACCTGGTCCTCCCACGCGAGCAGTCGCCGCTACACCGCCGCATCCGTGCCGTCGCCAAAACCCTGGCGCACGAGCTGAACTGGCTGCCGAACTGACGCGCACCAGGTCACGCAGAGCGCGTCCCATGCCTTCACCGCGCCGTCCTGTCATCCCACCCCTCGCGATAAGCATCGGCGGCACTCCCCTTCCAGGTATCGAACAACGCCTGAACCTCACGATCCAATGCCACCGATCCCGATCTCAGCTGCTGCGCCATGTCAAGGGCATGCCTGCCGACCGCCGTCACCGCGTCAGGAACGACATTCAGCGGTTGATTGTCTGTCGCCATGCTCTCTCGTCCCCGGCCCCAGACCATCGCCCTGACCCCACCCGCCCTTCCCGGCGCTCACCAGGTCTGGGCCTGATCGAACTGGCGCCATCGACGCGGCACCAAGCTCGTCTATCGCACTACCGGCGGCAAACCGGCTCGCAGAAAGCTGCCTCGGAGCTGCCGACGGCACGGGAACGGAATGACACTGCAGTCACGCCGCGCGCTGATCCGAGCCGAAGAGGTCGGCCATATGCTCGAGGCGCGATTTCAGCTGGAGGAGAGCCGGTTTCGGCGAACAGTCGGCGAGGCACCAGCGTGCGCCTCTCAGCAGGGTTGCCGGCGCCGCCCGGCGCGCCGCGGCGCCGTCGAGGACGGAATCTCGCCGAGTACCCAGACGGCTTCGAGCGGCCGGTTGGGCTCACTCGACGCTCGCTCGAGCGAGCGCTTCATCGGCAAGCGCTACCGCCGCCTCGACCGGCGCGTACACGGCCAGCGCGGCGACGAGGTCACGGATACCGCTGCGAATGGACGATGCCAGCCGGGCGTGACGGGCGACGTCGAGCTCGTTTGCGATGGTCAGGACGGCGAAATCACGGAGTTCCGTTCCTCCGATCGTCTTCGAGCCGCCGCTGAATCTGTCGGTCACGGGCAAGGGCCGTCGGCCGAGCTCGCGGTAGGTGCGCGAGCGATCGCATGCGCCGTAGAGGTATACCAGCGCCGCCGCGTCGGGGCCGATGACGTGCTCCAGCCGCTGGCGATCCGTGATCGGCAGCAGGGCATGCGGCAACCCATCGGTGCCGTATGACGCGTGGCAGATCGACGCCAGCCGGGTTCGTGGCGCTGAGTTCCATTCGACCGTGAGGGCGTGCACCCGGCGAAGGTGCTCGAACAGGGTCCCGCCTGGGTGATCGATCTGCTCGGCGCCGAGCGTGCGCTGTAGCTCGAACGCGCGGCGGACGACGTCGTCGGTCCCGAGCCACTTGGTGGCGTGCGCCGAAACGATGCGCGCGAGTTCCGCAGGGGCGTCGCGAGCGACGAGGTGCCCGGCGTCCGGTACGCGGGTAACGGTGACACGCCGGTTGATCATGCGGAGCCGGTCCACGTCGGCGTCGCCGAGCGGAGACCGTGGTCCTCCCCGCACGAGCAGGATGGGCAGGTCCGATGCCGCGATGATCGCGTGGAGTTCGGAGCGGGACGCGAGAATGTCGTCGACGAGCTCGGTATCGCGGGCGAGGAGTCCGTGGTCGTCGAGCCAGCGCCGGGCGCGATCCGCATCGATATCGGGGACGACGTCCACGAGCACGAGGCCGGCGACACGCTGCGCGACGGACGACTCCGCGAGGGCGGCGACGGCGGCCAACCCTCCGAGGGAGGCGCCCACCACGACGATCGGCGCCGGTTCGCGAACCACCATCTCGATCACGTCGTCGGCGATCACCCGCAATGCGGTCGCCCGCCCGGAGCTCTCGCCGTGCCCGCGCAGATCGAAGGCCACCGTCCGCAGTCCGCACTCGGTCATCCCCTCCGTGACCGGCGCCCAGACGTCGCGACGCTCTCGGCCCGCGTGAAGCAGCAGGACCGTGGGGCCCGCGCCGGTCACCGTGGCTCGAAGTGTGACGTCGGGCAGCGTGAGGGTCATGTCTGTCATCGCCGATTCACCTCCGTGCCGAATCTCCTTCTCAACACCATGATTTCGACCATCGACATACCTTCTCCGATTTACCTTGAGCAGTCGAGGTAACGATACGCAGTGAAACCTTGGCTAGTCAAGGTACGATTCCGGGGTGAGCAATTCGAGAACGCGCAGACCACCGGACGAAGCCCGTCGGTTGATCCTCGATGCCGCGGCTTCGCTCCTGGCCGAGGGAGGCGTCGCCGCCGTACAGGTGCGCGCAGTGGCAGCGCGGGTCGGCATGACCGACGCCGGCGTCTCCCACCACTTCGGCAATCGCGACAAGCTGCTCGCCGAACTCCTTCGCCATGGTGGACGTCGGCTTCGAGCCGCGCTCCATGACGTCATCGCCGCATGGCTGGAGCATGGCACCGATGTCCTCGAGCTCGTCGAGTCGCTCGAGTCCGTGTATCGGGGCGGCTACGGCGAACTCGCGGTGGCGCTGCACGCGGCGGGTTGGCGCGACCGCGGTGGCGGCATGCTCGACCCGGTCGTCGACGCCCTGCATCGGAGTCGGCCTCCCGGAAGTTCCCTCGACGAGACACGGCTCGCGGTCGCCGCCCTCCACCAGGCGATGGCAACCGAGCCCCTCTACGGGGTCGATTTCCGTCGGAGCGCCGGCCTCACCGGCGCGGCAGCGCAAGACTCGACCGCTCACCTGCGCTGGTGGGCTAGCCAGCTTCAACGCGCGCTCGACATCGAACCAGCGCGCCATTGACCCGAGCGGCGGTCAACACCCTCGGCATCAGCAGTGCACTCCGATTCCGGTGTTCTCGCGTGATGACCAGCGGCGAAAAGCCATTCGCGACGAACACACACCGCACGCGGGCGCGATAAGCGGATCAGCGCCGTGCCCGATGCGGTAAAGATCGAACCCTCAGTGTGTGGCACAGATAGTCATGCGCCGGACATCCAGTCGAGGATCGCCCGCACGGCCGCACGAGCAGCGGCCGGGTCGGAGGCCGCCAGCGCCACGGCCCCCTCTTCCGGAGTTCGGCGCATTCGGACGTGAGTGTCGACTGTTTGGCCCGGCGGTCAGTGGGGTGGGTTTGCCGCTCGATCAGTCGCAGGGCTTCGAGTTTGTCGATGATGACGGTGGCGTTGGACGGTCCGCGAAGTGGCCACCACCTTGTCCGGTTCCGGAGGAGACGCAAGCTTGCCGGAAGCCTTGTCGAGGAAGATCTGCTCGCACCTGGCGACGGTAAGCGCGTCATGCGGGCCTCGGGAGCTGATCGCGGGTGGAGATTTCGAACACGAGCCTGGCGACCCAGCCCTGGCCAGAAGCGAGAAACCTCACCCGATGAGTACGAACCGCCCATCACAGGCTATTGTTGATCAAGTGCGTGACATGTCACGCCAAGCGTCGTAGATCGCATTCGCTTCGCAACCAGCGCTTGCCGCATCCGCTCTTCTTACGGCGATCGATTTTGCCCATCGGCAATCTCGCCACTTCGTGCCCCCGGCGCGGACCCCGAAGGTCCACAGACGGCTCGGGCACCACCTGATGTCCGAAAGGCACCGCAACATCTATGAGTTCTGCTGACATCTCTTTCGCCGCGCTCGGTGTGAGCGCACCGCTGGTGAAGGCGTTGACTCGCGCCGGGATCACCGAACCTTTTCCGATCCAGACCGACACCCTGCCCGATTCGCTGGCCGGACGCGATGTGCTGGGCCGTGGCCGGACCGGCAGCGGCAAGACGCTCGCCTTCGCCATCCCGATGGTCGACCGTCTCGGCCGCGGTCTCGCCGGTAGGCGCGCACCGAGCCGCCCGACCGGCCTGGTGCTGGCGCCGACTCGGGAATTGGCCACCCAGATCACGGCCGCGCTGGAACCCCTCGCCGCGGCCTATCGCATGACAGTCACCACGATTTTCGGTGGGGTCCCGCAGAACCGGCAGGTCCGGGCGCTGCGCGCCGGTGTCGACATCGTCGTCGCCTGCCCCGGCCGGCTCGAGGATCTGATGAACCAACGTCTGATCTCCCTGGACGCCGTCGAGGTCACCGTGATCGACGAGGCCGACCACATGGCCGACCTCGGGTTCCTGCCAGGCGTGACCCGCATTCTCGCGGCCACCCCGAACGACGGTCAGCGCCTGCTGTTCTCGGCCACCCTGGATAACGGCGTCAACAAGCTGGTCAGCCGCTTCCTGCCGGATGCCGAGCTGCATTCCGTCGATGAGGCGAACTCCCCGGTAGCCGCCATGACCCATCACGTTTTCGAAACCGCGAGCGTCGAAGCCAAGCGTGAGGTCGTACACCGGCTCGCCTCGGGCTCGGGTCGGCGAATCCTGTTCATGCGCACCAAGCATCAGGCTCGCAAGCTGGCCAAGCAGCTGACCCTCGCCGGAATCCCGGCCGTCGATCTGCACGGCAATCTCTCGCAGGGCGCCCGCGACCGCAACCTCGCGGTCTTCGCCGCCGGTGATGCCCTGGTGCTGGTGGCGACCGATGTGGCCGCGCGCGGCGTGCACGTCGACGGTGTGGAACTTGTCGTGCACGTTGATCCGCCCGCCGAACACAAGGCGTACCTGCACCGTTCGGGCCGTACCGCGCGGGCAGGCAACTCCGGTGAAGTGATCACCCTGGTGCTGCCCGGCGAACGACGCGACCTGGCCGACCTCATGCGCAAGGCCAAGATCACTGTGACCCCGCAACGAGTCACCGCCGATTCGCCCGTGGTGGCCGAGCTCGTCGGCACGGTCGCCCCATTCGTCGCGCCCTCCTACAGCGACCGGGCGGCACGGGAAGACGACCGCCGCAGCGGCAGCGGAGCGCACCGTAGCGGTGGCGGTCCGCGCAGGGGCAGCGGCGGACCGCGCCAAGGCCGCGGCCGTCGCAACGGCAGTGCGGCGCAAGGTCAGTCGCGCGCCAAGCCGCGCGCTCATTCCGCGCGCGGAACGGTCGCATAGGGCCCATTTTGGTCGCTCCCCCAGGCAAGCCCCTGCCGAGATCGCCGCGTCGCTGAGCATCGCCAGCGGATTGCCGGGCATCGAATGCTGGTGTACATGGCTGATGACGCCGGTACTGGCGGGCAACCCATCGAGCGCGAGGCAGTCGCGCCTGATGGGTTGCCGTGCGATTGCGCGGCCGCGGAATCTGCAGGCGTGGCCAAGAGGGTTGGGACACGAGACCGATCCAACCCTCCCCTCCGATTCCACGCGAAGCTGGATTGGCCGGACATCACCGACAGAGACGGACACTGACCGTCCGCGCCCAGCTCCGCGCGAAGTGAGGACCAACCCGTCTCCAGCACAGCGACTTCCGAGGTGCCAGACGTGCGGTCTCATCGTCGGGACTGGTAGATGGCTCAGAGGCAACCGCGCCTGCCCCGCCCGCGGCAGTGGTACCGACACCTCCGGCGCCGGCCGTGCCGGTGCCACCGCGACCGGCAGCTCCCAGCGTCTACTACTCCAACTGCGCCGCCGCCAAGGCCGCGGGCGCCGCGCCGCTACGGCGGGGAGAACCCGGCTACAGATCAGAGCTGGACCGCGATAAGGACGGCATCGCCTGCGAATAGGACAAACCGACGCTGTTCGTGCCGGCGCGGCAGAGGATGGCTCTTGATAATCCGGCTCGAGACCACAGGCGGCAGAACAGAACAACCACGTCGACTTCGCGTTGCTGACCACCCAGAAGCAGCCCGGCCGAGCATGCCAACCGACACGACGATCCTCCCGCTACACCGACGAGGCTGCTGAGTTCAAACCCCAAGGCGCCTGGGGCTTTCGGCGAGCACCTCTGGGGACGATCTCCTAGCGCCAACAGCGTGTCCGAGGTTGAACGTGTGGGACACTTCGCCGACCGGGCATACGCGGTGGAGATCCAGGGGTCCCCGCTCGACCCGACTACTGGTAGCAGTAGGAGTCGGAGGAGGCGTCGCCGCCCTGGAGGCGCACCTGGTGCACCCGCAGACCTCGAAAGTCCTCGTCGTGCGGGAAGAACGACTCGTCGATGGTCATTCCGCCGTCGGGACCGATGCGCATCACGGCCATCCAGGCGCCAACCCCATCCGGGTAGAACTGGTCGTCCCATGCGCCATAGAGCGAGTTGGTGAGGTAGACCCGCTGACCGTTACGGCTGATCTCGACCATCTGGGGGCCGCCGGCAAGCGGCTGGTTCGGCGCGGCCGGGTGGGCGGTGCGGCCCACGATCCCGCCGAGCCGGACCGACCCGGTCTCTTTCGGGTCAGCCGGATCGCGCACGTCGAACTGTTTCAGCTCCCCGGTACCCCAGCACGAGACGTAGAGGTATGCGTCGTCGACCGACAGGTCGATGTCGGTGACCAGCGGCGGCACCGCGCCGAAGGGTTTCAGTGCCGGCGGCAGCAGGTCGGGATCGGCCGGCTCGGCCGGGATGGTGATCACCTTGTCGACCGCCCACACGCCGCTATCGCGGTGCCAACGCCACACGGAGGCCGACAGATCCTCGGTCGAGATCACCACGCCGACGAACCCCCAAGCGGCGTCCGGATCGTGCGACGGGCGCAGCTCGAGTGCCATCTGGTATCGCTCGCCGAGATCGATCCGCTGCTGGTGCCGACCGGCGCTGAGGTCCCAGAAGTGGATCGCGTGGCCGTACTTGTTGGCCAGCAGCAGCTCCGGGTTCAGCCCGTCCTCGATCATGGCCGGGGTGCCCCACTCGCTGCTGATCAGCGTGTTCTGGTTGAGATGCCACCAGGCGTCGTACGCCAGGTATTGCGGCCCACGGTCGGTCTCCCATTGCCGCAGCACATCGAACGTGCCGTGATCGAGCAGCGCGATCCCGCCCGGCCCGTCCGATCCGTCCGCCCCGCCGAGGCAGGTCATGAACACACCGTCCGGCCCGCAGTGCAGCGTGTGTGGACGGGAGTAGCCGGCCTTGGCCGCGAGCTCGGAGCTGTCCACGATCTTGGACAGGGTGGGCTGGCGTGGGTCGGGCTGGGTGTCGAACACGTACAGGCGCGACGAGCGCAGACCCGGCACGATCAGGTAGCGCCGCGCCAGTCCCTCAATCTGGTGGCCCTCGTGCTTCAGCGCGCTGCTGCAGGCGTTCCAACCGAAATGGTGCAGCTCGTTGCCCAGGTGGGGTACCTCGGTCCAGCCCACCACCCGGCCGTAGGTAGCCGAGCCCGGATCCACATCGATTACTGACAGCGCATCTGGTTTCTGTGCCGCGCGGTCGAACGCAACAACGTATGCGAGCCGCTCCGGTGGCGCGGCCGCCGCCTCCGCTGCGCTCCGATAGAAGGTCGGGTCCAATTCTGAGTGATTCATTTCCAGCCTCCTTTATGTCGATAGGCGGAGACCCACGCACCTCGCCCGATCTGGCGGTTCCGAGGCGAGCGCGACCCGTGTGGTCGCGTGCCGTATGGCGCGGGCAGGCAATAACAGTCTCGGCCTATCGACGCAGATCCACCAGCTACCGCCGGCGCGGCGGCAGAGTGCGCGGTAGGGCGCAGTTCCGTCGAAGAGCGTCAGCCGGAGAATCTGGATGCATCGTCACCGTGCCGCCCACGGATTGCCTTACCCATGTCCGGATGGGGCTTCGAGGTCAGCCAGAGTCAGCACCTTCGGTTTGTGTCAGGCCGGTTCTGTCTGCGGGGCGATGGCGGGCAGCGCCTGAGGTTGAAGCGGACGGCCTCGGCGCCGTATTCGAGCATCTGGCGCTCGTAGTCGCCGATCGCGCCGAGGAGATCGCGGCCGCCGGTGCGGCAGCGGCGGAGCAGGTCGGCGTCGCGCAGGCGGTGTTGGCGCCGTTGCCTCCGGTCGGTGAGGTGGCGTGGATGGCATCGCCGAGCAGCGTGACCGGACAGGGCGACCAGCGTTCGCCGGGCTCGACCACTCGGATGGAGAGCAGGGTGCTGTTGTCCGGATCGGCCTGTTCGATCAGCGCCCGCAGGTCGGGGTGCCGGCCCGGCATCCTGGACAGCACGGCCTCCTGTGGGGTCGCGGCGCCGAGTGAGCCGTTCGGCGGCACGATCGTGGCCCAGCGCACGTAGTCGCGCATATCGGGCAGGGTCACCTCGGGTGCCAGCGCCTCGGCCGCCTCCTTCGGCGGGGTACGGAAGCGCATCGCGCCGAGCAGCAGGCTCACCCGTCCCCGTCAGCAGGCTCAGCGCAGCGATCGTAATTCCCGAACCGGACCCGGCCCACGTGGCGCAGTCAGCTGCTCGACGTGTTCACCGAGATCCGCGACCAGTACCTGGAATACCCCGGCGTCTCGCGCGGGGCACTGGCCATGGTTCCCACCAACCTCGAGGCGTTGCGGGGCCGGGAGGGGATGTTCGCGAGCCTGCTCGCGGGCGGGATCGAACCCCGGATTGCCGCCTGGACGCTGGACGCACTGTCCCTGTACGTCAGCGCCTACGCCCTGGAACAGTCACTGGTCCAGCACCGCCGGAAATACCCGGATCAGGAGTACGTAGTCAGCCGCGCGGAGCTGGTGCGCCGGTTCACCGCGCTGCCCGCCGACACGTTTCCGCAGACCCGGCGCTATGCCGCCGAGCTGATCTCCGGCACCGAGCCCGACCGCTTCGCGTTCACTCTCTGCCTGATCATGAACAACCTCAGCCCGTCAGCCTGACAAGTTCTCCAGCCGGGCCAGGATGCGACGGAGGACACACTTCTACCAGTGCTTCCGTCCTTCTCGACGGTCGACCGCGCCGTGGGCGATCAATCGGTTGCGGGTGCACCTGGTCCGCCTCTGGGCGTTGTCGAGAAACACCCGCCGAGCACCGCGGTGCACAGCATCCGCCCGGTCGATGCCAACGGCCGCGTGATCGACAAAGCCGTGTTGACGGCGCTGGACTGGCGGCCCGGGATCTGCTGTCGTGGCGGATCGCCGGCGGGTTGATCGTGATCACCCGCCCTGGTTACGGCCGCCGCGGTGTCAGCAAGTAGGGGCACCTGTCGCTGCAGGCGCCGGTCCGTCGCGGCGCGGGCATCCGCATCCACGATCGGGTCCTGCTGGCCGCCGACCCCCACCAGGCGCCGTTCGGCCGCGCTGAGCCGACCCGTGATCACTCCGTGGAGTACCTGTCGCGGCAGGCACTCCACGCCAGCCCTGCAATCAATGCCACAACTCCGAAAACAACCGTGCTGTCACGGTCAACACAGTCCTTCTTCGGCCGCCTTGTCCTCGACACCGACGGAACCTGCACCTGGCCAACGTATTTCAGGCGCGGCGCAGTAGTGTCACGCTATAAACTCCCCGTCATGGTGAAGTATCTGATCAGTGGGGCGATGATCGCGGCCTTCTCCTTCGGCGCGGCTGGTTCGGCGGCGGCCGATGAAACCGTTGACTACTACCCCACTCACGGAGCCTGTGTCGCGAATGGGGTGGCTAAATTCGGTCAAGAAGAGCTGGGTAAGACCTGGTTCTGCCGTCAAACCGGCGGCCAGTTCGAACTGTTTCGCCGCTGAGGGGGATACGGTATCGGGGTGGTTCCGCGCCCGCGACGAGATCGATTCCGCCGCACCCGCCCGGAGGCCGATGGATCTCTCGGTGACCGACTACCAGCTGGTAGCTGTTTCAGACGCTGCAAAGTGCTGACGGGAGTGGCTATCCCGCCGAATCGACAACCATCCGCGTGGTGTCGTGCAACGAGTGTCGGCGCAGTTCCGACATAGCCCGACCCGCGCTGCCGCACCCTCCCTCAACGGGATGGCTTGCCAACCGATCTCAAAAACTCCTCGTCCGCGAACCCCCGCGTCGCCACGAAACCCGAACTCCAGCACACCGACCGATCTCATCGGCAGACCCGCCGAGCGCCGACCAAGCCCATCCGCAGCCCGAGCCGCTGCAAGATGTCTTCGTGGTCAAGCCATCGTCGTTCTTTCAGTCACAGCTTTCGCATCCAACCACTGCAGCTGTGCTGACTCATGAGGTTGGTTCCGCGATGGCGATCTCGAACGTCAACTGTCCGAAGGCGGCACCGCTCACATGCCCAGCCGCCCCTGATCCGTCCGAATCCACTCCGAGGTTCCGTCCGGGTGTCGATGGAACTCCCAGGCGGTATAGTCGCCGTCCTTCTCCACCACCTTGACGTGATCGGCGAAGCCGTCGTGATCGACGTCGGTCCACACCTGCATGGCATCGTCGCCGGTGATGGTCACGCTGTCGAGCAGACCGTCTTGGTCGATGTCCTGGGTGGGATGGTGCAGCTCGACGGCGCCGAGGCCGCCTAATTCGGAGTGCGCGTCGATATGCGGTAGATCCAGTCCCGGCAAATCACCCGACGTGACCATGGCCCCTGCTTTCTGGCGCCATGCCTTCGAAGAACTCGGCCAGCATCGGCCCAGAGTATCGAGGTCTTGCTCGCCATTCAACACCTGGTATGACTGATCGCCGAATTCCAAGCCAGCCCAGTTGCTGGCCGCGCTGTCGACCCACAACGGACTCCACACACCCACCGCCGATACCACCGAGCGGCGAGGCCCTCGACCGCGAACTGCTCTACCCGCCAGCGGTATTCGACACCTTCGGCCAATTGTTCGGACGGCTGCACGACGGCAGCGCCGAAGAGGAACGGACCAAAGACCCTGTACTCCCGGCCCCTGATCACCAGCCGGTGCTCGCGTCCTTCTGGACTGGTTCCCACCACTCGGCGAGGGCACGCGCCAGCCATTCACTGGCTGCGGTGCCCTCCCCGATGTCATGGTGCACAGCGTAAGTGCCATGCAGACGCGTTCGTATATTCCGACACTCTGCCCATGCGACGGGCGCGGAAAGACACGAGCTCCGAATTGTCGCCGGCTACCGAAGGTTCAGTCGCGGGACGCCCTCGCCCGTGAGGTGCTCCCGACCGGCGCGGCGACCGGTGATCAGTAGGAGCAGGGAAGCGGCCGGGCCTTCGACGAGGGGGCCGGTGCCGACGGTCCAGCCGGTGTCGGTGTCGATGAGGCGATACCGGGACAGCTCACGGGCTCGGAACCCATTCGTTTCCCAGATTCTTTCGAGAGCCGATCGCGCGGCATCGACGGGCATCGGCCGATTGATGCCGAGGGGCACCGCGATGTCCTGGCCGTGGACCAGCAGGTCCATCAGTCGGTCAGCGGCGGTGGTGCCGATCGGCGTCGCACGCAGCGTCATCCCGTCGCGCAGCGCGGCGAGCAACTGGGTGGACGTGGCGCGGTCGGCGAGACGGATGGCGGTCTCCCGGATGGCGCGGTCGAAGTTTCCGCGGGCACGGAGCACGTTGACCAGAATCCAGGCGAGGCCAGGGTTCGCGGAGAGCACGAGGTGGGCGACGACATCACGGACCCGCCAGCCCTCGCACAGGGAACTGTGGTTCCAGTCGGACTCCGACAGAGTTTCCAGAAGCTCGACGAGGCTCGCCCGCTCGGCGGCGACCGCTCGCCACATCCGGTCGTTCGTCATCGTTGTGCTACCGGTCATCGGCTTGCTCCTTCTCAGCGGGGTGTGCCAGTACGGTAGGAACTCCACCCGGGTGGAGGTTCCAGCAATCGTGACCGACGACACACGACATACCGGCTCGGTGAGCATCGGGGAGTTGTCGCGGCTGACCGGTGTGCCGGTCCGCACCATCCGCTTCTATTGCGATCACGGGATCTTGGATTCGCACCGCACATCCGGCGGACACCGGATCTTCGATTCCGGCACCGCAGTCGATCGGCTGCTGCTGGTGCGCCGGCTCCGTGCGCTCGGGGTGTCCTTGCCCGCGATAGCGGACGTTCTCGCCGGCACCGTCTCCCTTGCCGACGCGGTCGCCGCCGAACGTCGCGCGCTGGACACCGAACTGGCCGCGTTGGCATGGCGGCGTGCGTCGTTGCGGGCCGTCGAAGACGCCACGTCGGCCCAACGGGCCGCTCGCTTGGAAGTGCTGGCCGCAGTCCAGGACCGCCACCGCACACACGACGCGATCGTGGCGTTCTGGCGACGCGTACTCGCACCCATCCCACCGGGGCTGTTCGACGAGTTCATCGCGATGAACGTGCCCGACCTACCGCACGACCCACCTGTCCTCCACATCGCCGCCTACGCCGAACTGGCATCTCTCCTCACCGTTCCCGCGCTCTACACCGAGATCTCACGCCAGTTCTGGCGATCGGACCGGACTACCATCCGCCACCAGCGCGAGCTCCTCACCGGCGTCGCTCAGGCATGCCAGGCCGCAGGCCACCGGCTGCTCACCGGTCAGCCGCCTCGGCCCGGCCCCGAGCTCGACCAGTTCGTCGACGCCCACGCCGCCGCCCGCGGCACCCGCGACACGCCACAGTTCCGCCAGGAACTACTCAGCGGCGCAACCGACGCCGATCACCGCGTCCTCCGCTACTGGCGCCTCACCGACCGGATCACCAACACCCCCACCGTCGGCGCCGCGCACCACTGGCTCTACCTCGCACTCACCCGATCCGTCGACTCACCCAGCTGACGACACGGCGCCCGGAGCGCCTTCCACGTCCGCGCATTGCCTCGACGCAACGCCGCCGTTTTCGCCCCCGTGGAACTCCGGCGACCCGACAGATGAGGGGCGACGCCGAGACGCGCGCGGACGCGGACTATCCCAGGGCGGGATACGGGACTTTCTCGCTAAAAAGTGTTCCGGCGGTTTCCCTGGGAGTGTCTGATCTCCGGTCGATCTGATCTCGGTCTGACTGGCCGAGCCTGAGCGTCACCTGCTCCCCACCGCCCACACCCTCCATCCGACTCCCAAAAGTGGCGGCGGCCGAAATCGTCGAAACGCTGCGCCAGTGGGGCGCCCACTCCCCGACCGTGGACGGGCAGCCGTAGAGGGCCTGGTAGAGGTCTGCTTTGTCGGATCGGGCAGCTGATTCACGACGTCGGCGTGTGTAAGGCACGTCCCTGAATCGGCATCGGATGGCTTGATCTTGCCGTGGGGCCCGCGGGCTGATCAGGCCGGTGTCTCGTCTTCCGCCGAGACGACCGTTGTTCGGGTGGACAATGGGAAGATGCACCCGCACGGGACGCTGCCCGGCTCGCGGAAGGGTCTGAGTAGAGCTGAACTGCTGGCCGCGATATCGCTTGCGATCGACCTCGGTCTGGGTCAGCCGATGGAACACATGCTTCGGTCGTCCTTGATCGCGACACGGATCGCCGAGCGGATGGGGCTCGACCTCCAACAGCGAGCGACCGTGTACTACGCCAATCTGGTCGGGTGGATCGGTTGTCACGCCGATTCCCACGAACTCTCCGCGCTCTTCGGCGACGACATCGCCTTCCGGGCCGACACCTACACGGTGGACATGACCGGCCTGCCGTTTCTGCGGCTGATGATGAGTCATGTTGGACGCGGATTGCCGGGCTGGGAGCGCGGCCTCCGTGCCACCACCTTTCTGGTCGCGGCTCGCGGCCAGGTCGCCACACTGATCCAGTCGCATTGCAGTTCCGCCCGGGTTCTCTCCGATCGGATGGGCTTGGACGGGCAGGTCGGAAAGGCGCTGGCCTATGTCTTCGAACGCTGGGACGGCCGGGGATTGCCCAACGGTTCTCGCGGCGAGGATATCCCGGTCGAGATCCACATCGCTCACGTCGCAGATGTGATCGAGGTACACCTGCGGACGGGTGGGCTCGAGCACGCGAAGGATGTGCTCCGTTCTCGGCGCGGCAGTCAGTTCAGTCCAGCCGTGGCGGCGGTGTTCGATCGTGACGCGGCGGCCATCGTGGACGGGTTACTCGAAATCGACGTATGGACCCACGCGTTGGCCCGAGCACCGGATCGTGACCGAACCCTGACGGCCGAGGAGAGCGACGAGTTACTCGAGGCTATGGCTGATTTCGTCGATCTAAAATCTCCTTTCACACTGGGGCATTCGCGTGGCGTCGCGAATCTGGTGGCCGCGTCAGCCCGACACCTGGGCATGTCGCCGTCGGACATCACGCTTCTCTACCGTGCCGGCCTAGTGCACGGCCTCGGCAAAATGGGAGTGTCCAATCAGATCTGGGAGAAGAAAGGGCCGCTCACTACGGCTGAATGGGAGCGGGTACGGATGTATCCAGATCTGACCGGCCGGATACTGAGCCGAGTTAACGGCTTGGAGTCGGTGGTGCCCGTCGCGATGAAGCACCGGGAACGGATCGACGGGTCCGGCTTCCCCCGGGGGATCGCCGGCGCGGAGTTGACCGCCCAGGACCGGCTGCTTGCCACGGCGGAGGCTTATCAGGGACTGCTAGAGCCGCGGCCCGACCGGCCGCCGCTCGATCCTCGCGACGCTGCCGATCAGTTACACAAGGAGGCACGTGCCGGACGCTTCGACGCCGAATCGGCTGCGGCCGTGCTTGCGGTGGCCGGTCCGCGAATATCGCGGCGGACGCCCTGGCCGGCCGGGCTGACCGACCGCGAGGTGCAGATTCTGCGACTCGTCGCGCAGGGCCGCTCGAACCGAGAAATCGCCGCCGAACTGTTCATCGCCGAGAAAACGGCACGGAACCACGTCGAACGCGTCTACACCAAGCTCGGTGTCAACAACCGCACGCAGGCCAGTCTCGCCGCGATCGATCGGGGTCTGGCTGGCTTCCCGGTCAACGCGGCCGTGGGAGATTGAAGCAGTCGGACCGATCACCGGTCGGCCGAGCTGACAGCGCGCGTCCGGTTCGTGGCCCAGGCAGCGACTCGGTGCCGTTTCGGCCCTGCACTCGTACCGACGGGCCGGTCTGGACGTCAGACTGTGCACTCGGAAGTGCGGAACTGCCGCACGCCCGGGTCCCGCCGACATCTGTTCAGACATATGGCGGGACCGACTGCGCTGGGCCTTCATCGCCGGGACGCGCCGGGCCGGGATCGACGATCCAAGACCCATACCGTGGCCAGCATGAGGCCACCGGCAAACGAGGCGAGCGCGATGAGACTGGCGCCGGTGCCTCCGTGGAAGGTGTCACCGTAGGCGGACATGGCCGGCAGCGTGGCGGTGTACCGGTCGAGATCCAGGTCGCGACCCAGCGCTTCGAATGCGTGGCGGTTGGATAGGCCGAGACTCATCAGGCGTCCCGGGAAGGCCATCTCGTCAACGGGGACTATGGCGCCACCGAACAGAACCTGAGGGAAGCAGAGCATCGGCAGGGCGAGGGCGGCCTGCGCGGCGTTGGAGACCGCGGCCGAGGCGAGCAATCCGAGGGCCAGTGCCGAGGCCGCCTCGATCACAATCGTCAGAAACAGGAAGGCGGACACGTCCCACCCAACGGCGGGGAGCCGACCGAGCGCCCGCAGCACACCGAGGAGCACCGCGCTCACTCCTGCCAGCACCGGAAGCAGCGCTGTCACCTTGGATGTCACGTAGGCGCCCACGTTGAGTCCGGCCAGGCGCTCCCGCCGGAAGACGGCCATTTCCCCGACGATCTGGAGCAGGCCGTACGTAAGGCCGAAGAAGAAGCCTGCAAATGCGATCCAGAACACGATCTGGGCCGGGCCGAGGTCGGCTTCGCTATGCGGATCGAACGCGCCGCGCTTGAACAGCGTCGCCATCATCGCGGTGACCAGCACCGGTGACCCGAGCAGGACCGCCAGGGTCAGCCGGTTGCGAACTAGAACATCGACATTGCGTTGGGTAAGTAGCCACCATTGCCGGACCGGGCCCATGCGCTTCACGTCTGAACTGGTGGCAGGTGCGGGCGTTAGAGCCGAGCCGAGCCGGGCTTTCGACTGCCCACCGCTGTCCGCGAATCGCTTCGCCCAGATCTTGGGGGTGTGCTCACGAGCCAGCCGGTCGTACACCTCGGCGAGATCCTCCACGCCGAAGTAGCGCCGAGCCTCGGCCGGGCTGCCGGTGAAAGCCAGGTGGCCGTCGCGCGCCAGAAATACCACCCGGTCACACCGGTCGATGCCGGCCGGCTCATGCGTCGTGAGGACGACTGTGACTCCGCGCTGGCTGAGTCGGCGCAGCAGGCGCATCACGTCGGCGGCGGTCGATGGATCGAGTCCGGAGGTGGGTTCGTCGAGGAAGAAAAGGTGCGGCCGGGTCAGTAGCTCCACGGCGATACTGGCCCGCTTGCGCTGGCCGCCGGAGAGCGCACGGACCGGCACCTCGGCCCGATCAGCCAGGTCGAGATCATGCATAGTCTCTTCGACCACCTGGTCCGCCTCGGCCGCCGATGTGCCTGCGGGCAGCCGCAGCCGCGCTGCGTAGCGCAGCGTGCGGCGCAGGGACATCTCGAGGTGGATGATGTCCTCTTGGGGCACGTAGCCGATACGAGAATCGGCGCTGACTCGGGCCCCGCGCACGACGCCGTCATGCCGAACCTCCCCGGCAGATGGTGGTCGCAGTCCCGCGAGGATCTCCAGCAATGTGCTCTTTCCTGCGCCACTGCCGCCGGCAATGGCGACCAATTCGCCTGGTTCGATCGACAACGACAGCTCCTGGAGAATTTGCCGCGTCCCGACCTTCCTGCTTACGTTGACCGCATCGACCCGCCCGCCGCCCGGCACGCCGAGTGCGTGATCTGAAGTTCGCTTACCGCCCAGCTCGACGGTCGGTGGTTCGAATGTCGATTCGGTCGTGACCGGTGATCTCCGTGATTCCTGAACTTGCTTTGTCATGCCCTGATCATCGGTCCGCCGCCTCCGTGGTCGCATGAGGCGTTTGCCTCAAATACGCCCACCAAGAATCGATCACCCCACCGGGCAGCGGGCCCACGCGCTAGCCCGAGCGACAGGGTGTGCGGGGTGGCCGGGTCGGGCTGAGCATGGTCAGCTGCCACAGCAGTAGTCTGGACTACCTCACGTGGCTGATACCCGACCTGACCGCCTGGACACGCTCCCAGCTGATCATCCGTCTCCAGCGCCCGGCCGGGGTGAACGTCTGCTCGGGCGACGCTATCGGCGCGGATATCTAGGCGCGCTGTTCGACGTCCAGGACGTACTCGAGGTCGCGGATGCGGTCGGCGGCTTCCGGCGAACAGCAGATGACGACGCGATCGGCGCCGCAGAGCTCGACGGGCTCGGCATCGACGGTCTGCAGCCAGTCGAAGAACACCCCTCGAACGCCGCCGTGTGGCGCACTCTCGTCGCGCAGGTATGGGTCGAGGCGAACGAGGTAGGTCCGGTCGCGCACCGCCATGACGCTCTCCTCCGATCGTCCGACAACAATCGGCATGCAGCGTCCGGTCGTCCCTTCAGGTGACTCTCATCCGTCCGCTGTTCGCCGTTTTCGGTGTTCGAGTGTGATACCCAGTTCATGCGGCCGCACGCGATCTGCAACAGAATGCCCGGAGGCGGCCCAATGCCAAGAGAACGGATCGGTGGTTCAGCCTGGCTTGACGGCGTCCCAGGGCACCCACTACCGGACACCTCAGTCGAACCTGCCTGCACCGGTGGAGTGCATGTATTCGATTACTGCACTGTTCGTCGACGGCGCGATCGAGGACGGCAGCGACGCCGAGTTCGGCTCGACCGGGTAGCGACCTCTGCGGGTGCGTCACAGGTCGTTCTCACCCGGATCATGCCCCGGGCAGCGTCCTTGGGTGCCGAGTTTGTTTCAACGCACACCTACCGCACCCTGCTCGACCACCTCGTTACCGGTGCGCTCTCGTTCCTGCTGTCGGCCGGACATATCCGCTTCTCCCAGGCCGCCGAGGCGCGACGGCGCGTTGCCGAGGATCGCCCACTCGGCCGGGTCTTGCTTGATGTTGCGGCAGCTTGTCTGGTTCACCGATCGCGCGGCAGGACACGCCATGGAGCTTGCTCGGTGGCGGTTGTTGCCAGAGGTGGGCAGTGCAACCCGCTGGCGGGCCGCGGTGAGTGTTTACGCTGCAGCCAGCGGTCCGCAAACGAGGCGCCGAAGCGCTCGAAACCTTCCCGGGCCAGCCTATGAGAGCCCTGGCGGTAACCAGGAGAAAGAGGGTCTGAAGTGAATTTCTTGTCGATTCTGTCGCTGCTGCTCAGCGCCGGAAGCAGCGTACTGTCCCTCGGCAGCAGCGGGCTCTGACCGCAAGGATCCGACCTCGCTGACACACCGATCCGACTGGGGCCGGATGGCCCGACATCAATCGAACGAACTGCTTCCGCATGGTGCCCGGCCGGTGAGCGCTTCCGCGCCGTGCGGCGTGCGGTTGGTCCGGCCACGGTCGGATCGGGCCGGGTAAAGGTTGCTGCTGGTAACCGGGTGCCGGGACAGTATGAGGGACCAGAGTGCTTCTAGCCGCCTGCGACGTGGTGCGAGCACCAGTCCGTTTTCGATCAGGTCGGTGGCAATCACCATCGTCCGGCGAACCAACATTCCTGGTCGCGCGGCGACGCTATGAGGTGACGCCGCCCTTCCGCGACAGGATGGGACGCACCGGCATTCGGTGCACGCGGCGCGTGAGCGCCTGCGACGACGACACTTCGAATGAGTGCCAGCATTCCTGGTACCCGCAGTGGGCGAAGCGATCCCGACCAGTATCCATGCCAGACGTTACAGTGACTCTACTAACGCGACGACACTTGTAACACCGGCTGCCGGTGATCCGACAAACCGGACATGTCTCTCAATCGCAAACAGCCGCAACGGTTTTTGGCTCGCGCAGGTGTCACCGCAGCGTTGACCGCCGCCGGGATGGTCGGGTTCGCCGCGCCATCTCCCGCGGTACCACATGACCCGGGCTTTCCGTTCTCGCCGACGCTGACGCGCCTGGTTCCGACCAGCTGCTCGGCGATCATCGACGCGGTCACCGTGCGACAGGAGAAGGCCGGCACATTCGGCGTGCGGGTGAACGTCACCCAGACCGGGGAAAACTGCTCGGACTGGAAGGTCGCTGTGCGCTTCAAGAACCTCGATACCGGGTACGCGGACGGGCAGCAGCACCGCGTCGTGAACGGTGTCGTTCAAGACACGGTGGACGGCGTCATCGTCGGTTTCGGCACCGCTCCGGGCGTCGGCCGGGTGGAGGCTCGAATCGTCGCGCTGGACTCGAACAACAGAGAGATGGAGCAGATCTCGGGTACGGCGACGTTCACACTGAACTGAGCGCAAGTGCCGTCTCCAGCGCCGGCATCGTCGCCTGGGGTGCCGGCCGGTGGACCGGTGGCCCGCGGACCGAGCGGCGATGCTCGAGCTGCCACCGGTGGATCCGGTGGTCGGCTGGCGGACCTCGACCCGGCGGCCGCGGGATCATTATGTGCGCCTGGACTCCAACGACTATTCGGTGCATCCGGCGGTGATCGGCCGCCACGTCGATGTTCGCACCGACCTGAGCGAGGTCGTGATCACCTACGGCGGCGCCGAAGTCGGGCGCCACCACCGTTGCTGGGCTGCGCATCAGACGCTCAGCGATCCCGATCACGTGGCCGCGGCGAAAGACCTGCGGCGTTCCCGGCATCTGGCCTCGGATTCGAACGGGATATACCCCACCTCATCGATAACGAGCAGCGGAATCCGGCCCAGCTTAATCAGCTCTGCCTGCAGTTTCCGGCCGAGTGAGCCTCGGCCAGCCGCGCAACCCATTCCGGGGCGGTCGCGAACGCCACCCGATGCCCGGCCTGGCAGGCGCGGATCGACAGCCCGATCGACAGATGCGTCTTGCCGGTTCCGGGCGGCCCCGGAAACACGCGAGGCCGCGAACCTGTTCTTCCAGCTGGTCTCGTCCCGGTATGAACGGGCAAGTTTAATCGTGACCAGCAACAAGCCGTTCGGCCGCTGGGAGAAGTGTTCGGCGACGACGTCGTCGCCGCGGCCATGATCGACAGGCTGGTCCACCACGCCGAGGTCATCTCCCTCAAGGGCGACAGCTACCGGCTCGAGGACCGCGACCTCGGCCGCGTCCCCGCCGCCAAGACCAACACCTGACCCCGAACGCGCGATATGCGGCATTTGAGGATGTTCGTCGGACCGCCTGCTTGACCGTTCGCCTGCCGGGGCCATTCTTGGGGGCTGGTCAAGATAGCATCGGGGGCTGGCACTAGGTCAGGACTGGAGATGCCTCGCAACAGACGTCCGCAGGATCGGGAAGAGAAGCGCGCAGAGATCGTGGTGGCTGCTCGGCGGTTGTTCGTCGAGCAGGGATACGACGCGGCGTCGATGTCGCGGATCGCCCGCGACGCCGGAGTCGTGTCGAACACGCTGTACTGGTACTTCCAGGACAAGGACGCGGTGTTGATCGCGGTCCTGGACGCGGTCCTGGCCGACTCGATGGCCTCCTACAGCGAAATGCTCGGCTCGGGGCTGGCTGATCGGCTGTTGTGGCTGGTCGAGGAATTGGAGCAACTGGGCCGGTTGGTGAGCACGGTGCACACGCGCGCCAAGGAGTCCGCGTCCATTCACGAATGGCACGAGCAGTTCCACGCGCTGGCCGAAGGATTGTTCCGGGCAGAGCTGATCGAGCTCGGCGTGCCCGCTGACGAACTGGATCCGCTGGTCGCGATCGGCGTCTTCGTTGTCGAAGGCTTGCTGACGCATCCGACGGAGCAGGCCCAGCGGCGCGCGGTGATCGAGACGTTGCTGAACAGCGCTCGCAGTCTCGCCGCGGCCGCCGACTGAGTGCCTGCTCTCCGCACGCCCACGAGCCAGGGGGCGACCTACTGCGTGTTGTGTGCAGTGTTGTCGAATTGTGTTGCCAGGAAATAGATTTGGTCACGCACGGCGCGTTCGAAGTGCTCGCCCAGGTAGATGCCGAAGTGGTCGCAGGGGTAG
Source organism: Nocardia sichangensis (assembly GCF_047200615.1). Lineage (NCBI taxonomy): Bacteria > Bacillati > Actinomycetota > Actinomycetes > Mycobacteriales > Nocardiaceae > Nocardia > Nocardia sichangensis. Next base: position 64,424 of record NZ_JBJZOK010000036.1, read on the forward strand.
TTCTGGACGTGCACGTGTGCCAGGCCCTGCGCGCGACGCTTCGTGGTCTTCGCGGGCGCGGCCGCGTCGTTGTCGCAGACACACAGCAGCGTCGGAGTGCTGAAGCGAGCCAGCGCGCGACCGGGCCGATCGAGCGGGAGGTGCAGCACCAGCCGTGCGGCCAGGGCGTTGGCGGCATCGAATTCACCGTCCGGGCCGCGCAGTACACCCCATATGCTGTCGCGACCGACACCGGTCACGGGTTCTTCCCCACCGTCGATCTCGGTCAGCGCGATGTTCTTCGACACCTGAGCCCGCACCGACGGCAGCCGTTTCAACAACGCGCTGGTGCGCCGCGAGAGCCGGGTCCCCGCAGGCAGGAGTGCGGAAGCACCGGCGAGGGCGTCGGGTGAGGCCACGAACGCGGGCATCCAGGACGTCCCCGCCATCGGCAACAGGATCGGCTTCGCGCCGAACCAGGAACCGACCGTGTCGAGGATGCCTGCCACTGTCAGCGCTACCACGCTCAGCGGGCCGGTCCGGATACGCGAGCGCAACGACGCCGGTCCATCGGTGAAGGGGCACTGGGCCACGACCGCCGCGATGCGGGTGTCTTCGGAGGCGACCTGAAGGACATGTCCGCCGCCGAAAGAGCTGCCCCACAACGCGATCCGGTCGACATCAACCTCCGACAGTGTGCGTACGAAGGCCAGGGCGGCATGCCAATCGGCGCGTTGGCGGCCGATATCGAGGAGTTGGCGCGGTGCTCCGCCGCTGGCCCCGAGGTGACGGTAGTCGAACACCAGCACCGACCACCCCGCGTCGGCGAACCGTTGCGCGTAGGCATCCAGGCGCATCTCCCGCACCGCCCCGAGCCCGTGTCCCATGATCACCATCGGGCGCGGACCGTTCAGGTCGGGCGCGGTGTACAACCAGGCCGCGCACTCGTCCTGGCCAGAGGCGAACGAAACCTCACGCCGCCGCACCGCTACCGCCTCGCGCCGATCGGCCGGCCCACTCATTTCCATGACTCGCGTCCTCCCGCTTCACCACCACTCTTCTTGGACGCCATCCAAGAAGCAGGTCGCAGCTACGGTAAGGACTTCTTGGGCGTCAGTCAAGAAGGTGGCGGGGTCACTGATCCACGTTGGCGGCAACTCAACCGCCAAATTGCGCTGTAATCCGCATTAGCCGGACGCCGTCGGACTCGGATGGGTCACCGTTGAGCGGGAGAGATGGGTCACGGTTGG
>NZ_JBJZOK010000037.1:0-63527 GCF_047200615.1 Nocardia sichangensis
TTGTTCTGTGGTGTGCTGTGCCGATAGCGGCGGGGCCCCCCCCCCCCCCCCCCGCGTCCCCCACCCCCCCCCCCCCCGCCCCGGGGGGGGGGGGGGGCGGGGGGGGGGGGGCCCCCCCCCCCCCCGCCACGGGTGTGAGCTAGCGCGGTGCGAGGAATCCGGTCAGTTCGAGCGCGACCGCGGCGGGATCGTCCTCATGGACATTGTGTCCGGCGCCCGGAATGATCCGCAGTGTCGAGTGGGGGATCAGCTGAGCGAGCGGCCGAGCCTGTGACAGGTCGACGACATGGTCGTTCTCGCCCCACAGGATCAGCGTGTCGGCTTCGATCGCGCTCGATTCTCGCTGTACTACGGCCAGATCGAGAGTGCGCGGCTGCTTCCACATCGCGGTCCGGTTCTCCGTGCGGCTGAGCGGAGTCCAATACGTGTCCGCCAGCTCATCGGTGAGAATCTCCGGGTGCGCGTAGGCCCCGCGCAGGCCCGCCACGTAGATCTCCTCGGTCATGACGGAGGCGGCGAGCTCGCCCGCACCGGGCTGGCGCATCAGCCGCATGTTCATGTTGAGGTCGGTGTCCAACACGAGCGGCGCGATGAGGACCAGACGATCGACCTGTTCGGGATGCCGTGCGGCCGAATCCACTGCGACCGAACCGTTCAGTGAGTGCGCGACGATGGACGCGCGGGTAATCCCGACCGCGGACATGAACTGCCGCAACGCGTCCGACATGGCCCCCACGTCGTATCCGAAGTCGGCATCGTGCGGCACGGTGTACCCGCTGCCGGGCAGGTCGACGGCATACACGGTGTGCGCGGTGGCGAGAGCCGGAATGATGTCGCGATAGGTATAGGACCACAGCGAGCCGCCTGGCAGGAGAATGAGCGGCGGTCCTTCGCCCGCTTTCCGGTAGTGGAAACGTGCCGTCGCGGTCTCGACGTACTGCCCCTCTGCGAGAAACGTCGAATCGGGCGCTCGGGCTCCGCTCGGTTCGGCCCCGGCCGGCGCCGCCATGTTCACCACCAGCAGAGCCGGCACTATTACGAGCACCTGCCACCATCGAAACCGCTGACGCGGAGACCTGACGACCGACATTCGCACTCCTTCGCTTCGATGCTCACGCCGCTTCGCGAGCCGTACCGGAATGGGGTCGAGTGGACCCCGCTGTTCCACCCACTAGACGCGGGTGCCCGCCGTTTTGTGACGCCGCGGGTGCACCTCCCCCACCCGGAACACGTGTCCAGGTGGGGTTCTGCAGGCCGGTCGCGTCGCACCGAGTCAGGCTGCGGGCGTGTGGCCTTGAGCCGCCGCCGAAAGCTCCTTCCACTCCGCCCAGGTCTCGAGCCGGTCGGCGTAGACCTGCGGAAGGATTTGATTTCCCCCGGAACCGAAGAACACGCGCAAAGGCGGGTTGGCGGAGTCCGCGATCTCGAGCAACGCCCGGCCCGCGGCGGACGGGTCGCCGGAATCGAGGCTCTGCGCGTAGGCGGCGAACGCCGCGCGGAGTCCCTCGTAGCGCGGGTCGGCCTGGGCGTGGACCGCTCCGGCGGCGCCGTCGGTCGCGTAGGAGCCGGGTTCGACCAAGGTCACCTTGACACCGAAGCCGGCGACCTCCTGGGCGAGGGAGTCACTCAGGCCTTCCAGCGCCCATTTGGAAGCGTGGTACGCACCACCGAGCGGCCAGGCGGCGAGACCACCCACCGACGAGATCTGGATGATGTGCCCTCTCCCTTGCTCCCGCAGATATGGCAGCGCGGCCTGGACGACCCATACCGTGCCGAAGAAGTTGGTTTCCAACTGATCTCGCAGTTGCTGCTCGGTCAGTTCCTCGACCGCGCCGAGTAGCCCGTAACCCGCGTTGTTCACGATGACGTCCAAGCGGCCGAAATGCGCGTGGGCATGCTTCACGCTCTCGAAGACTCCTGCCCTGTCGGTCACATCCAGCTCGAGCGGGAGCACCGCGTCGCCGTAGGCGGTGACCAATTCCGCGAGATGTTCGGTACTGCGAGCGGTCGCGGCCACCTTGTCGCCGCGAGACAACGCGGCCGCGACGAAGTTTCGGCCCAGACCGCGAGAGGAGCCGGTGACGAACCAGACCTTGCTCATGATGTCCTTCCGTTCTTTCTGCAGTGGCGAGCGCAGCGAGGAGGACCCCTCACTGCCGATGTCCCGTGCTGCCGCACCGGACGAACACAAGATGTCGCCGACCCGCTCTTCGTAACGAAACCGCGGGGTGACGTGCGTCACCGCCGCCATGTCCGGAGCCGGGCCGACCTGCCGAACACCAGCGGCGGGGCGTGCATCATCCGGCCGGGTCCGATCACGATTCCGACCTACCCTGGCCCGGCAGCGCCCGCTTGCCGAACACCAGATCACCTGGTCGCTCGGCGGTAGTGTGGTCGACCGTGTCCACGCCCGAGCAGCAATCCGATGCGCCGCAGCCTTTTCCCGATATAGAGCCGTATGCCCGCGGGCTTCTGGACGTCGGGGACGGACAGCGCGTCTACTGGGAGACCAGCGGTAACCCGCACGGTAAACCGGCGTTGGTCGTGCACGGCGGACCGGGCGGCGGCGGGCGGCGCGGCTCGCGGAAGAGTTTCGACCCGGCCGCCTACCGAATCGTCCTGTTCGATCAACGTGGCTGCGGCGAGAGTCTGCCGCATGCCTCCGACCCGTCGGTCGACCTCACGCACAACACCACGCATCACTTGATCGCGGACATGGAACGTCTGCGCGAACACCTCGGAATCGACCGGTGGTTGCTCTTCGGCGGTTCCTGGGGATCGACGCTGATCCTCGCCTACGCCCAGCGCTACCCCGAGCGGGTCAGCGAGATCATGCTGGTGGGGGTGACCATGACCCGGCAAGAGGAGATCGACTGGCTCTACCGCGATGTCGCGAAACTCCTGCCCGCACAGTGGGAGACCTTCCGCACCGGCGTTCCCCTCGCCGACCGCCACGGCGACCTCGTCGACGCTTATCACCGACTGATCGAGAGCCCCGACGCGCCGACCCGCGAATCGGCGGCGCGGCGGTGGTGCGCGTGGGAGGACGCGGTGATCGCGCACGAGAACCTCGGCAGCCCAGGGCAATACAGCGCGAAGCCGGACGCGGCGCGAATGGCCTTCGTGCGAATCTGCACGCATTACTTCGCCAACGCGGCCTGGCTGGAGGACGGGCAGTTGCTACGTGACGTGCACCGGCTCACGGGCATTCCCGGCGTGCTGATCCACGGCCGACTCGACCTGAGCGCCCCGCTGTATACCGCCTGGCAGCTGGCCCAGGCGTGGCCCGACGCGGAACTACAGGTCATCGACGATTCCGGGCACACGGGCAGCACGGCCATGAGCGCCGCCGTCCTGCGGGCGATCGCCCGATTCGCTCGGTAGCTCGCTCCGGCCTCGGCCGGGAATTCCGCCCGGTGAGGGTCTTAAGTCCCGACCATCAGGGGCCACCGCCCCCGGTGCGGACCGGGTCCCCGCTGCGAATGTGGAAGACGATCCTGTCGCAGCCGCAAACGGAGACGAAATGAGCACACCAGCCGACCGTCAGTCGATCGTCGTCGGAATCGACGGCAGCCCGACCGCTGTGGGTGCAGCGCGCTGGGCCGGAGCCGTCGCGAATCGGCAGCGCGCCACGCTGGTGCTGCTGGGCGTGGTTCCCGCCCTCGATCACCCCATGACCTCCTCCGCTCTGGCCGAGGTCAATCTGCTACCCGAACTCCGAGCGGCGGCGAAGCAGAAGGTCGAGGAGGCATTCGACGCCGTGCGCGCCGATCAGCCGGACATCGAGATCCACCGGACCGTCGAGGACGGCTCGCCCGCGCGCGAGTTGATCAAGCACAGCGCGGAAGCGCGCATGGTCGTCGTCGCGGCGAAACACCAGGACCGGCTCTCCACGCTGTTGCTGGGATCGACCGCGCTCACGGTCGCGAACAAGGCGGCCTGTCCGGTGACCGTGTGGCGAGGCAGGCTCGACCGGCCACAGCCGGACGAGCGGCCCGTGCTCGTCGGCGTCGACGGGAGCCCGGGTAGTTCCGCGGCGCTCGGCGAGGCGTTCGAGCTGGCGTCCACACTCGGCGTCGAAGTGACCGCCTTGCACGCGTGGAACGACCCGGACCTGCTGCAGTGGACCCCGGTGCCCGACGCGTGGGATGTGCTGGCTCAGCAGGAGGAGGCACTACTGTCCGAATGCTTGGCCGGATGGTGCGAGAAATACCCGGACGTCACGGTCACCAAAGTGGTCGAGAAGAACACGCCCGCGCAGGCGCTGCTCGCACACGCCGAGAAAGCCCAACTGCTGGTGACCGGCAGTCGTGGGCACAACCGCCTCACCGGACTCGTCCTCGGATCGACGAGCCAGAACTTGCTGCATCACGCCGCGAGCCCGGTGGTGATCTGCCGTGAGCGGTAGGACAGCGGTCGTGGGCGTGCGCGCGGATCAGTCCACGTCCGCCGCTGACGCCTGGACCACCCGCTGGAGCGCGCGCAAGTCCGCGTCCAGCGTGCGGAACAGCCAGTACACGGCGACGAACGCGAGCCCGCCGACCGCGCACAACCCGAGGACCGAATCGCGCACCAACGGAAGTTCCTCGGGTTCGAGCAGGCTGAATCCGGCCAGCACCCCGACCAGTGGCACGGACGCCGTGACCGCGAGATAGATCGTGGTTCTGCGGCGCAGCGTGCGGATGACGCCGAAGTCGTGCGCCGTCGTGCGGCTGTAACGCAAATAGATCGGATAGACACAGCGGACGATGTAGAACGTCGACAGGAAGAACGTGTAGGCGACGGAGATGACAGCCGCCATGAAAACGGTCATCGCCGCGTGGATCACCAGTCGCGCCGGAAGATCGGTGAGCCATAGGCAGAGGAACACCCCCGTCACCGTTGCCGTAATCCCGGTCTGAAAGGTGTTCAGCGCACACATGTCCCCCCAGAACAATGTTCGCGACCGCACTCGCGCGAGCAGTGCCTCGTCGTAGCGTCTGCCCTCGCGCAAGCCGCGCGGAATCGCGAGCAGATCACGCGACATATACGCGTAGATCACGATGGACAGCGGGCAGGCGATGAGGACGAAGACGTACACACCCATGTTGAGCTGCGAGTTGGTCGCATCGGGCAGGCGCTCTCTGATCAGGTCCTGGACGTGCACGGCCATGTAGATCGTCGCCAGGCCGACACCGACCAGCGAGGACAACCACAGAACCGGAGTGGGCCTGCTCGCGAGCCGTGCGCGCCAGCTGTCCGGGGGCGGATAGACGAGATCGCGGGCCCGCTGCTCCAGGCACAGGTCGAGTTGTTGCGCCAATTCCGAGCCGGACGAGTAGCGGTCCGCACGGTCGGGCGACAGACATTTCAACAGCACGCGCCGCAGCGCCATGGGGCAGTCCGGGGGCAGCTCCGACAGGAACGCCGGACCGATGGGCCTGCGCCGCAGTGCGATCATGCGGGCCAGCGACGTCTGCGAATCGCCCGCCGACGTCTCGTCCGCGAAGGGGCGGCGCCCGGTGAGCAACTCCCACAGCATGACGCCGAGCGCGAAGATGTCGCTTCGCGTATCCAGTTCCACGGCGGTCGCGGGCAGGTCGGGGTGGCAGGCCTCGAGTTGCTCCGGCGACATGTATGCCAGCGACCCGCCGAAGTACGCCAACGGGCTGGTGCCCCGGACACGTTTGCTGAAGCTGACGTTGAAGTCGGCCAGCTTCGGAATTCCCTCGGCGCTCAGCAGCACGTTCGCCGGTTTGATGTCGCGATGCAGCACCCCACGTTCGGACGCGTGCTCCAGCGCGTCCGCGAGCCGCCGCCCCAGCCACACCACGGTCTCCGGCCAGGTCAGTCCGGCGATCCTGGTCCGGACAGCCGACTCGGTCGGCCGCACCTCGCCCTTGTCGGCGAGCACCTTGTCGATGGCGTCCAGCAGCAGTTGCCCACTGCGACGTTCGGGCGGCGTCGTACGCGACAAGCGCAGCACGTCGAGCAGCGTTCCGCCGGGCAGATACTGCATGTAGAGCAGTTTCAGCTCGCCGTCGGCGATGAGTCGCTGGTCGAAGATGCGCACGATGTACTCGTGGTCGAGCTGGGCGAGCGTCTGCGGCTCGTTGCCGTGGTTGTGCGAGATCTTGACCGCGACCAGTCGCTGCATCGACTGCTGCCGCGCCAGGTACACCTGGGCGAAGGCGCCGACCCCGATGCGCATCAGGAGGTCGAAATCGTCGACTCGATCGCCGACGTCGATGGCGTCGAGCGCGACCTGGGCGCTGGGACGAGCGATCATCGTGCTGCGGTAGTCGCTGGTGATCCGGTCGAGCTCCGGATCGGCCGCCGTCGCGGTGGCGGTGCCGTCCGAATCGGCGGCGTCGCGGCGGCCGCTGCGGCGCATGGCGTGGAATTCCTCGTAGACCAGATCGGCCGGGAACGGAGCGCTGCGCAGCTCGGGGAATTCCGCGCGGTAGTCGATCAGCCGTTTGGGGAAGTGGTAGCGAAGCCAGCGGAACTCAAGGTCCACCTTGATCAATTCGATCAGCATCGTGTGCCGATCGGCCGGTTCGCGGGGCAGATAGGAGGACAGATCGGGCGGGAATCCCGACGCCCAGGCCTCGGAGAATCGCGCCACGGCGGCGGCGAGCGCCGCACGGGTCCGTTCCGCCGAATCGGCGAGATCGATCGGTTCGCGCATCGGTAGCTCGGAGTCAGCCGTTGCCGGTCAGACGGCGGCTACACACGATGCGCCCTTGCCTCGCAGGTGTTCCACATCAGCTCCTTGACGTCGAATTACCCTGCTCAAGGGTATCGCTCCGCGCGCGGGTGTCGCGGCATCCGCGCAAACGCCGCCGATGGATTGCTCAGCGGGCACTCGCGCCCCGCGCTCGACTCGGGTTCGGTCGCCGTCCGATCGTCCGAACTGCCGGGAATGGCAGCGCCGGGGTGGTGCTCGAGACCACTGGTATCCGCTCATCCGGCGGGAACGGGCGGCGAAAACCTCCCACGAGTAGAACGCGCGCCGCGACACCTAGGACACCGCCCCGCACATCTGCACGGCGGCCGATATGCCCGGCAAACCTCGACTTCCTAGGTGCGGCGGGGCCAGCGCTCGACCTGGACACAACGATCCGTCTCCGAGTACACCGGGGCGGTCGACGGAAGACCGGCCGACAGATCGGACGCCGGGCAGCGCCGAGAACACCGGAAGCGCGGTGAGCATGTCCGCCGCGCGCCCGTCGGCCCGGTGAACGCAGCGCTGAGGAAAAGCGCAACCGGGACCGCCCATAAGCGGCGCAACCGGGACCGCCCATAAGCGGACAGGGTGACGCGACGAGTTGGGCCAGGACGGGAACCGGACGCGGACCGCCGGACCTGCGTCAGCGCCTTCGCATCCTGACCCAGCCGAGTGGGCACGATGATGCGGCCGGGTCCCGATTGCACGGGCAGCGCGTCACCCCGCCGAGTCCGGCTCGGCGCTCGGACGCCGCCGCGTGCGCTGCCAGGCCGAGCGCTGCTCACGGGTCGAGGAACAACCGCTCGTTCGGCAGGCGGGGCAGGCCCGTCGGATCGCCCGGGAGCACCGTGGCCGCGTCCTCGTAGTGGCGGGCGCGCCACTCCTGGACGAAGAGTGCGGCAGCGCTCGCACAGGCCACGAAGTTCAGACGCACGTCGTGGAATTGGACCGACACATGGACATCGGGCTCTTCCGGGCGCGGCGACCGCTGCTGCGGCCCGGTCACCACCGGCGTCCCGCGCGTACCCGGATCGCCGCGACGACGACCGAACCCGACGGCCGGAACGTATCGCGCGGCGGTTCGACCCAGACCCGGAAGCACGGCGACCGGTCCGCGGGCGACGGCAGGGCGATCTGCGCGCCGCAGCGCGCGACCGACACGTCCAGCCGGAACAGCTCGGCGAACAAGCCGACTTCGTCGGGCAGGTCCGGCCGCACCAAATAGGTCCAGCGCTTCGAGCGTGGATGCGAGATGATCGGCCCGAGCGCAGACCGCCGGACCTGCAGCAGCGCCTTCACCTCTTGGCCGAGCCGAGCGGGCATGGTGATCGCGCCGACTCTGCCCGCGGGCACGACGATGCGGCCGAGTTCCGGTTGCACGGCCGCCGGAAGCCCGCACTGCCGGTAGAAACGGCACCGGCTGGCCGGGGTGTCGGCCGCCGGATCGCACAGATCGCTCACCGCGTGCCCTCCCGCCCCGCCGCGCCGGGATCACCGACGCGGTGCGAGGCCGTCGCGCGCCGATCGTGTCCGCGCAGCGGTCGCGACGGCATCACGTCGAGGCGCGGTCGGTTGCTATCGGTGCGTCGCGGGCGGCGACGGTGGAGTCGATGTGCGTGGCACTGGACGGCTCGCGCCCGGAAACCGTTGCGACCCAGGTGATCCGCTAGGGATAGCGTGGAGCCGGGCGCGGACGACGACACCGCGCGAATCGCACCGAATTCGTTTCGATCACCGGTCGCCACCGTCGCGATCGCGTCACCATGCCGCTTCACGAACGTGTCGTTCCACGCGAAATCGACTGCCACTCCCCGCATCACGTTTGCCTTCCCCTGCTCATCGCGTTGTGAGCACCCGCGCCTGGAGCGCAACCGTTGTCGCGCGCACCGACGTGCCCGTCCCGAGGGCGAGTGCTCGCGACAGCTTGGCGGGCTGCCGAACCCGCATTGTCCCGGTGCGGGACACCTGGCGGCGCGTCTAGCATGAGGTTTCGATCAGCATCCGGCGAGGGAGAGCCGATGAGCGAGGGTCAGGGGAACGACGAGGGCCGGTACATCGGCCGACAGGTGCGTGCCATTCGCGCGCGCCGTGGGATCTCGCAGCAAGTGCTGGCCGATCGGGTCGGCGTCAGCCGGGGCGCGATCGCCAAATACGAGAACGGCGAGCGCCCCATCGACTCGCGGCGGACCCTGCACGCCCTCGCCCAAGCACTCGGCGTCGCGGTCGGTGATCTGACCGGCGATCAGCACGATCGGTTCGACCCGTCGTCGGCCGGGTTCCACGCCGCGGTGCCCGCCATCGAAACCGCGCTCTGGACGCACGGGAACACCACGGTGGACGGCCCACCACGAAGCCTGGACGAACTCACGGCCGCGACGAAGTACGCGGCCGAACTGCGGCGCGCATGCGACTACGCGAAGCTCGGGCCAATGCTCGCGCCTCTACTGACGGACTGCTACCGCCATACTCGGGACGCGACCGGCATCGACCGGGACCGCGCCTGGGACGCCCTCGCGGCGGCCGCCTATCTCACGGCACAATCGGCGTCGCGGCGCGGGTATCCAGCACTGGCGTGGACAGCCGCGCAGGAAATCGAGCGCGCTACCGAGAAGATCGGGGGCACATCTGGGCCGGCGACAGCCGCCTACACCCGGAGCCAGACGCTCCTGGGGCGCCCCGGCACCCTGCCCACCGCACTTCAGGACGCCGAGACCACCGCCGAGCGGCTCGCGCCGGAGGTGCGCTCGGTCGAGGAAATCGAGACCTACGGCATGCTGCATCTCCAAGCCGCGCTCGTCACCGCTGCGCTGGGCGGCGACCCGGCCGACCACTTGAACGAGGCGGACGAGCAGGTCGCTCGACTCGAGCACGCCGACGCGAACAACACCCTCCTGCGCAACCCCACCTTCGACGCGACGAACGTGATCCTCTGGCGCATGTCAGCGGCAATGGAGAAACGCGAACCAGGCCGAGTCCTCGAACTCGCCCCCACCCTCGACCCGCAAACCATCCCCGCCGAAGGCCGCAGAGCCCAATACTTCGTCGAGATCGGCCGAGCCCACGCCCTGCGCCGCGACTACCACAACTCCCTGCACGCCCTCCTGCGCGCCGAACACATCGCCCCCCAGCAAGTGCGCGGCATGACCCACGTCCGCGAACTCGTCGGCCACATGATGCGCACCGCCCACCGCAACCTCACCACCGGCGACCTCGGCCGCCTCGCCAAACGCATCGGCGCGGTCCCCTCCTGACCCATACCCCGGGCAACATATGCAGCGGCCACAACAGGTTTCAGGTACCACGCGTCCGGCCTCGGCGGACCGGAGATGGGCGACATCCGAACGCAGGTCCGGCGGCATCCGATGCCGCACCCGTTGGCTGGCGGACGTCTAGGTCTCGAGTCCTGCCAGGATTATGCGCATCCCGGCCCGGAATTCGGCTGTCGGGTCGCTCGAGGCGGCGGCGTACGCGATCTCGATGAGCTTGGGGAACTGCTCGGGCGGCAATGCCGCGATCCGGTCGGTGATCGTCGTGAGGTCCTCGTCGCGCGCCACGGATAGCGGGCCGACGAGTTCGGCTTGCGCGTATCCGGTGATGAAGCCGGACACCGCGCGGAACGCCACCAGCAACGCGGTTCCTGATCTGCCGCTACGCGCGAGCGCCTGCAACAGGGCTTCGGTTGGCCGCAGGGTCGCCAGGTCGAGGCTGCGCCGAGTGAGAATCAGTGGGATCGCATGGGGATGTGCGCGCACGGCGCGCCACATTCCCTCGGCGACGGCAAGTACCTCGTCATCCCAGTCCATGGACGGCGTGGCGGCCCAGTGCGCTTCGGCCATGACGGCCTCGGTGACGAGCTGCTCCAAACCTTCCCGTCCATCGACGTAGTTGTAGATCGTCATCGCACCGGTGCCCAGCGCCGACGCGAGACTGCGCATGGTCAACCCGGCCAGGCCATGGTCGTCGACCAAGGCCAGTGCCGCGGCTTGCAGCTGCTCGCGCGCGAATTTCCTGGGGGCGGGCATACTTCTCCTTGTTTAAGTACAACGTACGTGTTTAACTGAGCATGTTCACGTACAACGTACCTATATCGAGGTGTCATGACCATTCGCACCACCTTCCCTTCCGGCCGCGACGAATGCGCGGTGTGGCTGACGCTTCCGGACGGCCCAGGTCCGCATCCGGCCGTGGTGCTCGTCCACGGCGGTGGCGCCACGCACGACATGATGCTGGCCCAGTACGAGAAGTGGTTCTCCGACGCGGGTCTTGCCGTGGTGGCCTTCGACTTCCGCCACCTCGGAGAATCAGGCGGCATGCCGCGCCAGCTGGTGAGTCAGCGCCGTTACGCCGAGGATGTCGACGCCGCCGTGGCTTTCGCCCGCTCCCGCCCCGAACTGGACGCTCACCGGATCGCGTTGTGGGGCACGTCGTTCGGCGCCAGCCACGTGCTGGCCGCAGCCGCACGCCACGACGACCTTCGTGCGGCGGTGGTTCAGTGTCCGGTCTTCAGTGGGCGAGCCGTGGTGTCACGGGCGGGGGTGCGGCATCTGTTGCGGTTCACGGTTCCGATCGCGTCCGACCTGGTGCGTGCCGCACTCGGTCGGTCGCGCCGTTACGTCCCCTTGGTCGGAAAGCCAGGGGACCTGGCGTTCGTGAACCAGCCCGGCGCTCTCGAGGGGTGGCAGTCGGTGACGCCACCGGGTTACGGCTTCGACAACCGGATCACGGCGGCCTCGGGACTGGGCATGTTGTTCTACAACGCCGCGTCCGCCGCGCCGCGCGTGCGCTGCCCGCTGCTGGTGTGCGCCTGCGATCGAGAAAATCTCATCGACCCCGCCATCGCGGGGCGGGTGGCCGCCACCGCACCACGGGCAACCCTGAAGCATTACGACGCCGACCACTTCACCGTCTACCATCCGCCGGCTGTCGATCGGATCGTTGCCGATCAGATCGAGTTTCTCACCACGCATCTCGCGTCGAACGCGTAACGAGAGGAGTGCACCGGTGCAGCGTATTCACGACGTCCTCCATGGGGCGGCCACTACTGCCGCAGATGCTGTCGGCTGGATCGCGGACGACCGGAAGATCCGGTTCGCTGAGATGGACGCATGGTCGGACCGGGTCGCCAGCGGATTGCTGCGGCTGGGCATCCGGCGGGGTGATCGCGTCGCCGTCAACGGGCCCAACACACCCGAGTGGCTAGCGGTGTACTTCGCAGCGGCCAAAATCGGTGCGGTGGTGGTCGGGCTCAGCGTCCGATACCGGGAGACCGAGTTCGCGCGCATCCTCGGCGATTCCGGGTCCCGAGCGGTGGTCACCGTGCCGTCCAGTGAGGGAATCGACTTTCTGCAGATGCTGGCCGGCCTGCGAAATCGTCTTCCGCAGCTGGAAGCCGTAGTGACCTTCGGCGCCGACGGCGACCACCCGCTCGATGAGCTCTGGTCGACATCGGCGGACACCGTGGCGCTCGCTGAAGCCAAGGACGCGGTCCGCGAGGACGATCCGGTCATGATCATCTATACGTCCGGGACAACCGGCCGGCCCAAAGGTGCGGTGCAGACGCATCGCGGCCAACTCGCAGCCGCTACCGCACAAGCGGAGCACATGCGGCTCGGACCTGGCGACACGCTACCGGTCGCCGTGCCGCTCAACCATGTCAGCGGCATCACCTGTTGCGTACTCGCCGCGCTGGTCACCTGCGCCCGCACCGTGCTGCTGCCGACGTTCCAGCCCGCGGCCGTCGCCGACCTGTTCCACTCAGCGGACCTCACGATCTGGGTCGGAGTACCGACCATGCACATTCTGCTACTCGACCGGTCTCGGTTCACCACGGTGGACACAGCCGCGGTTCGGCTCGTGGTCACCGGCGGCGCCAACGCCGAACCAGCCTTGCTGGAACGTTTGACCAGATTCTTTCCGAACGCCACCGTGATGAACCTCTACGGGCTCAGTGAGTCCTCGGGTGCAGTTGTGATGACCCCGTGGGGCAGTGACATGGAGTCGACCGTGCGCGCGATCGGCCGACCGCTTCCGAACGTGCAGATCAAGATCGCCGATGCCGACGGGACCGAAGTCGCCATCGGCGAAGCCGGCGAACTCCTGCTCCGAACCCCTTCGGTCATGGCGGGCTACCACAACATGCCCGCGGAAACGGCCGACGCCATCGGTAGCGACGGCTGGCTGCGCACGGGCGACATAGCCTGGACCGACAACGACGGCTTGATCACCCTGCACGGCCGGGCCAAGGACATGTTCGTCCAAGGCGGATACAACATCTACCCGATCGAAGTCGAGAACATACTGGCGGAGCACCCGCAGGTCCTCATGGCGGCCGGTATCGGTGTACCCGATCCGGTGCTCGGCGAGATCGGCCGCTACTACGTTGTCCTCACGCCGGACGCTCGGCTCGCCGAAGGCGACCTCGAACGATTCTGCGCGGACAGAATCGCGGATTACAAGGTCCCCAAGGAAATCATCATCATGCCCAACCTTCCCTTGACTCCATCCGGCAAGGTGCACAAGGCCATACTTCGCAACGAATCAGCGCAACCGGGCGCCGCGAGCTGACCGGTCCACTGGCGGTGGAGTGATGCTTCCCGTGCCATCCAACCGCTCCCGTCGGCATGGCACCATGAAAGTCGTGGACGCCAACGGAAATCCCGTGCTGTACGCCCTCGTGACCGGTTCGCCCCCCGCCCGCGATGTCGGCAAGTTGATCGCCCTGGCCCAGGCCGACGGCTGGGAGGTGTGCGTCATCGCCTCGCCGTCGGGCACCGGGTTCATCGACGTCGACGCGCTGCGCGCGCAGACCGGTTATCCCGTGCGCAGCCAGTACAAGGAACCCGGCACACCGGATGTGCTGCCACCCGCCGACGGCATCATCGCCGCACCGCTCACCGGCAATTCGATCGCGAAATGGGCTGCGGGGATCTCGGATACGCTCCTGCTCGGTCTGCTGGTCGAAGGGCTCGGCAAGGGCCTGCCCATCGTCGGCGTGCCGTACTCGAACCGGGCGCAGATCGGCTTTCCCGCGATCCAGGAGGGGATGCGCAAACTGTCCGAGTGGGGCGTCACCATCGTGATCGGCGAGGGCGAGCCGCACGAGCGGGGCACCGGAGAGGCGCGCCTGCCCCTCTTCCCCTGGCAGGCGGCCTGGAAAGCGCTCCTCGAGCATCCACGCCGGGACGGGGCCGCACCGAATCGGCCGTAGACAGCGACCCTACTCAGCCCACCGGGGCGTTCGGCCCGATCCACTGGTCGAACAACCGATCCACCGCCCCCGTCGCGAGCTGGGTGGTCAAGTACGCGTCCAGTAAGGCCGCCAGAACGGGATCGTCCTTGCGCACCAACAGCACTTTCCCGAACGAGTCGAACGGCGCTTCGGGATGCAGCACCTGCAGGTCCGGATGCTGACGGACGCGGTAGCGGCCCTCGACCGAATCGGTGACGAACACGTCGGCGCGGCCCTGCTCGATCTCACCGAAGATCGTCAGATTGTCCGGCCACAAGGTGAGTTGCGCGGCGGGGAAGTTCTTGCGCGCGAAATCCTCGTTCGTCCCGCCCCGATTGGCGATCACGCGAACACCGGGACGGTTGATCTCCGCGACGGTCGAGTACGCCGCGCCGTTCGCGCGGTGGGTGATCGGGGCCTTGCCGTCGGTGCCGTAGGTGATCGAGAAGTCCGCGAACGCGCGCCGCGACGGCAGGTCGGAGATACCTCCGACCGCGAGGTCGCAGTTCCTTTCGGCGAAGTCGGTTTTCAGCGTCGCCCAGGTGACGGGCACGAACTCGATCGGACGGCCGAGCAGCGCGGCGAAACCCCGCGCGAGATCGACGTCCACCCCGCGGTGCTCGCCCGCGTCGTCCCTGATCGAGTACGGCGGATAGTCGCCGGGCGTACAGGCGCGCAACGCGTTCGGGGCCTGCGCGGCCGCCGGAGCCGCCACGGCGGCGAGCACCGTCCACCCGGCGATCAGCACCGCGCCGATCCGGCCGAGCAGCGTCAGACTACGCAACGATCACTTCTCGTTGCGCGCCTTGGGGAAACGGGCCTGCTTGGCGACCCAGCCCGCCATCTTGGCCCAGTGCCCCTTGCGCGGGGTGACGATCGAGGTGAGCTCACGATCCCATTCGTCGGCCTCGGTGAGGCCGTCGATCGTGGCGACCAGTTCCTTGGCCGTCTCCAGGTCCGGGACCACCCGGTCACCGAGCACACCGTCGGAACCGACCAGGGTGACCCGCACACCAGCGCGACCGATCGGCTGGAGCACGGCCGTGGCGGAACGTCCGTGATCGGCGACGAACCCCTTGACGGACTCGACGAGGGCGCCCGACAGCTTCTGCGGCGCCGTGGCGGTTTCAGAACTCATGGCACGCAGTTTACCGACCGGTAGGCAGCGTGCCCGCCGCTCGGGTGTAGAACTGGATCTCATGCACGCCATTCAGGTTTCCGAACACGGTGGTCCCGAGGTCCTGAAGTACGTGGAGGTGCCCGATCCGCGGATCGGACCGGACCAGCTCCTGGTCGACACACAGGCGATCGGCGTCAACTTCATCGATACCTACATCCGTACCGGGCGCTATCCGCAGGACGTCCCCTACGTTCCCGGCGCGGAGGGCACCGGCGTCGTCGCCGAGGTCGGCTCGGATGTCACGGAGTTCGCGGTCGGCGACCGGGTGGCCTGGGCCGCCGCCCCGGGCAGCTACGCCCCGAAGGTCGCGGTGCCCGCCGCCGTCGCCATCCGGGTACCGGACGGCGTCGATCCGCCCGTGGCCGCGTCGGCACTGTTGCAGGGCATGACGGCGCACTATCTCATCGAGTCCATCTACCGGCCCGAGCCAGGGGAGGCGGTGCTCGTGCACGCGGGCGCGGGCGGGGTCGGGCTGATCCTGACCCAGCTCCTCAACGCGCGCGGCGTCCGGGTGATCACGACGGTGTCCTCCGACGAGAAGGAGACACTGTCGCGCGCGGCGGGAGCCGACGAGGTGCTGCGTTACGGCCACGGACTGGCCGGTCGCGTGCGCGAGCTCACCGACGGCGTCGGCGTGGCGGCGGTCTACGACGGCGTCGGCGCGGCGACCTTCGAGTCGAGTCTGGCCGCGCTGCGCGTGCGGGGCACGCTCGCCCTCTTCGGGGGCGCGAGCGGCCCGGTGCCGCCGTTCGACCTGCAACGGCTGGGCGGGGCCGGTTCGCTGTTCGTCACCCGTCCCACGTTGATGCACTACATCCGGGACCGCGCCGAACTCACCTGGCGCGCGGGCGACGTCTTCGACGCCATCGCGCGAGGCACGCTGAACATCCGGATCGGCGCGACCTACCCCCTCGCCGACGCCGAGCGGGCACACCGCGACCTGGAAGGCCGCAAGACCACCGGTTCCATCGTCCTGCTGCCGTGAGCCACGGGCGGGGACGGTCCGATGGGCCGTCCCCCGCCCGCTCAGTAGTCGCGGCCGGTGAGACCGCGATAGATGAACCGGGTCAGGCCCTCCACGGCCTGTTCGTCGGTCAGCTCGACGCTCCCCTCTTCCACCGCGGCCAGCAGGCTCTGGGTGAGCATGAACATCATCGCGAGGCTGGCGTCGGGCGTGCTCGGCAGCCGCAGGCCCCGGTCGGCGAATCCTTCGACATGGTCGGCGATGTCCGCCCGCTGTTGTCTGCCGAACCGCGCGACCATCTGCGCGAATTCCTCGTTGACCAGGGCCGCCTGATTCACCGCGCGCAGCACGGGCCCGTGCTCCCGCGCGAAGGTCCAATACCCCGCGACGTGGTAACGCACCGCCTCCGGATCGCTGAAATCCGGGTTGTGATCGGGTCCTTCCGCGCGCTCGTCCCCTGCCGCGGCCAGATCGCTCAGCAGCGCCTGGAGCAGTTCTTCCTTGCTCGCGAAGTGGTTGTAGAACGACCCGGCCGCCCGTCCCGCGGCCGTCGTGATGTCGGTGATCTTGGTGTTCAGGTAGCCGCGCTCGGCGAACAACCGCAGCGCGGCGGCCTTCAACACCTGCTCGGTTTCGGCCGACTTCTCCTTGCGACTCAGCGACACCCACCTCACCTCCTTGACAACGCAACGTACCAAGCATGACACTGAATATGCATTCAGTGAATATTGATTCATCAGGAGTACGTCATGGCACAGCTCGTTCTCGTCGCGGGCGCCGGACCCACCGGCCTCACCCTCGCCCTCGATCTCGCTCGCCGGGACATCCCGGTCCGGATCGTCGACAAGGCGGCCACCTTCTTCGCAGGCTCGCGCGGCGACGGCATCCAGCCGCGCACCCTGGAAGTGTTCGACGACCTGGGGGTATTGGACGCGGTGCTGGCGGCCGGAATGCCGACACCGGTGATGCGCGTACATCTGGGCGGCGAGTTCGTCACCGAACGCCGAATGAGCGAACCGGTCGAGCCGACGCCCGCCGTCCCCTACCCGAACCTGTGGGTGCTCGGCCAGTCCCGCACCGAGGCCATCCTGCGCGAGCGGCTCGCCGAGTTCGGGGTGCACGTGGAACTGGACACCGCGCTGACCGGCTTCACACAGGACGACGACGGCGTCACCGTGACGCTGGAACACGACGGCACGCCGGAGACCGTGCGCGCCGCCTACCTGATCGGCGCGGACGGCGGCAAGAGCACCGCGCGCAAGACACTCGGCATCCCGTTCGAGGGCAGCACCGACGAATCGCTGCGCATGCTGCTCGGCGACGTGCGCGCCGACGCGCTCGACCACGAGGTCGGCTACTGGTTCGCCGCCGCCGACGAGCCGATGCGTGGCATCGCGTTGTCCCCGCTGCCCGGTGGGCGTCAGTTCCAATTCGCCGCCCCGTTGACCGGCGACGCGGAGCCGAGCCTCGAGCTGCTCCAGGAATACGTGGACCGCTATTGCGGACGCGACGACGTCACCCTCACCGACCTGACCTGGGTGACCGTGTGGCGCCCGAATATCCGCCTGGCGCAGCGCTTCCGCGACGGCAGGGTGTTCCTGGCCGGCGACGCCGCGCACGCGCATCCGCCCACCGGCGGCCAAGGCATGAACACCGGCATCCAGGACGCCTACAACCTCGGCTGGAAGCTGGCCGCCGCGCTCGCCGGGGACGACACGCTCCTGGACAGCTACGAGGCCGAGCGCAGGACCGTGGCCGCCAAGGTGCTCGGGCTCAGCTCCGAACTGCTGGACAAACTGGTCGACGGCGACGAGGACGCGATGGAGCGCGGAGCGGAGACCCAGCAACTGGACATCAGCTATCGAGACCCGGCCGAGCGCGGCTGGTTCGCCGTCGGCGACCGGGCGCCGGACGCGCCGGTGAAAGACGAGCACGGACGGCCCGTCCGGTTGTTCGACCTGTTCCGCGGGCCCCACGCGACGGTGCTGTCATTCGGCGCCCAGGCGGAAGCCGGGCCGCACGCGTACGCGGTGGTGCGTCCCGGTGAGCAGGTGGAAGGGCCGCACGTGGTGGATGTCGACGGGCATGCCCACGCGGCCTACGCCGCGGCCGAGGGCACCCGGGTGTTCGTCCGCCCGGACGGCTACGTCGGCGCGCTCAGCTGAAGAAGCTGCCGACGGTGTCCCAGCCGAGCACCGAGTCCACCGCGAGGCCGCAGAACACCACGGCCAGGTAGTTGTTCGACTGGAGGAACAGCCGCAGAGGCTTCACCGACTCGCCGCGCCGCACGCCCGCGTACAGCTGGTGCGCCATGAGCAGGAACCATGCTCCGGCCACCAGCGCCACGGCCGCGTAGATCACGCCGGTGGCGGGCACCAGGGCGAGCGTGGTGAGCACGGTCAGCCAGGTGTAGACGACGATCTGCTTGGTGACGGTCTTCTCCGTGGCAACCACCGGCAGCATCGGCACGCCCGCCGCGCGGTAGTCCTCCTTGTAGCGCATGGCCAGCGCCCAAGTGTGCGGCGGTGTCCAGAAGAAGATGACGCCGAACAGCGCGATGGCGGGCCAGCCGATGCCGCCGGTCACCGCCGACCAGCCCACCAGCGCGGGCATGCAGCCCGCCGCGCCGCCCCACACCACGTTCTGCGAGGTGCGGCGCTTGAGGCCCAGCGTGTAGACGAAGACGTAGAACAGGATCGTGGCGACGACGAGCACGCCGCTGAGCAGGTTGGCCTGCCACCACAGCCAGGCGAACGAGCCCAACCCGAGCACGACGCCGAACACGAACGCGTTGCGGGTCGGCACCGCGTCCCTGGCCAGCGGCCGCTTGGCGGTGCGCTTCATGACCTTGTCGATGTCGGCGTCCGCGACGCAGTTGAGCGTGTTCGCGCTCGCCGCGCCCATCCAGCCGCCGAACAGCGTCGCGAGGATCAGGCGGATGTCGACGGTGCCGCGGTCGGCCAGCAGCATGGTCGGAATCGTGGCGACGAGCAACAGCTCGATGACCCTGGGCTTGGTGAGCGCGACGTAGGCCAGTACCCGTCGAATCAGCCGGGACGGTAGGCCGGGACCCGTGAACCGGTCGGCCAGCGCCGTCGCGGAGGAGCCGTGCGCACCATCGCCACCCGGCTGTTGCCCAATCCGCACTGTCTCTCCTCGCACGCTGTGCATCGCATCCGGCATCGACCAGCAGTGCACTCGTCCCGGTGGTACGGGTGCGCCCGCGCCGGACTTCCGTCCGCCCCGGCGCCCCTTCCGACCGGTGCGGCGCGACTACTACTACAAAGGATGGTAGACCCCCGCCGCGCGCGCCCCTCCCGTCGCCCCCGCGCTAGAGGACCGGAATGTGACGGGGGCGACGGCTCGTTCGGCTCGTCCGCGCCACCCGGTTCGGAGCCCTTGCCCTCCCCTGTCCACGTCCTCGACTCGCGCGGAGCCGTGCGCACGCGCGACGCGGATTCCGCGCCGCGAAAAAAATTCGTCGACTCCACCGAACCCGGCGAACCCACCGCATGCCCCGCACCGCGTGGTGCGGCAACTTTCGCCACCGCACCGGGGCGTGCCACAAAGCAGGCGCTTGCTCAATACTTTCCCATCACACCGAACACGCGCCCTACGAGGGCGTTCACGACCCGTCACGCGCCACGCATGCGCGTGACGCGAGCGCCGAAGACACCCGGCCCACCCGTTCCGGCGCCCCTGGTGCAAGGCCGCCAACACACCGCCGCCGCAGTCGCGGCCTATGCGAAACCACCTGCGAACGCGCAGCGCAACAGGCGCCGCGAAACCAACACAGGGTTAATGGTGTGCCGGTCACCGGGCACATCTAGGGTAAGTGGGTATACCCGGTTAGCACGCCGTAGCTGCCGCGCGATCATCGCCGTCAGAAACCCACCCGCCGTCGACGAACCAATGTCAGGAGAACCTCGGTCGTGTCGATCACAGACGACATCCGCGCCCTCACTCAGCCGAACCACCCGGACGACTGGACGGATCTGGACACCAAGGCTGTCGACACCATCCGGGTCCTGGCCGCCGAGGCGGTGCAGAACGCCGGAAACGGCCACCCCGGTACCGCGATGAGCCTGGCGCCGCTTGCCTACACGCTGTACCAGCGGACCATGCGCATCGACCCGAGCGATCCGAGCTGGGTCGGCCGGGACCGGTTCGTGCTGTCCTGCGGGCACTCCAGCCTCACCCAGTACATCCAGCTCTACCTGGCGGGTTACGGTCTCGAGCTGGACGACCTGAAGAACCTGCGCAAGTGGGGCTCGCTCACCCCGGGCCACCCCGAGTTCCGGCACACCGACGGCGTCGAGATCACCACCGGCCCGCTCGGCCAGGGCCTGGCGTCGGCGGTCGGCATGGCGATGGCGGCGCGTCGCGAGCGCGGACTGTTCGATCCCGCCGCCGCGCCGGGCACCAGCCCGTTCGACCACTTCATCTACGCCATCGCCTCCGACGGCGACCTCGAGGAGGGCGTCACCTCCGAGGCGTCGTCGCTCGCGGGCACCCAGCAGCTGGGCAATCTCGTCGTCATCTACGACGACAACAAGATCTCCATCGAGGACGACACGACCATCGCGTTCACCGAGGACGTCGCCGAGCGCTACGAGGCATACGGCTGGCACGTGCAGGTGGTCGAGGGCGGCGAAGACGTCGTCGCCATCGAGGCCGCGCTGGAAGCCGCCAAGGCCGAGACCGGCAAGCCCTCGATCATCGTGCTGCGCACCATCATCGGCTACCCCGCCCCCAGCAAGATGAACACCGGCACCGCCCACGGCGCGGCGCTGGGCGCCGACGAGGTGGCCGCCACCAAGAAGGTCCTCGGCTTCGACCCGGACAAGAGCTTCGACGTGGACCCGGCCGTCATCGAGCACACCCGCAAGGCCATCGAGCGCGGCCGGAAAGCGCACGAGCAGTGGCAGCAGTCGTTCGACGCGTGGGCCGCGGCCAACCCGGAGAACAAGGCGCTGTTCGACCGCCTCTTCGCGCGGCGCCTGCCGGACAACTGGACCGCGAATCTGCCCAGCTACGAACCGGATCCGAAGGGCATGGCCACCCGCAAGGCGTCCGGCAAGGTGCTCGCCGCGCTGGCGCCGGTGCTGCCGGAGCTGTGGGGCGGTTCGGCCGACCTGGCCGAGTCCAACAACACCACCATGCCCGACCAGCGCAGCTTCGGGCCGGAGTCGATCTCCACCGGCATGTGGAAGGCCGATCCGTACGGCCGCACCCTGCACTTCGGTGTGCGCGAGCACGCGATGGGCGCGATCCTCAACGGCATCGCCCTGCACGGCCCGACCCGTCCGTACGGCGGCACCTTCCTGGTGTTCAGCGACTACATGCGCCCGTCGGTCCGCCTGGCCGCGCTGATGCGCGTGCCCGCGATCTACGTCTGGACCCACGACTCCATCGGTCTCGGTGAGGACGGCCCCACGCACCAGCCGATCGAGCACCTCGCCGCGCTGCGCGCCATCCCGGGCCTGAACGTGGTCCGTCCCGGTGACGCCAACGAGACCACCTACGCCTGGCGCACCATCCTGGAGCGCGACAGCAGCGAGCACAGCTCGCACTTCTCGGTGTCCGAGCCGCCGCACCAGGACGGCCCGTCCGGGCTGGCGCTGACCCGCCAGGACCTGCCGATTCTCGAGGGCACCAGCTACGAAGGCGTCAAGAAGGGCGGCTACATCCTGGCCGAGGCGTCCACGGGCACACCGCAAGTGATCCTGATCGCCACCGGTTCGGAGCTGCAGCTCGCGGTCGCCGCCCGCATTACGCTGGAGGAGCAGGGCATCGCCACCCGCGTGGTGTCGATGCCGTGCGTGGAGTGGTTCGACGCGCAGGACAAGGCTTACCGGGACGAAGTGCTTCCCCCCGCGATCGCCGCGCGCGTCGTCGTCGAAGCCGGTATCGCGATGCCGTGGCACCGGTTCGCCGGTGACGCGGGCGAGATCGTGTCGATCGAGCACTTCGGCGCCTCCGCCGACTACAAGACCCTGTTCCGCGAATTCGGCTTCACTCCGGAAGCCGTCGTTGCCGCCGCGCAGCGCACGCTCGAGAACGTGAAGGGATAAGCGCTCATGGCTCAGAACGAGAATCTCGCCGCCCTCTCGGCGGCGGGAGTGTCCGTATGGCTCGACGATCTGTCCAGGGACCGGATCCAGTCCGGCAACCTGCTCGAGCTGATCGAGACCCGGTCCGTCGTCGGGGTCACCACCAACCCGACGATCTTCCAGGGTGCGCTCAGCCAGGGCCACGCCTACGACGGCCAGCTGAAAGAGCTTGCCGCGCAAGGTGCCGACGCCGACGCCGCGATCCGCACCATCACCACCGATGACGTCCGCGCGGCCTGCGACGTGTTCGCTCCGGTCTTCGAGGCGACCGGTGGCGTGGACGGCCGGGTCTCCATCGAGGTCGACCCCCGCCTGGCGTTCGACACCGACCGGACCGTCGCGCAGGCGGTCGAACTGTGGAAGATCGTCGACCGGCCCAACCTGTTCATCAAGATCCCGGCCACCGAGGAGGGCCTGCCCGCCATCGCGGCCGTGATCGGCGAGGGCATCAGCGTGAACGTCACGCTGATCTTCTCGGTGCAGCGCTATCGCGCGGTGATGGGCGCCTACCTGGAGGGCGTGAAGAAGGCCAAGATCGCCGGTCACGACCCGGCCAGGATCCACTCCGTCGCCTCGTTCTTCGTCTCCCGCGTGGATACCGAGATCGACAAGCGACTGGAGGCGCTCGGCACCGACGAGGCGCTCGCGCTGCGCGGCAAGGCGGGTATCGCCAATGCCCGCCTCGCCTACGCCGAGTACCAGGATGTGTTCGACGGAGGCAAGCACACCTCCACGTTCCTGAACCTGGCCTCCTCGGGCGCGAATCGGCAGCGTCCGCTGTGGGCGTCGACCGGCGTGAAGAACCCGGAGTACGCCGACACGATGTACGTCACCGAACTGGTCGCCCCCAACACGGTGAACACGCTGCCGGAGAAGACGCTCCAGGCGGTCGCCGACCACGGCGTGGTCTCCGGCGACACGGTCAGCGGCAAGGCGGCGGAGGCCGAGGACGTCTTCGATCGGCTCACCGCCGTCGGCGTCGACCTCGACGACGTGTTCGCGGTGCTCGAGCGCGAGGGCGTGGACAAGTTCGAGAAGTCCTGGGAGGAGCTGCTTTCCGCCACCGCCGACGAGCTGAAGTCGGCGTCGACCGGGAACGGCTGATCGATGGCCGGGGCAGCACCCGCGGATCGACCGGACGCAGTCGAATGGCAGAACCCGCTGCGGGACAAACGGGACAAACGGCTTCCGCGCATCGCCGGACCGTGCAGCATGGTCATCTTCGGCGTCACCGGTGACCTCTCTCGCAAGAAGCTGATGCCGGCCATCTACGACCTGGCCAACCGGGGGCTGCTGCCCCCGGCCTTCGGCCTGGTCGGTTTCGCGCGCCGCGACTACGCGGACGAGGACTTCGCGCAGGTGGTGCTGGAAGCGGTCAAGGCGCACGCGCGTACCCCCTTCCGTCAAGAGGTCTGGGACCAGCTCCTGGAGGGCATCCGGTTCGTCCAGGGCACCTTCGACGACGACGCGGCCTTCGACCGGCTCGCCGACACCTTGACCACGCTGGACAAGGAGCGCGGCACCGGCGGCAATCACGCGTTCTATCTGTCCATCCCGCCGAACATGTTCCCGCTCGTGCTCGACCAGCTCTGCGCGCACGGCCTGGCCCAGACCACCGGGCCCGACGCTGCGCGCAAGCCCTGGCGGCGAGTGGTGATCGAGAAGCCGTTCGGGCACGACCTGAAGAGCGCGCAAGAACTCAACGCACTGGTCAACGGCGTGTTCCCCGAGGAGCGGGTCTTCCGCATCGACCATTACCTCGGCAAGGAGACGGTGCAGAACATCCTGGCGCTGCGCTTCGCCAACCAGCAGTACGAGCCGATCTGGAACGCCAACTTCGTCGACCACGTGCAGATCACCATGGCCGAGGACATCGGCCTCGGCGGACGCGCGGGCTACTACGACGGCATCGGCGCCGCGCGCGACGTGATCCA
The DNA here is from genome assembly GCF_047200615.1 of Nocardia sichangensis. NCBI lineage: Bacteria > Bacillati > Actinomycetota > Actinomycetes > Mycobacteriales > Nocardiaceae > Nocardia > Nocardia sichangensis. The sequence goes on from NZ_JBJZOK010000037.1 coordinate 24,129, forward strand.
GAACCACCTGCTGCAACTGCTGGCCCTCACCGCCATGGAGGAGCCGATCAGCTTCGAGCCCAAGCAATTGCAGACCGAGAAGATCAAGGTGCTCTCGGCGACCAGGCTCATCGAACCGCTGGACGACACCACCGCGCGCGGCCAGTACACCGAAGGCTGGCAGGGCAGCGAGCACGTGGTCGGGCTGTTGGAAGAAGAAGGCTTCGACCCGAACTCGAAGACCGAGACCTATGCCGCGATCCGGCTGGAGATCGATACCCGCCGCTGGGCGGGTGTTCCGTTCTTCCTGCGCACCGGAAAGCGGCTCGGCCGCAGGGTCACCGAGATCGCGGTGATCTTCAAGCGGGCGCCGCACCTTCCGTTCGACCAGACCATGACCGAGGAACTCGGGCAGAACGCGCTGGTCATCCGGGTGCAGCCGGACGAGGGCATCACCACGCGGTTCGGCTCGAAGGTGCCGGGCTCCAGCATGGAGGTGCGCGACGTCAACATGGACTTCAGCTACGGCGAGGCGTTCACCGAATCATCGCCGGAGGCCTACGAACGCCTGATCCTCGACGTGCTGCTCGGGGAGCCGTCGCTGTTCCCGGTGAACGCGGAGGTCGAATTGTCCTGGCGCATCCTCGATCCGGTGCTCGACCACTGGGCGGGCGACGGCAGGCCGGAGCCGTACGAGGCGGGCACCTGGGGCCCGTCGTCCGCGGACGAGATGATCGCCCGCACCGGGCGGGAATGGCGGCGCCCGTGATCGTCGACATGCCCGACACCAAGACCAGCGAGGTCACCAAGCGCATCGTGCAGTTGCGCGAGAGCAACGGCGTGATCACCATGGGCCGCGTGCTCACGCTGGTGGTGTGCACGCTGGACAGCTCCGAGGCCGAGCACGCGATCGAAGCGGCGAACGAGGCCAGTCGCGAGCACCCCTGTCGCGTGGTGGTGCTCGCGCGCGGCGACCGGGAGGCCGCCACCCGGCTGGACGCGCAGATCCGGGTGGGCGGCGACGCGGGGGCGGCCGAGGTCATCGTGCTGCGGCTGCAAGGCGAACTGGTCAACCACGAGAGCAGCGTCGTCACCCCGTTCCTGCTGCCGGATACTCCGGTGGTGGCTTGGTGGCCGCGCGGAGCGCCGGAGTTCCCGTCGAAGGATTCGGTGGGCCGCCTGGCGGGCCGCCGCATCACCGACGCCACGTTCGCGTCCGATCCCCAGGCGGCGATCAAGAGGCGGCTGCAGTCCTATGCCAGCGGCGACACCGATCTGGCCTGGAGCCGGATCACGTACTGGCGGGCCCTGCTGGCAGCGGCCATGGACGAGCCGCCGTTCGAGTCGGTGGATTCGGTGACGGTGTCCGGGCTGCGCGACGAGCCCGCCTTGGACATGCTGGCCGGCTGGCTGGCCGCCCGGCTGGGCTGCCCGGTACACCGGCGCACCGGCCCGCTGCGGGTCGAACTGCATCGTCCCACCGTCTCCATCGCGATCGAACGACCGCAGACCGGCCGCACCGCGACGCTGACCCGCACCGGCGAACCGGTGCAGCGAATCGCCCTGGCGCGCAGAGAGACGCGCGACTGCCTCGCCGAGGACCTACGCAGGCTGGACGCCGACGAGACCTACGCCGAGGCGCTGGCCGGAATCGAGAAGGTGATCTATGAGTGAGCACACCGATTCGCCGTTCCCCAGCGACACCGTCGAGGTGCATCTCGACACCGAGTCGCTGGTGGCCGCCGCCGCGGCCCGCTTCGTCTCCGTCGTCGTCGCCGCCCAGGCCGAGCGCGGCTCCGCGTCGGTGGTGGTGACCGGCGGCGGGACCGGCATCGCCCTGCTCGAACAGGTGCGCAAGTCGCCCGGCGATATCGACTGGTCCCGAGTCGAGGTGTTCTGGGGCGACGAGCGTTTCGTGCCCGCGAACGACCCCGAGCGCAACGACCTGCAAGCCAGGCAGGCGCTGTTCGACCATGTGCCGGTGGATCCGGCGCGGGTGCATCCGGTGGCCGTCTCCGACGGCGAGTACCCCGACCCGGTGGAGGCCGCCGCCGAGTACTCCGCGACGGTGCACGCCCACCTCGCCGAACACGGCGCGTTCGATCTGCACCTGCTCGGCATGGGCGGCGAGGGACACGTGAATTCGCTGTTCCCGGATACCGACGCGGTGCGCGAATCCCACGAACTCGTCGTCGCCGTGACGAATTCGCCCAAGCCCCCGCCGGTTCGGGTGACATTGACCCTGCCCGCGATCCGCCGCAGCAGGCACGTCGTGCTGGTGGTCGGCGGCGCTTCGAAGGCCGAAGCGGTCGCCGCGGCCATCGGCGGCGCGGACCCGGTGGACGTGCCCGCGGCGGGAGCGACCGGTACGGACTCCACCACCTGGCTGCTCGATCAGGAGGCGGCGTCCGCGCTGCGCTGAGCGCGCTCGCTACCAACTCCTTCCTCTTGTAAATTTGCACATCGCGGCCCTAGTTTTCCGGAAGAACACCGCCGGATAACGCCGCCGAGCGGCGAAGTTTACGAGATGATCGGTCGATGACCGAGCAGGCAGTGGATCTCGACGAACGGTTCCGCACCGCCGTCGCCGCACTCGTCGCCCGCCCCGGCCGTCCGGCGGACCAACCGATCGCACCCGGCGGCGCGATCACCGGTGCGGCGTGCCTCGAACTGTTCGAAGCGCAGGCGACGAGCAGGCATCTCGATCTCGCGGCACGCCGCCTCGGCAGCGCCCGGCGCGGTTATTACAGCATCGGATCGTCCGGTCACGAGGGCAATGCCGCTGTGGCGGCGGCCCTGCGGGTCACCGATCCCGCCCTGCTGCACTACCGATCGGGGGCGTTCTTCGTGCATCGAGCCCGGCGCGTGCCTGGGCTCGACCCGATCCGGGACGTTCTGCTCGGGGTGGCGGCCGCGGCGGCGGACCCGATTTCCGGTGGCAGGCACAAGGTGTTCGGCAGCGCCGCGGCCAACGTCATCCCGCAGACCTCGACCATCGCCTCGCACCTTCCGCGCGCGGTTGGGCTGGCGTTCGCGATCGATCGCGCGGCCCGGCTCGGTGTCGCCGGTCCCTGGCCCGCCGACTCGGTGGTGGTGTGCAGCTTCGGTGACGCGTCGGCCAACCATTCCACCGCGGCCGGGGCGATCAATGCCGCGATCCACACCGCCGGTCAAGGAATCGCCATGCCCATCCTGTTCGTCTGCGAGGACAACGGCATCGGAATCAGCGTTCCCACGCCACCGGATTGGATCGAGCAGGCCTACGGCAGCCGCCCGGGCCTGGCCTACTTCGCCGCGGACGGCTGCGCCGCCCTCGACGCGCTGAGCACCGCGAATACGGCGGCGCGGTGGGTGCGGGACCGCCGCGCGCCCGCGTTCCTGCGGCTGCGGACCGTGCGTCTGCTCGGTCACGCGGGATCCGATGTCGAAACCGCCTATCGCCGCCCCGCCGAGATCGCCGCCGATCTCGCCCGCGATCCGGTCGTGGCCACCGCACGGCTGCTGATCGAGTCCGGAGTGGCCACACCCGCCTGCGTGCTCGACCGCTATGCCGACATCGGCCGCCGGGTCGCCACGGCCGCCGAACTCGCCTCGGCGGAACCGAAACTCGCCTCGGCGGCGGCCGTGATCGCGCCGATCGCTCCCGCCCGCCCTGCGCTCGTGCGCGCCGACGCGCTGCGGACCGAACCCCTCCCACCCAACGAGCGCGAACACGCGGAGACCGAGGACACGATCGCGGGCCGCGGTGCGCCGCAGCGCCGCAATGGCGCCGCGCATACCGAGCCGATGACCTTGGCGCAGGCGATCAACGAAACCCTCGCAAGCCTCCTGGCGCGCGATCGCGACCTGCTCGTCTTCGGCGAGGACGTCGGCCGCAAGGGTGGCGTGTACGGCGTGACGAAGGGTTTGCAGAAGACCTTCGGCGCGCGCCGGGTGTTCGACACCCTGCTGGACGAGCAGAGCGTCCTCGGCACCGCGCTGGGCTCGGCGCTGGCCGGGTTCGTGCCGATTCCGGAGATCCAGTACCTCGCCTACCTGCACAACGCCGCCGATCAGATCCGCGGCGAAGCGGCCACGCTGTCGTTCTTCTCCGACGGCCGTTACCGGAATCCGATGGTGGTGCGGATCGCCGGATACGCCTATCAAAAGGGTTTCGGCGGCCATTTCCACAACGACAACTCGGTGGCCGCGCTACGCGACATCCCCGGCGTCGTGCTCGCCTCCCCGGCCCGGGCCGACGACGCCGCGGCGATGCTGCGCACGTGCGTATCGGCGGCCCGCGTGGACGGCAGAGTGTGCCTGTATCTCGAGCCCATCGCGCTGTATCACACCCGCGACCTGCACCGGCCCGGCGACGACGGCTGGCTGGCCCACCCGTCTCCGGTCGAGCACGCCGAAATCGGCCGCGCACGCGTCTACGGCGACGGCCCCGACCTGACCCTGGTGAGTTTCGCCAACGGCGTGCCGATGAGCCTGCGCGCGGCGCGGCGCTTGGCCCGGCACGGAATCGACGCGCGCGTGCTCGACCTGCGCTGGCTCGCTCCCCTGCCGGTGGACGATCTGCTACACCACGCGCGCGCGACCGGGCGGGTCCTCGTCGCGGACGAGACCCGCCGCGGTGGTGGCGTGTCGGAGGCCGTGTGCGCCGCGCTGGTCGACGCCGGTTTCACCGGCCACCTCGGGCGCGTGACCAGCGAAGACAGTTTCGTGCCGCTGGGTCCGGCCGCCGCGACGGTGCTACTCGACGAGGACCGGATCGAAGCCGCGGCCCTCCGCCTGCTGAGCGACGCGACCAGCACGCGGCCTCGGCGCGCCGAGGCCCGGCATTCCCCGGAATTCGATTCGGCCGGGGAATAGTGGAAATACAGTGAGGACGACGGTGACCAGCAGCGGAAAGGACTCGCGATGACCACGATGTCCATGCTCGGCGAGGTACGACCGGAGCACGAGCACACGGCCGACGGCGACCTGGTGCTCTTGCACTACTTGCGGTCGTTCCACAAGCCCGTGCTGGACGTGTGGTCGGCGGCCACCGAACGGGGCCAGCTCGGCCGCTGGCTCGGCGCCGTCTCCGGCGGCAACGGCAACCTGACCATCGAGCTGTTCGACGGTCCCGTCCCCGGCCCGGTCGCGGTGCGCGTCGACCACTGTCAGGCGCCGCACGAACTGGTCGTGCACATCGACGGTTGCCTGCTCGAAGTCCGGATGACCCAGGTCGGCGTGGTCACCACCGTGGAACTGACCCGCCGCCACGTGAGTCCCGCCGACGCGGGCGCGATCGGTCCCCGCTGGCAGTATCTGCTCGACCGGCTCACCGCCTACCTCGACTACCAGCCACTGCCGCGGTGGTCGGACTATCCGAAACTGGCCGGGGAGTACCGCTAGGCCCACGGCTCAGTAGAAGAACCCGGCGACGCCCCAGCCGGGACGGGCCTGCGCCTCCCGGATCCACTCGACGCATGACTCGATGGCGGCGAGTACCTCGTGGTCGACCTCCTCGCGCTGCGGGGGCGTGGTCGACTCCCACTGCACGAGCGCTTCCGCGCACTGCTCCGGCGTCCATTCGCCGTAGCCGGGCAACTCGTCGGGCTGCGGTAGCGACGGCGGCAGCGAGTGGTACATGAACGCGCGGACGCTGACCGCTTTGATGCCGAGCGTGGCCAAGCCGTCGTCGATGTGGTCCAGCCAGCGACCACGGAACGCCGAGAAGTAGCGGTTGTCCACGAACCGGCCGTAGAACTGGCAGATCGTCTGGTAGGCGTAGCCGTACTGGAAACCGTAGGCCGGGTCGAACGGGCCGCCGTCGATGACGGCGCGCACCGCCTCGTAGCGAGTGGGCGCACCGGCCGCGATCTCCTCGGCGAACCAGTCGTCGTCATGGGTGAGCTGGGCTTTGAACCGGCCGCCGATCATCCGCCGGAGCTTGTCGTCTCCGCACCCGATGGCGCCCTTGATCCGGTCCAGCTCGACGACGTAGATGCTCAGGCTATAACTCATTCACCGAACATTAGCGGTGCCCACCGACACCGAACGCCGCTGAGCCCGAACGCGTTTCGGCTCAGGCCGGAAGCCCGGCCGGATGCGCGGCCAGATGGGCGAGATGAGTGGTGAGCAACGCGTTCACCTGCTCGGTCCGCTCCAACTGGACGAGGTGGCCCGCGCCGCCTATCTCGGTCACCGCGCGCAGGTCGGCGACGTGCCCGCGCATGGTCGCCAGCGGATCGCGGCCGCTGAAACCTTCCATGTCGGGATCCCGGTCGCCGTACAGGAAATAAGCGGGCGCGGTGACTTTCGCGTCCGCGTAGTCGGCGGTGAGCTCCCAGTTGCGATCCAAGTTGCGGTACCAGTTCAGTCCGCCGGTGAATCCGGTGCGTTCGAAATCCCGTGTCAGCACGTCCAGCTCGTCCGCGCCGAGCCAGCGCCACGGCAGCGCGGGCGCCTCCGGCAGCACGTCGAGATAACCGGTGCCCTCCGCCGGGAAACGCCAGGTGTCCAGGTAGTGATAGTCGGCGCTCAGCGCGTAGTACACGCGGGCGAGGAACTCCCGGGGACGTGCGCCGAGTTCCTCGTCCGCCGGGCCGGGGGTCTGGAAGTAGTGCAGGTGCAGGAAGTGCCGGGCCGCCGCCTTGGCCCACAGCTGCGACGGAGCACGCGGCGGGCGTGGCGCGAACGGATTGTTCAGCACGATGATGCCGCGCACCCGCTCCGGCGCGCGTAATGCCAGTTCCCACACCAGCGCCGCGCCGAAGTCCAAGCCGACGAACACCGCCTGCTCGGCGCCGATGTCATCGAGCAGAGCGAGCAGATCACCGCAGACCGCGCGATTGGTGTACTCCTCCGGATCGGCCGGGACATCGGTCTGTCCGTAACCGCGCAGATCCGGCGCGATGGCGCGATACCCGGCCGCCGCGATCGCGGGCAGCTGGCGGTGCCAGATGTACCAGGTGTGCGGGAAGCCGTGGCAGAAGACCACCGGCTGTCCTGTTCCCTGCTCGGCGACGTGCATACGGACCCCGCCGGTCGTCACGAACCGATGCGTCAGCTCCACTCGGGCCTCCAAAGCCTAGAACACGTTATCGTTTCACGGTAATGTTCCGGTTTCGTGAGCGGAATACCCGAAAGGCTCGAAGGCAAGGTCGCGGTGGTCACCGGCGCCAGCCGCGGCATAGGCAAGGGCATCGCACTGGAGCTGGGCGCCGCGGGCGCCACGGTGTTCGTCACCGGCCGCTCGGCGGCGCAGGGACGGCTACCCGGCACCGTACACGCCACGGCCGCGGAAATCGATGCCGCAGGCGGGAGCGGCATCCCGTTCGTGTGCGACCACCGCGACGACGACGCGGTGGAGCGGCTGTTCGAGTTGATCCGCACCGAGCACGGCAGGCTGGACGTGCTGGTGAACAACGTCTACAACTCCCCCGCCGCGGCCCGCTGGCTGGGCAAGCCGTTCTGGGAGGTCCCGCCTGCGGCATGGGACGAGTCGTTCGACGTGGGCGTCCGATCCCATTACGTGGCAAGCTTTTTCGCCGCGCCCCTGTTGATCGAGTCGGGCGGGCTGATCGTCAATATCTCGTCGCCAGGCGCGCGCCGGTACATGCACAACGCGGTCTACGGCGTCGCGAAATCCGCCGTGGACCGGCTCACCGCCGACATGGCGCACAACCTCGCCGGTACCGAGGTCACCGTGGTCTCGCTCTGGCCCGGCATCGTGGACACCGAACTGCTGCAACTGGTTCCGGCCGGCACCGACGGCAGGCGGCTGGTCACGCTGCCCGGCGAGGGCACCTTCGATCTCGGCGACGCGCAGACACCGCGCTTCACCGGCCGCGCCGTCGTCGCGCTCGCCACCGACGCGGGGCGTCGCTCCCGCACCGGGTTGCCCTGGCCGGTAGCGGATCTCGCCGAGTACTACGGGTTCACCGACATCGACGGGCGCATTCATCGCGTCGACCGACCGTGATCAGAGCACCCCGAGAAAGCGCTGCACCGAGCGTGGCGGGACCGGCCTGGCGCGCCACGCCACGTACACGTGCGAGGGCGGCGCGTCGGGGATGTCCAGATAGACCACGCCGGGGTGCGGCGCCCTGGTGCGCGCCAGATCCGGCACCACGCCGATACCGCGATCGGCCGCCACCAACTCGATCCATTCGTCGAAGTTCGTACAGGTGATGACGACGCGATCCGGGTCGACCGGCTGCCAGGACGCCGCGTCGGTGGTGCCCGAGACGGTGTTGACCACCAGCGGCCGATCGGCCAGTTCCGACCAGGACAGGCGCGGCGCACGCGCCAGCGGCGAGTGGGTGGCCACCGCGAGCACCCGCCGTTCGGTCGCGATGATCCGCGACGCCAGGTGACGCGGTAGCCGGGCCTCCTTGCGATAGATGGCGATATCGACCGTCCGCTCATCGAGCGCGGCGAGCGGATCGTCCACGCGCCGTAGGGTGATCCGGCCGCCCTGTTCCTCGTAACGACGACGGGTCGCGGCGAACCAAGCGTCCGGCAGCAACCAGGAGAATCCGACGTCCAGCGTGGCGCGCGAACGCAGTTCCGCGGCGACCCCGTCGACGTCGGCCAGGATGCGGCGGGTGTGGGCCAGCAATTCGGCGCCCTCCGCGGTGAGCGCGAACCGCCGGGACGTGCGCTCCACCAACCGGCAGTCGACCGAGCGCTCCAGTTGCTGGATCGTCCTGGTCAAGGCGGGCTGGCTCAGGTGCAGCCGGGTCGCGGCGCGGGTGTAGTTCGCCTCCTCGCACAATGCGAGGTAGGCCCGCAGATGCCGCAACTCGATATCCATGCGTCGAGCGTATACATCGTGCGTGGAAAGCATTTCCGGAGCGCCGCCCTGCGCTCTTACGGTCGAACCGTGACCACTGTTGCCCTCGCCGCACCCCAGCGCCGCGGCCGCGCTCCCGCGGTGGCCGCGGCATCCGGCCTGGCCGCCGCGATGGGGGTGGGGCGCTTCGTCTACACCCCCTTGCTACCGCTCATGGTCGACGCGCACCGCATCACCGCGCACGACGGCGCCTTGATCGCGACCGCGAACTACGCCGGTTATCTGCTCGGCGCGCTGCTGCTCACCTGGCGTCCGGCGCTGCACGACCGCAGGGTCTTCCTGGCGGCGGCAGCGCTGCTGATCGCGAGCGAGGCGCTGATGGCGGCGCCGGGGCCGATCCTGTTCCCCGCCGTGCTGCGCCTGGTCGCTGGCGTCGCCAGCGCGGTGATCTTCGTCGCTTGCGCCGGTTTCGCGAGCCGTCCCGGCAGCGGCAGGCAGTCGGCGGGAATAGTGTTCGGCGGCATCGGATTCGGCATCGCGTGGACCGGCCTGCTGGTGCTGGCGTTGCGGCCGGTGGTGTCCTGGCAGATGTTGTGGCTGGTCTCCGCGGCGCTCACCGCGGTCCTGCTGATGCCCGTGTGGCGCTTGGATATTCGTCCCGGGCAGCGCGTCCCACGCGGTGCGGCACGCGGCTCGCGCGTCTGGCGCGCCCTGCTCGTCGCCTACTTCCTGGAAGGCCTCGGGTACATCGTGATCGGAACCTTCGCGGTGGCGGCGGTCAGCGCGGAACGCGGGCCGGTGGCCGGCTCGGCGATGTGGATCGTCGTCGGCGCGGCAGCCTCGGTCTCGACCGTGCTGTGGAGCGTGGCCGCCCGGCGCTGGTCTCCGGCGCTGCTGTTACCCGTCGCGTTGGCGGCGCAATGGGTATCGGCCGTGCTCCCGGCCGTGTCCGGCGCGCTCTGGGCCGCGGTGACGGCGGCGGCCGTGTTCGGCGGGACGTTCGTCGGCATCGTCATGCTCGCGATGCGGGTCGGCGCCGAGTTGACCGATGGCGCCGCGGCGCCGCTGACGGCCGGTTACGGTGCGGGCCAGATCCTCGGCCCCGTGATGGTGGCCCCTGTGCTCGGGACGAGCTATTCCGCCGCGTTCGTCATCGCCGCGGTGGTGCTCGGCGCGGCGGCGCTGACGGCAGGAGCGGTGACCGCCGGGATCAGGCGAACTTGATCTCCAGGCCGATGCCGAGGATGGCGATCAGCCAGATGAGGCCGGTGAAGATGGTGACGCGGTCGAGGTTCTTCTCCACGACGGTGGACCCGGACAGGCTGGACTGCACGCCGCCGCCGAACAGGCTGGACAGACCTCCACCCTTGGCGCGGTGCAACAGCACCAGCAGCACCAGCAGCACGCTGGTGATGATCAGGAGGATATCCAGGAACATCCGCATGCCGGACAGTGTATGCGGTCGATGCGACGGCACCGAATCAGGCACTCGGCGGGCGCTAGCGCCGGTCGACCGCGACCAGATGGGTGACCTGCTCCGCTTCGTCGGCGCGGAACTTCGCGACGGCCTCTTCCCGCAGCTGGTCCTGAGCGGTGAGCCGGACCTGGTGCTGGTGCATGTGCTCGGCCCAGGACCGCACGACGAACGCCTCGACATACCGGTCGATCACCCCGACGTCGCGATACAGGCGCCATTCCATCGCTCCGGTGCGCTGCCGGGACCGCCCGACGAAGGCCATGGCGGTGAGGAATTCCTCGACGCACCCCTCCGGGACGTCGTAACCACGCAGGATCAGCACCGGGCCGTCGTCGGGATCGGGTTCGACAACCAGCTCGGGTTCCGGCCAGAACGCCGAAGGGGTGAGATCGAGCAACTCGGGATCGTTGCGGATGGGCAGCCACACCGTGCTCACCGCGCAGAACGCCAGCAGCCCGGCGGCCCACAGCAGCGCGGGCACCGAGCCGATCGCGCCTGCGACCACGCCCCAGACCAGCGAGCCGATCGCCTGCCCACCCATGAAGACCAGCAGATACACCGACAGCCCTCGGGCACGCACCCAGGACGGCAGCAGCAGCTGCATGGTCGAGTTCATGGTGGACATCGCCAGCAGCCAGGCCAGTCCCGCGAACACCAGCAGCAGCAGTACCACCGGCACGACGTGCAGCAGCGCGGTGCCCGCCGTGGCCAGTCCGAACAGGATCGCGGCGGTGGTCAACCGCTGTGTGGGGGTCAACCACGCGCGCAACCGTGACAGCGCCGCGGCGCCGAGCACCGCGCCGATGCCGAGGGCGCCGAGCATGAGGCCGTACCCGGACGACGACAGCCCGAGTTGATCCCGCGCGATCACCGGCAGCAGCGCCCACACCGCGCTGGCGGGTGCGATGAACAGGATCGAGCGCAACAGCACCCGGCGAATGGCGGGCGCCGCGCGGATGAACCTGGTGCCCGCCTGCAAGGCCGCCAGCGGACGCTCGGTGGGCAGGCGCCGATCGGTCGCGGGGCGGCGCCACACCGTCAGCACCGCGACGATGCCGACGAAAGACACCGCGTTCAACCCGAACACCAGCGTCGGCCCGGACAGCGACACCAGCACACCGGCCAGCGCCGGACCCACCGCCCTTCCGATATTGATGTTCATGCTGCCCAGCGCCGACGCCGCCGGGATCTGCTCGCGCGGGACCAGTTCCGGCTGGATCGCCTGCCAGGCCGGTGCGGTCAGCGCCTGACCGCAACCGAGCAGGAACAGCAAGGTGAGCAGCACCGCCGGCGTGGTGTGCCCGGTCGCGGTCGAGACCGCGAGGACCATGGCCAGCACCGCCATCGCGGATTGCGCGCCGAGCAACAGCCTGCGCCGATCCAGCAGGTCGGCGATCACGCCGGACGGAATGGCCAGCAGCATCACCGGAAGCGTGATCGCGGTCTGCACGAACGACACCAGCGCCGCCGCATTGGGCTGGTCGACCATGATCCACTGCGCGCCGACGGTCTGCATCCAGGTGCCCAGGTTCGACACCAATTGCGCCACCCACAGCGCCCGGTAGATCGGAGAACGCAGCGGCGCCCACGTGGAAATCGGGAGCGTCGCGGCGGTCGTCACTCGCCGAAGCTTAGTCGTGGGACAGACACCGCCCCGACGCCGCATCCGGCGCCTGTGCCGCCGGTCGTGCCTGGGTCGCCGCGAGCAGCACCGCGGCGATCAGCAAGGCGGCGCCCGCCAGTCCCGACGCGGTGAGGCGTTCGCCCAGGACCACCGCCGCCAGCACCGCCCCCGTCAGCGGCTCGAGCAGGGCGAGCACCGCGGCGATCCCTGGACCGGCCGCCGCCAGCCCGCGGAAGTACAGGGTGTAGGCCACCGCGGTCGGCGCCAGCCCGAGCAAGAGCACCAGCGCGACGCTGCGAGGCGTCAGGTCGAACGCCACACCGCTGGTAGCCGCGAGCGGAGCCAGCAACAGCGCGCCTCCGGTGAACCCGAGGCCCGTGGTGGTCATCGCGTCGAGCCCCGGTACCGGCGCCGCGTTGATCACGGTGACCGTCGCGAACGCCGCCGCGGCCGTCGAGGCGAGCGCCGCACCCGCCAGCAACCCGCCCGCGCCCGCGTGGCCGGTCGGCACGCCGACCAGCAGAGCCAGTCCGCAGAGGGCGATGCCGATGGTCGCCGCCCTGCGCCGGTCCACCGCACGCCTTCCGGTGCAGTGCTCGAGCACGGCGACGACCACCGGCGACATGCCGATCGTGAGCAATGTGGCGAGGCTCACCGACGACGCCGTCACGGCGCCGAAATAGGCGCCCTGGAAAATCGCAGCGAGTCCGGCCACCGCACCGATCCGCCGCCACGCCAGGGGATCTCGCGGCCACGGCCGCCGCGTTCCCGCGAGCAGGACCACCAGCAGCAGCCCGCCGACGGCGAGGCGGCAGGTGGCGACCGCGACGGGCGACATGCCGGTGGCCCGGTGCAACAGCGTGCCGAGTAAACCGCCGGTGCCCCAAAGGATTCCGGCGCCGACGAGGTGGACCAGCCCGGAACGGCCGGCCGAGGATACAGATGAGGACATGAAGGATCGCGCTCCTGCGACAAAAGGGATGGGGTCGCGGAAGCGAGGTGCACAGCGATGCCGAGAAGCGCGCGCTCACCGATCGGTGGCGCGCTGGATACCTACACCTCGCTCAGGAGGCGGGCGGCGGGGTGATGGGGAAGCATCGGTGCACGGCACAGATGCTAGTACGAGTACGAGGCGTGGGGGCGAGTCATCGACGCCGCGACCGTCGAAATCCGGGTGCGACGGCGCATCATCGGTAGCATCGCCGCATGGTGGCACACTTGGCGCGGCTGGGACCCGTCGTCCTGCTCGCCCTCTGGGCGATCACCGGGTGCTCGAGCGGCGAACCGAAGCGGGGCGCCGACGAACCGACCCCGGCGGGCCGCACCTTCCTCTCGACCGATGTCCAGGGCGCTCCGATTCCCGGGGGCGGTCCGCTGACGCTCGGTTTCACCGACAGCCGCATCGCCGCGGACGCGGGCTGCAACAAGTTCACCGGCGCGGTCTCCTTCGACGACCACGTCCTCCACGTGTCCGGCCTGGCCACCACCCTCATGGCCTGCGAGGACGATCGGCGCGGCGCCGACGAGTGGCTCAGCGGGCTGCTGAATTCCGAGCCCAGCTGGCGGCTCGAGGACACCCGGCTCACGCTGCACAGCCCCGATCGCACCGTGACTCTGCTCGACAAGAAGATCGTCCGGCCGGACAAACCGGTCAAGGGCACGCAGTGGCTGGTCACCGCGCTCATCACCGACAACAGCCAGGTCCGCTCACGCGCTCTCGACGAGGCGCAGCCGACGCTCGTCATCGCCGAGGACAACGGCGTCTCCGGCAACGCCGGATGCAACCGCATGACCGGCAGCGCCGAGGTGTCCGGCACCCGGATCACCTTCCGGATCGCCACCACGAAGATGATGTGCTCGCCGGAGGTGATGGAGGTCGAGCAGGCCGTTTTGAAAGCCCTGGACGGCAAGACCACCGCCACGGTGGACGCCGACACGCTGACCGTGCGCAACGACAACGGCGCGGGACTGGTCCTGCACGCGCAGTGAACGTGCCCGCTACTTCTTCCGCGTGAGTACCACGCGATCAGCGACCCGCTCCGCCTCGCCGGGCGGCGCGAAGTAGATCTCCATCACCACCCGGTCGGCCGACTCCGGCCGGATCACCGTGCGCATAGGGATGGTCTTGCCGACGAACTGCGGCCCGAGCACACCGGGGTCGGTGAATTCCCCGGCCATGACGATATCGGTGTCGCCGCCACTGTTCTTCGCGCCCTTGTAACTCATCGTCATCGGCGTGACGCTGTCGACGGTCGTCCACTCGTAGCGGTTATCCGTCGGTGCGAATCCGAGCAAACCGAGCCGATAGTACGGCTTGTCGCCGAAGACTCCCGTCGCTTCCTCCCGCAGGAAATTACCGCCGGTCTCGGCGATCCATACCCACCGCGAGACTATCTCGCTTCGGATCGGGTTCTCCGCCGTGCCGCCCGCGATGTAGGTCGACTTCTCGCCCTTCCACTCCCCCACCAGCTGGTTCAGCCTGCGGTGCCCGGCGTCCTGCTGCTGCACCGCTGCCGGGGTGGCCTGCGCCGCGTCTTGGTGGACGTGATCGTCATGCGAGGCGTCCCCGGAACAGCCGGCGAGGGTGGCCAGCGCGACGAGCGCGACCGGGAGTGCGGCGTACAGCTTGCGTGCTATCACGGAAATCCTTGTCCGACTGGCGAATCGAGCTGCGTTATCATCGCATGGCCGGATGGGGCCCGCGGTTCACCGTTGGGAAACGCCGAACAGCCCGGCATCGCGGGAGCGGCGATACCGGGCTGTCGCGTGTAGCGCCGTATCAGGGCAGGGGGCCGCCCGCGGCGATGGCGGAGAGAGTGGCGAATTCGTCACCCTTGAGCGAAGCGCCGCCGACCAGTGCGCCGTCGATGTCGCTCTGCGCGACCAGTTCTCCGACGTTCTTGGCGTTCACCGACCCGCCGTAGAGCACGCGGACGCCCGCCGCGACCTCCGGCGAGGCGAGCTTCTCGAGTTCCCCGCGGATCGCGCCGCAGACCTCTTGCGCGTCGGCGGGGGTCGCGACCTTGCCGGTGCCGATCGCCCACACCGGCTCGTAGGCGATGACGACCTTCGAGATCTCTTCCGCCGTCAGGCCTTTCAGCGAACCGCGCAGTTGCTCGAGGTTGTACTCGACGTGCGTGCCCGCCTCGCGGACGTTCAAGCCCTCGCCGATGCACACGATCGGGGTGATCCCGTGCTTCAGCGCCTGCTTGGCCTTGGCCAGCACTGTGGCGTCGTCCTCGTTGTGGTACTGCCGCCGTTCGGAGTGCCCGACCACGACGAAGGCGCACCCCAGCTTGGCGAGCATGCTCGCGCTGATCTCGCCGGTGTAGGCGCCCGACTCGTGCACCGAGACGTCCTGGCCACCGTAGGTGAGCAGGAGCTTGTCCCCTTCGACCAGCGTCTGCACGCTGCGGAGGTCGGTGAACGGCGGGATCACCGCCACGTCCACCTTGTCGAAATACTTCTCCGGCAGGGCGAATGCGATCTTCTGCACCAGGGCGATGGCCTCGAGGTGATTGAGGTTCATCTTCCAGTTGCCCGCGATGAGCGGTTTGCGTGCCATGCTCAGCCCTCCAACACCGCGATACCGGGCAGTTCTTTGCCCTCCAGGTACTCCAGCGACGCGCCGCCACCGGTGGAGATGTGCGAGAAGCCGTCCTCGGGCAGGCCGAGCGCCCGCACGGCCGCGGCCGAGTCGCCGCCGCCGACCACGGTGAACGCGCCCTTGCCGGTAGCCGTCACGATCGCCTCGGCCACCCCGCGGGTGCCCGCGGCGAACTTCTCGAACTCGAACACGCCCATCGGCCCGTTCCAGAACACGGTCCGCGCCTCGGTCAGCAGCGCCGAGAAGCGGTCAACCGAATCCGGGCCGATGTCCAGGCCCAGCCAGCCGTCCGGGATCTCGTGCGCGGGCACGATTTTCGTCTCCGCGTCCGCGGCGAACTTGTCGGCCACCACGATGTCGCGCGGCAGGTGGATGACGTCGGCGTACTGCTCGAGCAGTCGCTTGCAGGTGTCGACCATCTCTTGCTGCAACAGCGAGGCGCCTACCGAAAGGCCCTGTGCGGCAAGGAAGGTAAAGCACATGCCGCCGCCGATCACCAGCGTGTCGACCTTCGGCGCGAGCGCTTCGATGACCGCCAGTTTGTCGGAGACCTTGGACCCGCCGAGCACGACCGCGTACGGCCGGTCCGGCGTCTCGGTCAGCTTGGCCAGTACCTCGACCTCGGCCGCGACCAGCTTGCCCGCGTAGTGCGGCAGCGACTGCGCGACGTCGTACACCGACGCCTGCTTGCGGTGCACCACACCGAACCCGTCGGAGACGAACGCGCCGTCGTCGCCGACCAGCTCGACCAGCGCCGCGGCCAGCTTGGCCCGGTCGGCGTCGTCCTTGCTGGTCTCGCGCGGGTCGAAGCGGATGTTCTCCAGCAGCAGCACGTCGCTGTCGGTGAGGCCCTCGGACCGCGCGAGCGCGTCCTGGCCCACCACGTCACCGGCGAGCTGCACGTTGCGGCCCAGCTCCTCGGCGAGCCTGGCGGCCACCGGCGCCAGCGAAAGCTTCGGGTCCGGTCCGCCCTTCGGCCTGCCGAGGTGCGCGGTCACGACGACTTTGGCGCCCGCTTCGGCGAGCGCCTTGATGGTCGGCGCCGAGGCGATGATGCGGCCCGGGTCGGTGATCTGTCCCTGGTCGTCGAGGGGCACGTTCAGATCGGAGCGCACCAGTACGCCCCGGCCCTCGACACCCTCGTCGAGCAGATCCGCGAGTGTCTTGACAGCCATGCGCGTCAGAGCGACTTGCCGACGAGGCCGATGAGATCGGCGAGACGGTTGGAGTAGCCCCACTCGTTGTCGTACCAGGACACAACCTTGACCTGGTTGTCGATCACCTTGGTGAGCGGCGCGTCGTAGATCGAGGAGGCCGGGTCGGTGACGATGTCGCTGGAGACGATCGGGTCGGTGTTGTACTTCAGGATGCCCTTCAGCGGGCCCTCGGCGGCGGCCTTGTAGGCGGCGTTGATCTCCTCGATCGAGGCCGACTTGCGCAGGGTGGCGGTCAGGTCGGTGACCGAGCCCGTCGGCACCGGGACGCGCAGCGCGTAGCCGTCCAGCTTGCCCTGCAGCTCGGGCAGCACCAGGCCGATGGCCTTGGCGGCGCCGGTGCCGGTGGGCACGATGTTCAGCGCGGCGGCGCGGGCGCGGCGCAGGTCGCTGTGCGGGCCGTCCTGCAGGTTCTGGTCCTGGGTGTAGGCGTGGATGGTGGTCATCAGGCCGTGCTCGATGCCGAACTCGTCGTTGAGCACCTTGGCCAGCGGGCCGAGGCAGTTGGTGGTGCACGAGGCGTTGGAGATGATGTTCTGGCTGCCGTCGTACTTGTCGTCGTTGACACCCATGACGATGGTGATGTCCTCGCCCTTGGCCGGCGCGGAGATGATCACCTTCTTGGCGCCCGCGGCCAGGTGGCCCTTGGCCTTGGTGGCATCGGTGAAGATGCCGGTGGACTCGACGACCACGTCGACGCCCAGGTCACCCCAGGGCAGCGCGGCGGGGCCCTCCTTGATGGCCAGCGCCTTGATCCGCTGGTCGCCCACCACGATGGTGTCGTCGCCGTCGAGCGAGACGTCCTGGGGCAGACGGCCCAGGATCGAGTCGTACTTGAGCAGGGTCGCGAGGGTCGCGTTGTCGGTGAGGTCGTTGACCGCGACGATCTCGATGTCGGTGGTGCCGAGCGCCTTCTGCGCCTCCACCGCCCGGAAGAAGTTACGTCCGATACGACCGAAGCCGTTGATGCCTACACGGACAGTCACGTTATCGCTCCTCAACTTTCCAGCGGATCATTCCGATGTCCACTCACACTAACGTCCTGCCGTGACCTCTCCGACACGCACCTGGCTTTCGTGAGCGCGGGGATGCCTGGTCAGACGCCCGACCAGGACGAGTTCCGGCCGCCGGAAACGCCGCGATCCCCGCGCCGGGGGCGGCGTGGGGATCGCGGGAAACGTGAGCTCAGGCTTCGTCGAGCAGTTCGGCCGTGACGGCCGATTCGGTGTCCGGTACGCCCAGTTCCTTGGCCCGCCGGTCGGCCATCGACAGCAGCCGCCGGATGCGGCCCGCGACAGCGTCTTTCGTCATCGGCGGATCGGCGAGCTGGCCGAGTTCCTCCAGCGAGGCCTGCCGGTGCTGCACTCGCAACCGGCCTGCGGCGGCGAGATGATCGGGCACGTCGTCGCTGAGGATCTCCAGCGCGCGTTCCACCCGCGCCGCCGCGGCGACCGCGGCACGCGCCGAGCGGCGCAGATTGGCGTCGTCGAAGTTGGCCAGCCGATTCGCGGTCGCGCGCACCTCGCGGCGCAGCCTGCGCTCCTCCCACACCATCCTGGTGCCGTGCGCGCCCATCCTGGTCAGCAGCGCGCCGATCGCCTCACCGTCGCGCACCACCACGCGATCGGTGCCGCGTACCTCCCGCGCCTTGGCCGTGATGCCGAGCCGCCGGGCCGCGCCGACCAGCGCCAGCGCCGCCTCGGGGCCGGGGCAGCTGACCTCGAGGGCCGAGGAACGTCCGGGCTCGGTGAGCGAGCCGTGGGCGAGAAACGCACCGCGCCAAGCGGCTTCGGCGTCGGCGATGCTGCCGCCGACCACCTGCGCGGGCAGGCCGCGCACCGGACGGCCGCGGACATCGAGCAGACCGGTCTGCCGGGCCAGCGCCTCGCCCTCCTTCGACACCCGCACCACGTACCGGGAGGTCTTGCGCAGTCCACCCGCGCCGAGCACGTGCACGTCGGAGCCATAGCCGTAGAGCTCGAAGATCTCCCGGCGCAGCCTGCGCGCGATGGACCCCATGTCCACCTCGGCCTCGACGATCACCCGGCCGCCGACGATGTGCAGGCCACCCGCGAAACGCAGCAGAGCGGACAGTTCCGCCTTGCGGGAACTCACCTGCGACACCGTGAGCCTGCTCAGCTCGTCTTTCACATCGGCTGTCATCGCCACGGGACGCGCTCCTTTCCACCCAACCCGGAACGCACATCCTGACCCATGTGCCGTCCCTCGACTCGAAGCCCTGCCATTTGCGGCCGAGGTTGCCGGATCAGTTGATCCAGTGCGGCGGCAAGCTTTCCGGGGTGATGCCGGTCCGTTCCCGCTTCGGCGACATCGGAGAAGGTTACTCGTGCCCG
Source organism: Nocardia sichangensis (assembly GCF_047200615.1). NCBI lineage: Bacteria > Bacillati > Actinomycetota > Actinomycetes > Mycobacteriales > Nocardiaceae > Nocardia > Nocardia sichangensis. Next base: position 43,154 of record NZ_JBJZOK010000037.1, read on the forward strand.
CAACTGTTCGGCAGCCCTGGCCACATGTTCCCGCTCGCGGCCCTCCGGCACGCAGCCGGAATCGACCAGCACCTCATCGACGACGAATTCCGGTGCGTGCTGGGACAATACATGCAAATGCCGCTCCGCGGAGAACCCCGCGGTCTCCCCCGGCTCCGCGGCGAGATTGAGCACCAGCACTTTCCGCGCCCTGGTGTACACCAGGGCCTCCCGTAGCTCGGGGACGAGGACGTGCGGAATCACGCTGGTGAACCACGATCCCGGGCCCAGCACCACGACATCGGCGTGTTCGATCGCCGAGGTCGCCTCCGGACCGGCCGGTGGATCGGACGGAATCAGCCGCACCCGCCGCACCTTACCCGGCGTGGTGGCGATGGCAACTTGGCCGCGAATGCACCGGCTCACCCGCGGATCGGCCTCCAGCCCGGATACATCCGCCTCGATGTCCAGCGCGATCGGCGACATGGGCAGCACCCGGCCGGTGATGCGCAACATGCGGGCGACTTCGTCCAGGGCGGCCACCGGATCGCCGAGCACCTCGGTGAGCCCGGCCAGGATCAGGTTGCCCACGGAGTGCCCGGCCAGCGCGCCGGTTCCGCCGAACCGATGCTGCACGGTCCGCGTCCAGACGCCGTCGGCGTCCGCGGCCAAAGCGGCCAGCGCCATCCGGAGATCGCCCGGCGGCAGCACCCCCAACTCGGCGCGTAGTCGCCCCGAGGAGCCGCCGTCGTCGGCGACGGTGACCACCGCGCAGATCTTCCTGGTCAGCCGCCGCACCGCGGTCAGTGTCGCGTACAGGCCGTGTCCGCCACCCAGCGCGACGATGCTGGGATTGGATTCCCAACCGGTCATTCTCGCCCCAGATCTCGATGCACGACCCGGACCACGTCGGCGGACTCCTCCGCGCCGCCGGTGACCTCGCTCATCAACTCGCCCAGTGCCTCGGCAATCGCGACGCTCCGGTGCTTGCCTCCGGTGCAGCCCACTGCGACCGTCATGTATCGCTTCCCCTCTTGGCGGTAACCGTTCGTGGTCAGCTCGACCAGGTGGTGGCAGGTACGCAGGTAATCCTCCGCACCGGGACGCGACAGCACGTACTCGCTGACCACCGTCTCCTGACCGGTATGTTCCCGCAACTCCGGTATCCAATGCGGATTGGGTAGAAAACGGACATCTAACACCATGTCGGCGTCCAGCGGAACTCCGTACTTGAAGCCGAACGACTGCACGGTGAGCTGCAACGCGGAGGGCGCGCCGCCGCCGTAGGCCTCCTCCATCTTGCGGTGCAGCTGATGGATGGACAGCTCGGTGGTGTCGATCACCAGGTCGGCGGCGGCCTTCACGGCGGACAGCCGCACCCGCTCGGCGGCGATGCCTGCCGACAGCGTGCCGTCCTTGCTCTCGCTCTGCAGCGGATGCCTCCGCCGCGCGAAACCGAAACGGCGGATCAGCACGTCATCGGATGCCTCGAGGAAGAGGACCCTGGTGCGCACGCCGAGCGTCCGCAACTGCTCGGTGACCACCGACAGATCACCGGTGAAGAACCGGCTGCGCACGTCCATGACCAGCGCGAGACGGCGGATCGGCGGCTTGGCGGAGGCACCCAGCTCCACCATCCGCCCGAACAGCTCTGGGGGCAGGTTGTCGGCCACGTACCAGCCGAGGTCCTCGAGCACACGGGCGGCGGTGCCTCGGCCCGCGCCAGAGAGCCCGGTCACGATCACGACCTCGACCTGCGGGTTCGCCCCGCCGACGGCGCTGGACGAGGCCACTCGTCCCGCGCTCGTCGGCGGGTTGCCCGCACTGCTGTTCGATTCGACGCGTGTCATGTCCTACCGGATCCGTCTCTGGGGTGCCTTCCGATCATCGCGCACCGGTTTCGGTATCGGCCGCAGACACAACGTACGCGAAACCGAAACTTCCGGTGCACTGTCGACTGACTATTCGGACTCGAGCGCCGCAAGGACCGCTTTCGCGGTCGCCAACCCGATGCCGGGCACCTCGGTGATCTCCTCTACCGTGGCCTGCTTCAGCTTGGCCACCGATCCGAAATGGGTGACCAGCGCGGTCCGGCGCGCCGTTCCGAGCCCCGGCACCGAGTCCAGGGCCGAAGCGGTCATCCGGCGGGAGCGTTTGCTGCGATGGAACGTGATGGCGAAGCGGTGCGCCTCGTCGCGGACCCGTTGCAGCAGATACAGCGCCTCGCTCGTGCGCGGCAGGATCACCGGGTCGCTCTCGCCGGGCACCCACACCTCCTCGAGCCGTTTGGCCAGGCCGACCACCGCGACATCGGTGATGCCCAGCTCGTCGAGCACCTCGGCCGCCGCGGCGACCTGGGGCGCGCCGCCGTCGACGACGAACAGGTTGGGCGGATAGGAGAACTTGCGCGGGCGTCCGGTGGTGGGATCGATGCCGGGACGGGAGGTGAGGTCCAGCGCGTCGTCGTCGCTTCCGGTCGCGGCGAGGTCCTCGTGCTCCATCATGTCGCGCTCGCGACGCAACTTGAGGAACCGGCGGCGGGTCACCTCGGCGATGCTGCCGACGTCGTCGGAGCGGCCTTCGCCCGCCGCCTCCCGGATCGTGTAGTGGCGGTACTCCGACTTGCGGGCCAGACCGTCCTCGAAGACCACGAGCGAGGCGACCACATCGGTCCCCTGCACGTGGCTGACGTCGACGCACTCGATGCGCAGCGGCGCGGTGTCCAGCTCGAGGGCGTCCTGGATCTCTTGCAGCGCTTGCGATCTCGACGTCAGATCGCCCGCTCGCTTCAGCTTGTGCTGGGCCAGCGCCTCCATCGCGTTGCGCTGCACGGTCTCGGCCAGCGCCTTCTTGTCCCCGCGCTGGGGCACGCGCAGCTTCACCGCCGAACCGCGCAGGTCCGACAACCACTGCTGGATCTGCTCGACGTCGGCGGGCAACTCGGGCACGAGTACTTCCCGGGGCACCACGGCGGCGGGCTGCTCGTCGGCCGCCTGCTCGGCCACCGCGACCTGCTCGCCGTAGAACTGGGTGAGGAACTGCTCGACCAGCGCGGCGAGTTCCCCGCCCGCCTCCGGGACGTCGACCGCGTCGCCCGACTTGTCGACCACCCAGCCGCGCTGGCCGCGCACTCGGCCGTCGCGCACATGGAAGACCTGCACCGCCACTTCCAGTTCGTCGGTGGCGAAGGCGATGACGTCGGCGTCGGTGCCCGTGCCGAGCACCACCGCCTGCTTCTCCAGCGCGCGGCGCAGCGCCTGGACGTCGTCACGCAGCCGGGCGGCGGTCTCGAAGTCCAGGTCTTCGGCGGCCGCGTGCATGCGGCGCTCCAGCTCCCGGACCAAGCGATCGGTGCGGCCTGCGAGGAAGTCGCAGAAGTCGTCGACGATCGCGCGGTGTTCTTCGGCGCTCACCCGCCCGACGCACGGGGCCGAGCATTTGTCGATGTAGCCGAGCAGGCAGGGGCGCCCGATCTGACTATGCCGCCGGAAGACTCCGTTGGAGCAGGTGCGCGCGGGAAACACCCGCAGCAGCAGATCGAGCGTCTCGCGGATGGCCCAAGCGTGCGCGAAGGGGCCGAAATAGCGGACGCCTTTGCGGCGCGCGCCGCGGTAGACGAACAACCGCGGATATTCCTCGTTCAAGGTGACGGCGAGTACCGGGTAGGACTTGTCGTCGCGGTAGCGGACGTTGAAGCGCGGATCGAACTCCTTGATCCAGTTGTATTCCAGCTGCAGCGCCTCCACCTCGGTGGAGACGACCGTCCACTCGACGCTCGCGGCCGTGGTGACCATCTGCCTTGTGCGTGGATGCAGCCCGGCGACGTCGGCGAAATACGAGTTCAGCCTGCTGCGCAGGCTCTTGGCCTTGCCGACGTAGATGACCTGCCGATGGGCGTCCCGGAATTTGTAGACACCGGGTTCGACGGGGATCGTGCCCGGCGCGGGCCGGTACGTCGCTGGATCTGCCACCCATCCAGCGTATAGACCGGGACCGACAGCCCGGCCGACGGCGGCTCCCGGCTGCGGTCATGGCACGGGGACGCCGAACCAGCCCTTGGCTTCCGGACGGCACAGCAGGTGCACGACGGCCACCGAGGTAGCCACCGAGTACCCCGCGGCGACGACGCCGACGACGGGCGGGACGCTCGCGAGGTCCCTGATCGCCCAGCACCCGACGACCGCCTGCAGGAGCGCCAGCGCGATCGTCAGCTTGCGGACGGCCGGCGCGCCCTCGGCGAATCCGAGCACGAGCAGCCCCAGCGCCCACGCGACGCAGAACTGGGTGGATGCCGTGGCGGCCGCGTCGCCGCCGCACGTCAGATTCATCAGCACGGGATAGGCGAGTCCGAATCCCGCCATCCCGGCGACGGCTTCCCGCACGTCCCGAACCGCCGCCGGCATGGCCGTTTCCACGCCGACGGAGGGCTCCTCACCGGAGAACGCCAAGCTCACAGCCGTACCCCCGTTGGTACCGAACCTTCCGGCGCACCTTCGAACACGCCGGAATCGCACCGTAACACGGTGACATCCCGCACATCTCGACTTCGGCAAATGAACCGGGCGGGATCCGGGCGGGTTACTCCACGAGACCGTGCCGCCGCAGCGCGGCCAGCAGCGCGTCCGGGCGCTCGGTGGTGGGAAGGGCCTCGACCAGAGCGAAGCGGCTGCCCAGCGCCTCGGCGCCGCCGTCGGCCTCGGCGCTGTCGCCGATCATCAGCGCGGCCTCGGCGGCCACACCCAGTTCGCCCAAGGCGGAACGGAAGATCTCCGGATCGGGCTTCATGACACCGACCTCGTAGGAGAGGGTGAACGCGCCGACCAGCCGATCCCAGCCGCGCGCCGCGAACGACGGACGGATGTCGAACGGGATATTGCTCACCACCGCGACCGGAACGCCCTGCGCCGCAAGCAGATCGAGGACGGCTTCGCTGTCGGGGTACGGCGTCCACTCCAGCGGGTCCAGCAGCCGGGCGTACAGTCGTTCGGCGTCCTCGTCGGTGGGCACTCCCGATGTGCGCAGCACCTTCATCATCACCTTGCGATGCAGCGCGGGGTCCAGGTCGCGGTGGTCCCAGGCGTACTGCGTCTCGTCGTCGAATTCGATGACGTGGTGGACCGGCGCCGTCATCCGCCGCATGATCTCGGCCTTCTCGTCCACGTCGAACGCCTGCCCGTCCGGCCGCGTCAGGTCCGCGTACCAGGATTCGTCGGCCTCCAGGCGGAACAAGGTCCCGGAGAAGTCGAACAGCACCGCCTCGATCGCCACTCGGCCCAGCCTACCGGCCGAGCATGGCGCACCGCCGGTGCACGCGGCGACCACCCATACCGTCTCGACCTCGACACACGCTGCGGCCAGGGGGATTTCGCCGGTGGGAAGGAAACCGGCGCGGCTGTCGGTACCGAGCGTTAGAGTCCCGGCATGGGGCGCAAGCGAGGAACTTGGGTCGCCGCGGCGGCGGCGTTCGCACTAACCGTCGGCATGGCCACCGCCTGCACGTCCGGCGAGAGCCAGGCGGGCGGCGTCTGCGAGACGGTGCCGAACGGCACGCCGGTGTCGGCCACCGCGGCGGGGCCCGCGGGCAGCGGCACCAAGGATCTCAGCACCAACCCGGAGATAGCGACCGGCTATCGCGCGAACATGACGCCGGTGCGTACACATACCTTCGCGGTGTCCACGGCGAACCCGCTGTCGACGAAAGCCGCGTGTGAGGTGCTGCGCGACGGTGGCACCGCGGCCGACGCGCTGATCGCGGCGCAGACGGTGCTCGGCCTGGTCGAGCCGCAGGCGTCCGGCATCGGCGGCGGTGCGTTCCTGGTCTACTACGACGCGAACACCAAGTCCGTGGACGCCTACGACGGCCGCGAGGTGGCGCCCGCCGCGGCCACCGAGAACTATCTGCGCTGGATCAGCGACATCGATCGCACCGAACCCAAGCCGAACACGCGGGCCAGCGGCCGCTCCATCGGCGTGCCCGGCGTACTTCGGATGCTCGAACTGGCGCACCACGACCACGGCAAGACCGCGTGGCGCGACCTGTTCGACCCCGCCATCGGACTGGCAGATCAGGGCTTCCCGATCAGTCCCCGCCTCGCGGGACAGATCGCGGAGTCGGCCAAGGACCTGGCCGCGGACGAAGACGCCAAGGCGTATTTCCTCAACCCGGACGGTAGCCCGAAGGCCGCCGACACCGTCCTGACCAACCCCGCCATGGCCAAGACGCTCGGCGCCGTCGCCACCGAGGGCGCGCAGGCCTTCTACACCGGCGCCATCGCCCAGGACATCGTCGCGGCCGCGGGCCGGGCCTCCGGCGGGCGCACTCCCGGCCTGATCGCCACCCAGGACTTGGCCGGTTACCAGGCGAAGAAGCGCACCGCGCTGTGCACGAACTACCGCGAGCACGAACTCTGCGGCATGCCGAGTCCCTCGTCGGGCGGCATCACCGTCGCCGCGACCTTGGGCATCCTGGAGAACTTCGACCTGGCCGCCCTGCGTCCGGACAACATCGACCGCAACGGCGGCAAGCCCAACGCCCAGGCCGTGCACTTGATCACGGAGGCCGAACGGCTCGCCTACGCCGATCGCAACAAGTACGTGGCCGACACGGATTTCGTGCCGCTGCCGGGCAATTCGGCGCAAACCTTGCTGAATCGCGACTATCTGCGACAGCGTGCCGGGCTGATCGATCCGAACCGCAGCATGGGTACCGCGCAGCCGGGTGACTTCGGCCCCGTGCCGCTCGGCGTCGGCCCGCAACCGCCCGAGCACGGCACCAGCCACATCTCGGTGGTCGACAAGTACGGCAACGCCGCGGCGATGACCACCACCGTGGAGTCGGCGTTCGGTTCGTTCCACCTGGTCGACGGCTTCGTGCTGAACAATCAGCTCACCGACTTCAACGCCGACCCGCTCGGCGCCGACGGCGTGCCGATGGCCAACCGGGTCCAGCCGGGCAAGCGCCCGCGCAGCTCCATGAGCCCGACGCTGATCTTCGGCAAGGCGCCCGACGGCTCGCGCGGCGAACTCACGCATGTCGCGGGCTCGCCCGGCGGTTCGGTGATCATCCAGTTCGTGGTGAAAACGCTGGTCAACATGTTCGACTGGGGCCTGGATCCGCAGCAGGCGGTCTCCGCGGTCGCGTTCGGCGCTGGCAACAGTCCGTCCACCGGTATCGGCGGTGAGCATCCGGCGATCAACGCCACCGACAACGGCGACCACGACCCGCTGGTGCTGCGGTTGCGCCAACTGGGCCATCAGGTCTCGGTGGCGCCCCAGTCCAGCGGCCTCAGCGCCCTGAAACGCAACGGCTCCGACGGCTGGATCGGCGGCGCGGATCCGCGACGAGAAGGCGCGGTCCTCGGCGATACGCATTGATCGAACCAGCGGGCTCGGTCGCGACCGCCCGTCCGCGTCCCGGCTGTGGCACATCGAGTGATCGGCGTGCCCGCCGGGGCGCACTGCGGCTATTTACTCCAAACCATGGGATACACGATCGGACCTCGGCCGATCGGCAGCTCACCTTGCCGCACGAAACCGAATCGCTCGTAGAAGGGCACCGTGCCGCTGGTGTTCGAGATGAGGAAACAGTCCTCCTCGGCCGCCGCCAACCGACGCTCGAGCAGCGCGCTCGCCAGTCCCCGGCCCTGTGCGCGGGGCAACGTCCCGATGGCGGCCAGATACAGATGCGGTGCCGCCGGTCGCGCATGCTCCATGTGCCGCCCGGCGGCCAGCGCCCGAGCGGCGCTCGACCCCAAGGCGCGCAGTAAGGTCAACGGCTTCGCCGTCGGTGACACCACGTGCGCCGGTTCCCACAGCGCCACACAGGCGAGGTTGCCCTCCGCGTCGTGCGCGAGGTCGACCAGACCGTTCTCCCGGCGCGACGCGATGCGCGAATCCCAGAACGGCGGCAACGCTTTCCGCCGCCGTGACGCTCCCGGCCAGAAGTAGGTCATCAGTGGATCGTCGGCGAAAGCCGCCGCGAGGACGAACGCACCTGGCTCCATGGCGGCGAGGTTAGATCAGCACGCGGGGCCGCGCGAGCCGGATGGCCGCACACCGCACCCGATCACTTCCTCCCGGAATATTTCGCGCCCAGTTCCCGCAACCGGGCCATCGCCCGCGCCGCGTGCTCCTTGTCGTTCGAGCGGATCGCCAGCAGCGGGACGTAGTCGTCGTCGACCAACTCCAGGCGCGCCCAGGACTTCCGATCCGGGAACGACACGCCTCGGATATAGGCCCAGGGAAAATCTTTGTCGCCCAGAATATTTCGCACCGACACGCCCCGCGCGCCGACCCGCACCCGTGGCCTGGTCAGTAACAGCACGGCCGCGGCGCCGAGCACACCGATCCCGATCATCGCGAGCTGATCGGCCACCCGGAAGTTGACGCCGGTGGACCCGGTGCGCAGCCAGATACCACCCACGGTGAACGCGGCCGCCACCAGCACCGCCGCGATCCAGGCCGTCCGCACCGCGCGCCGGGGCCGCACCTCGAAATCCCACTCCGACGTGTCGTCGGCCGGGCCCACGTTCCTGCGAAAGATGCGAACGACCGGCATCGCTACGCGGACTGTCGCAGAGCGCGCAGTGTCAGCGCGGCGTCCAGCGCCGCGGCGGCCGCCTGCTCGCCCTTGTTCTCTTGGGACTCCGGCAGCCCGGCCCGATCCAGGGCCTGCCGCTCGTTGTTGGTGGTGAGCACTCCGTTCGCGACCGGCGTGCCCTCGTCCAGCGAAACCCGGGTGAGCCCCGCGGTCACCGCGTCGCAGACGTACTCGAAATGCGGGGTGTCACCGCGGATCACCACACCGAGCGCCACCACCGCGTCATGCGACTTGGCCAGCTCCTGGGCCACCACGGGCAGCTCCATCGCACCCGCGCAGCGCACCACCGTGATCTGCTGGACGCCCGCGTCCTTGGCCACCCGCTCTGCGTTCGCCAGCAAGGTGTCGCAGATCTGGGTGTGCCAGCGCGAGGCGACGATGCCCAAGGAGAGGTCCTTGGCGTCCGCCAGCGCGAAAGTCGGTACCCCGGTACCGCTCATCGATGTCCGCCTTTCGAGTCTGTTCGCAGTTCAGTGGGCGGTCTCGCCGAGATCCAGCTCGTCGAGGCCGATCAGGTCGTGACCCATTCGGTCCCGCTTGGTGCGCAGGTAGCGCAGGTTCTCCGCGTTCGCGCGCAACGGCATCGGCACCCGCTCGGTGATCCGCAGGCCGTAGCCGTCCAAGCCGACCCGCTTGGCCGGATTGTTGGTGAGCAATCGCATCGACCGGATGCCCAGATCCACCAGGATCTGCGCGCCGGTGCCGTAATCGCGGGCATCCGCGGGCAGGCCGAGTTCGAGATTCGCGTCGACCGTGTCGTGGCCGGAGTCCTGCAGCTGGTAGGCCTGCAACTTGTGCATCAGGCCGATGCCGCGGCCTTCGTGACCGCGCATGTACAGCACGACACCGCGCCCCTCGGCCGCCACCATCTCCAACGCGGCATCCAGCTGCGGACCGCAGTCGCAGCGCAACGATCCGAACACGTCACCGGTCAGGCACTCCGAGTGCACGCGGACCAGGATGTCGTCGCCGTCGGTGATGTCGCCACGCACCAGCGCGACGTGCTCGACCTCGTCGTAGATGCTCTGATAGCCGACGGCCATGAACTCGCCGTGCGCGGTGGGGATGCGCGCCTCGGCCACGCGCACCACATGCTTCTCGTGCCTGCGCCGCCACGCGATCATGTCCGCGATCGAGATCAGCGCGAGCTCGTGCTCGTCGGCAAAGACGCGCAACTCCTCGGTCCGGGCCATGTGGCCCTCGTCCTTCTGGCTGACGATCTCGCAGATCACGCCCGCCGGACGCAAGCCGGCCATGCGTGCCAGATCCACCGCGGCTTCGGTGTGACCCGGCCTGCGCAGCACACCACCATCCTTGGCGCGCAACGGCACCACATGGCCGGGCCTGGTGAAATCGTCGGCCTTCGCGTCGGCGTCGGCCAGCAACCGCATCGTGGTGGCGCGGTCGGCGCCGGAGATACCGGTCGTGACACCCTCGCGCGCGTCCACCGAGACGGTGTAGGCGGTGCCGTGCTTGTCCTGGTTCATCGCGTACATCGGCGGCAGGCCGAGCCGATCGCAGTCGTCGCCGGTGAGCGGCACGCAGATGTAACCGGACGTGTAGCGGATCATGAAGGCGACCAGTTCCGGGGTGGCCTTCTCCGCCGCGAAGATGAGGTCGCCCTCGTTCTCGCGGTCCTCGTCGTCGACGACGACGACCGCCTTACCGGCGGCGATATCGGCGACTGCGCGCTCGATGCTGTCGAACCTGGTCACGTCTGCTGTGCTCCATCTCGAAATAGGTGCCTCACCACAGTACTGTGCTGAATTTGCCGCGACTGCGTCGCGGCGTGTTCGCGGCCCCTTTGTGGCTCGCGTCCGAGCGACCGCCGCTGGCGACTGCGTCGCGGACGCGGCGGCCACTCGGACGCGAGCCGGGCCGCGAACGGCGCATGCTCGGTCTCGCTTCGCTCGAAAAACGGGGTCGAGGTGCGCTGAGCGCTCAGTGCTGCGATCAACCGACCCGTATGTTCGCCGCGGCCCGCCACCCGGCACGAAAACCGTCGACTGCCACGGTGTCGAGGCCCGGGTTCGTAGCGTCCATCCGCACCTGTCGGTTGATAAATGGGAAGTGTCTCCGCCCCGGGCTCGGAGACAGGTCGTGCCCGGTCGGTCTCGCCTCGCTCGGAGATCGGAGTGACGGCGATTCGCTCGGAGATCGGAGTGATGACGATCCGACCTGTCGAGACGATGTTCATCGAACCCGCACGGTCGGCGATCACCGTGACTCCGTGTGCGGGTGACGGCTCGGATGACGGCGTCGCGGCAGCTCTATTACGCATGCGATTCCCGCCGCGCAGCCTCGTGGGCGGGCGGGGACGAGCGGTGCGGGCACTGTCAGCCGCGCTGCTGGAGGCGTTCGACGTACTTGGCGATCACGTCGACTTCCAGGTTGACGGTGGTGCCGACGGTGGCGAAGCCGAGGTTGGTCAGGGAGAGCGTGGTGGGGATGAGGGAGACCTCGAACCAGTCGCTGCTGCCGGTCTCGGCGGGCTCGTCGGAGACGCCGAGGCCGGAGACGGTGAGCGAGATGCCGTCCACGGTGATCGACCCCTTCTCCACGACGTAGCGGGCGATGTTCTCGGGCAGCGAGATCCGCACCACGTCCCAGTTGTCCGACGGAGTGCGCGAGAGCACGGTGCCGGTGCCATCGACATGGCCTTGGACCAAGTGGCCGCCGAGCCTGCTGTTCAGAGCGGCGGCGCGCTCGAGATTCACCTTGGCGCCGACGTCCAGCTTGCCGATGCTGGAGCGATTGAGCGTCTCCGCCATGACGTCGACGGTGAACGAGTCGCCGCCGACCACCTCCACGACGGTCAGGCACACTCCGTTCACGGCGATCGAATCACCGTGCCCGGCATCGGAGGTCACCAGCTTGCCCTTGATCGTCAGCCGCGCGGCGTCGGTCAGCTGCTCGCTGGCGACGATCTCGCCGAGTTCCTCGACGATGCCTGTGAACATGTGCTGTGACTCCTGTCGCGTCGTTGTCTTCCGGTTGCGGAACAGCGCGGCACCCGGCCGCTATTCCCGCACCTCCTCAGCCTAGTGACGCGGGGTCGCCGTAGACAGCCGCGTTCCGTGCCCGCCGAGGGCGGACCGGGACCCGCGCCGGAACCGACCGCAGGGCGGGCCGAGGCGGGCGGAACCGGCCGGTCCCACCGAAAATGGAACGAAATATGTCCACACCCGCCGTGATCACCCGGACGGACGACATATCCATGATTATTCTGCGGCATTTGGCGTACCGCACGAATTAATTTACCCCGCAGAGAGTTTGCGGATTCATTCTCGATACTCGAACGAAACACGGTTATAACGCAGATTCCGCGCTCGGACGGCGCGGGAGGCGATACCGTTACGCGGCTGACTTCTCGCGTTCAACTTTCCCGACCATGCAGTCCAATGACACGCTCTACCAGGGAACATGCCCGACAAGCGGGAAGCCTGCCACACGATGTTCACTCCTCGAGAAAGCCGGAGAACACAGTGGGACAAATTGGGTCGAACGCAGCTGGGGGCGCAGTGTGACCACATTTCTCGATTCGACGCCGGAAGTTCGCTGCTCACGGTATCGGCGCGAATTCCAGCTGCCCGCATCGATGGATCCCGGTTCGCACCGCATTCTCCTGCACATCGGTGTCGACTACGGCGCCGTCACCATGCCCGCCGAACTCGGCGAGCAGGTGCTACGGCGACTCGCCCAAGACGGAATCGCCGGGCCGGTGGTCGACCATCCGCGAGCCAAGCATTGGACGTTCCTCACCGGCCCCGCCGGGCCGGACGCCGTCAGCCCGGCGGTCTCGGCCGAATTGTTCCGCCTCTACGCCGCGGTGGCCTGCGCGGGCAGCCAAGTGGTGCTGCCCTCACCGGACGACGAGCGCACCGGGTATCGCTTGTGGATCCGGTCACCGGAGGCCGGCGCCCGCCGCCCGCCGATCAGCGCGGTGATCGAGACGATCCGCGCGGTCGCCGCGCGTGGAACGCGGACCGGCTAGCACCGTTCAGCGGGCCCACGCCGAGGCCGCCTGGCCGCGCAGCTTCTCCACGGTGGCGGCGGGGTCGGCGGTGCTGTAGACCGCGGAACCGGCGACGAAGCAGTCCACACCTGCCTCCGCGGCCGCCTCGATGGTGTCGGCGTTGATCCCGCCGTCGATCTCGACCAGCAGCCGCAGCTCACCGGCATCGACCAGGTTCCGCACGACGCGCGCCTTCTGCAGCACCTCCGGAATGAACGACTGCCCGCCGAAGCCGGGTTCCACGCTCATCACCAGCAGCGTGTCGAATTCGCGCAGGATCTCCAGGTACGGCTCGATCGGCGTGCCCGGCTTCACCGAGAGCCCTGCCTTGGCGCCCGCGGCGCGGATGTCGCGGGCCACCGCGATCGGATCGTCGGTCGCCTCCGCGTGGAAGGTCACGTTGTGCGCGCCCGCCTCGGCGTACGGCGGCGCCCAGCGGCCCGGATTCTCGATCATCAGGTGGCAGTCGAGGGGGATCTCGGTCGCCTTCAGCAGGCTCTCCACCACCGGGAGGCCGAGCGTGAGATTCGGCACGAAGTGCGCGTCCATCACGTCCACGTGCAGCCAGTCGGCGCCTGCGACGGCCGCCGCTTCGTCCGCGAGGTGCGCGAAGTCTGCGGACAGGATGGAGGGGGCGATCATCGGAGCGGCCGGACGCGGGTGAATCGGGTTGGACACAACGCCGGAGTCTAACGGTACCCAGGGTTGTCCAGCGCGGGAGTGGGTAGCCTGCATAGGGTGATCAATATTTCGGCGGAACAGGGGCTCTACAGCACCCCGGTGGAGATTCGGGTGGCGGCGTCGGTGACACAACTGCCCATCGTGCGTGGGCTCGCCGAAACACTCGTCCTACTCAGCGATTTCACACTGGACGAGGTGGCCGATATCCGGCTGGCCGTCGACGAGGTCTGCTCGACCCTGATCGCGGTCGCCGCCCCGGAATCGAGCCTGAACTGCCGTTTCACCGTCGGCGACACCGTGTTGCTCGTCCGGGTCGACGGCCTGGCGGAGAAGCCGGGGCTGCCCGATCAGCGCAGCTTCGGCTGGCACGTGCTGCGCACCCTCACCGACTCGGTGGAGGCGACCCAGGATTCGTTCGACGCGACGGTCTCCGGATATCCGACGACGGTCGAGTTCCGTCGGGTCCGGGGGAAGGCGTAGTGGCGGACGAAGACACCGTGTACGACTCCCAGCGCGACGACGACGCCGACACGCTGACCACCGAGGACGAGACCGATGCCGAGGAGACCCTGGAGGCGGCGGGCGCGGTTCCCGGTTACGACGATGTCGGATTGCTCTTCGAGCAGCTCGCCTCCAGTGAGGCGGGGACCGCGCGGCACAGCGCGCTGCGCGCGGAACTGATCAGCCGCTGCATTCCGCTCGCCGACCACATCGCCAGGAAGTTCAGCGGGCGTGGTGAGCCGTTCGACGACCTGACCCAGGTCGCCCGGGTGGGGTTGGTACACGCGGTGGACCGTTTCGACGTCGAGCGCGGCTCCAACTTCCTGTCTTTCGCGGTGCCGACCATCATGGGTGAGGTCCGCCGGTATTTCCGCGACAACACCTGGGCGATGCGAGTGCCGCGGCGTGTCAAGGAGACTCACCTACGCATCGGCGCGGCGATCGACAGTCTCTCCCAGACTCTCGGCCGCTCGCCGACGGCGAAGGAGATCGCCGCCGAGCTGGACGTCGACCCGGACGAGGTGACCCAGGCGGTCATCGCGGGCAACGCCTACCAGCCGAGTTCGATCGACGCGGCCACGCTCGGCCGCGACACCGACGCCTCGCTCCTGGACACCCTCGGCGAGGAGGAGTCCCAGTTCGATCGGGTCGAGGAGTACGTCGCGATCCGTCCGCTGCTGGCCGGGTTGCCGGAGCGGGAACGACGCATCCTCACCATGCGGTTCTTCGAATCGATGACCCAGACGCAGATCGCGCAGCAGATGGGCATCTCCCAGATGCACGTCTCGCGCATCCTCGCCAAGACCCTCGCCCGCTTGCGGGAGCAATCCAGCCGGGAATGACCCCGCTCAGCGCGGCTTGCGCAGCGCCGCCACGAACATGGCGTCGGTACCGTGCCGGTGCGGCCACAACTGTGCCCCCGGCCCCTCGCCGACATCGGTGACGCCGGGCAGCAGTTCGCGGGTGTCGAGCTGCTCGGCGCCGAGGCGGCGCACGGCATCGGCGACGATGGACACCGTCTCCGGCAGATGCGGCGAGCAGGTCGAGTACACCACGACCCCGCCGGGGCGCAGCAGATCCCATGCGGCGGTGAGCAATTCGCGCTGCAACACCACCAGTTCCCGGACGTCCGCCGGGGTGCGCCGCCAGCGCGCCTCAGGTCTACGGCGCAGCGCTCCGAGGCCGGTGCAGGGGGCGTCGACCAGGATGCGGTCGTAGCCCGGGGTCAGTCCGCTGGCGCGGCCGTCGGCGACGTGCACGTCCACCGGCAGGTCGTGCACGGCTTTGCGGACCAGCTCGGCGCGGTGCGCGGCGGGCTCGACCGCGTCCACCCGGAAACCGTCGATCGCGGCGATCGCCCCCAGCAGCGCGGCCTTGCCGCCCGGCCCCGCGCACAGGTCGAGCCAGCGACCGGTGTCCGGGCCGTCGAGCGCGGCCCTGGTCAACGCCAGCGCCACCAGCTGGCTGCCTTCGTCCTGCACCGCCGCCATGCCCTCGCGGACCGGCTCCAGCTTGCCGGGATCGCCGCCGTCCAGATAGACCGCGTACGGCGACCAGCGGCCCTCCTCGCCGCCGGTGACCAGCGCGAGTTCCTCCGCGGTGATGTCGCCGGGGCGGGCCACCAGGTGCACCAGCGGGCGGGCGTCGTCGGCGGCGAGCACGTCGCGCAGTTCCGCCGCTCGCGCGCCCAGCGCGTCGGCGAACGCCTGCGCGATCCAGACCGGATGGGCGTACTCGAACGCCAACCGGCCGAGGGGGTCGGCGGGCGCGAGCGCGTCGACCCATTGCTCGGGGGTCTTCTCCCCCGCGCGCCGGAGCACCGCATTGACGAAACCGGCTTTGCCCGCACCGAATTCGGCGCGCGTCAACGCGACGGAGGTGTCCACGGCGGCGTGCGCGCCGATCCGGGTGCGCAGCAACTGGTAGACGCCGAGCCGGAGCACGTCCAGCAAGGGTCCGTCGATCTCCTCGATCGGCCTGCCCGCGCCTTCGGCGATCACCGCGTCCAGTAGTCCCAGCGACCGGCACGCGCCGTAGGCGAGTTCGGTGGCCAGCGCGGCGTCCCGACCCGACAATCCCCGTTCGCGCAGCAGCGCGGGCAGCACGAGATTGGCGTAGGCATCGCGCTCACGGACCGCCCGCAGCACATCCCTGGCGACCGACCGCGGCGGGTCGGCGGATTCCCTTCGATGCGGTCGTCCGGCGGCTTTGGCCCCTTGGCGCGGCGCGGTTTGCGAAGCCGGGCGCCGGCCGGTGGAACGGTCCGATCGGCCCGCCGCCGAGCGTCGTCCGGTGGAGCCGCGCCGTTCGTCGCGATCACGGCCGGCCGGCTCGGCGCGCCCACCGCCGGAACGCCGACCGGTCGCCCGTGACCTGTCCGCCGCGTCGCGATCCTGCTGCTTCCCGCCGCCCTGCGCGCGTGCCCGGCCTGCCTCGCCGGAACGATTCGGCGCGGCCTCTCGTTCGTCGCGCCGCCGGTCGCGTGCGTTGCCGTCACCGGGCCGATTGCCGCGCGTCATTCGACCACCGCGCCCGGCTGCAGGCGGGCGCCGCGCGCCCAGTCGAGCGCGGCCATCATGCGCTTGCCCTGCGGCTGCACCTGGTCGAGCCGCACCGCGGTGGTCGCGGTGCCGACGAACACACCGGACTTGCGGACCTCGATCACCCGCTCCGGCAATTCCTCCTCGACCAACTCGACCGGCCCCAGCTTCAACCGGGTGCCGCCGACCTCGGTCCACGCCCCCGGCGCGGGAGTGACCGCGCGGATCCGCCTGCTGATGGCCAGCGCGGGCAGATCCCAGCGCACGTGCCCGACCTCGACGCCGACCTTTGGCGCGTACGAGACACCGTCGGTGGACTGCGGGACCGCTTGCAAGCTCCCGTCCTCCACTCCGTCGAGCGTCGCTTCCAGCAGGCGCGAGCCGCTGTCGGCCAGCCGCTCCAGGAGAGTGCCCGCGGTGTCGGTGACGGTGATCTTCTCGGTCACCATGCCGAAGACCGGGCCGGTGTCCAGTCCGGCCTCGATCTGGAAGGTGGAGGCGCCGGTGATCTCGTCGCCCGCATCGATCGCGGCCTGCACCGGCGCCGCGCCGCGCCACGCGGGCAGCAGCGAGAAATGTAGGTTGATCCAGCCGAAGCGCGGGATGTCGAGCACCTGCTGGGGTAGCAGCGCGCCGTAGGCGACGACGGGACAGCAGTCCGGCGCCAATTCGGTGAGTCGCGCGACGAATTCCGGCTCCGACGGCCGCCGCGGGGTGAACACCGGGATGCCGTGTTCGTCGGCCAGCAGGCCGACCGGCGACCTGGTCACCTTCCGGCCGCGCCCCGCGACCGCGTCCGGCCGCGTCACCACGGCGACGACCTCGTGGCGCGCCGATTCCAGCAGACGCCGCAGCGACGGAACCGCCGGTTCCGGGGTGCCCGCGAAGACGACGCGCATCAGCGGCCCGCTCCGAACGGGTTGGGCCGACCCGCACCGCTCATCGAACGGGCCGGGCGCACCGTCGAGCCCGCCGCGAACCAATCGGATTCGCGGATCACCCGCATCGCCTCCTTGCGCTGGGCCGGGTCGAGACGGTCGATGAACAGCACGCCGTCGAGATGATCGGTCTCGTGCTGCACGCACCGCGCCAGCAACCCTTCGGCTTCGAACGTGACCGGTGCGCCGTCGACGTCCACACCGGTTGCCCGCACCCGCAGGGCCCTGCGCGTGTCGTAGCGCACGCCGGGAATCGACAGGCAGCCTTCCGGCCCCACCTGCTCCTCGTCGCCGACGACCTCCCACCGCGGGTTGACCAGATGCCCCGCGGCGTCGCCCGTGTCGTAGACGAACACGCGCAGCCCGACCCCGATCTGCGGCGCGGCCATCCCGACACCGCCGTCGTCGTGCATCGTCTCGGTCAGGTCGGTCACCAGCTGACGCAGATCACGATCGAACGCGGTGACCTCCGCGGCGCGGGCACGCAAGATGGGATCGCCGAACAGGCGAACGGGCTGGATGGTCACGGCTGGCTCCCGGAAGCGACGAATACGGTCGCCCCATTCTAGTGAGACGACCGGAAATCCCCGATTCGCCAGCCGGAAGCTGGTACAACTCCTATGCGGTCCGGGCGGGGTGTCGATCCCTCCGCCCGGCCGCCCGGAAAAGCCCTGGTCAGTGACCTGCCGATGACACCTGACCTGCTTCTCACCTGCAGGTTCACAACACGTCGATGCATTTCACCACCGAACGTAACGGGATTCTGGTGACGGCGTCAACAGCGCAGTTCAGAGCAGTTTCGGGCGCTGCAGTGGTGACGGCGTCACCCGTGAAGTGGTGACGGCGTCACCACTTCCATCACCCAGGCATCATCGGGAGTCCACCAGTCCCAGATCACCAACCCAAGTAGGTGTGATAGTTGCCAGCGATCGATCAGGGGCGCTCCGGGGCCGTCATCGGGGGCCAATGGTAGGTCTCCGGCAACGCCGACCCTGACGATGGCGATCACCGGGAGGAGACGGGTCTGTGGAGGTGCAACAGGATGATAGTGAGAGGGACGCCGATCACGACGGTGGATCCGCGGGTGTGCCCCCGAGGCATAGGACATGTTCGTTTCGGTGGCTAGGTGTCACAAAGCCAACGGGTGCGTTGGTGCGACCACTGACCAGAAAACGTGTCAACAGACCGCATTTTCGCCCGGGTAACCTATGCCTACTGCCCGAGTCACCTACGCCCACCTCGGTTCCCACCACCGCCACCTTAGCTCCTGGTTACGACTTTCGGCGCGTCGCGGAGTCCGCTCAGACGATTGCGCCAAGTGCCACCAGTCAGCAGTGGTCGGGCGGGTTAGTCGACCATACTACTGCCAACCCAGGGCCGCGAACCGAACGAGCCCCGGACCGTCCTGCGGCGGTTCGGGGCTCGTTCAGGGGTATTCGTGCCTACCATCCGATCGCTCAAAACAGTTGACGTATCGAATGTATATCAAGTTCGCCGCATCTGGGAAATCCGCCGTTCTGCCGACAGGTTGGGACGAGCGCCGAACCGTGGAGGGGCTGCTGACATCAGTCCCACGACGGCATGGCAGTACAACTCTCCACACCGGGTCTCGTACTCAATTGGGTTCTGCTGTGGAGAGCACGGCATTGCGGATTGGCAGTGGAGCAGATGCCGGTCAGCGGAGCTTCGACAACGAGGTGCACGTGCTTGCAAGCCAGCGTCCAACAACGAAGTCAACTCGTTTGGAGCGATGTACTCAGAATTCGCCGCGCTCGCCCTCACCGCCCATCGGCCGACATGGGGGCACCATGCTGTGTTCCGATACCGCCGCGCGGGTCGCCATGGGGAGACTCGCTGTGATCGCCGGCGATTATCAGCCGCAATGCGAGGGGCCTGAATACCAGTTGAACCGTGTTCCGTTAATCGTTACGGCACCCCCCCAGTCGATGCAGACACCCGAAGCATTCACCTTCACCGGGCCAGCGTAGGTGGTGTATTCTCCATCATCCTCAATGTAGTTCCTGAAGCCTCCGTCCGCATCTTGTTTAGCAATGGCGGCAAACATAGGGGTTTTGGCTCCCGGATTCTTTTTCCACGTAACCACGCAGTTAGTGGAACCATTGTACAGAAGACGAACGGTCACAACCCCTTCTATGTCATGGTGGTCGATCTCATGATAGCTACCGCCTCCGCACGCTTCGATCGGGGATGACGCCGCATTCGCGGAGCCTGCCACGGCCAGCGATCCGGCAAGAATCGTCACCACGGCGAGACCCAGCTTGACTCCGTGTTCGAGCACGCGCATCAACAACTCCTTCTGAAATCACAACGATTTTCGACTCCAACGGACAAACCCACACTGGCGATCAGTGACCGCTGCCCACTAGCTCTAAAACTGACGGAGGTTGTTGACAGTTTGGGCTCCTGATACGAAGGAGTCCTGTGCCCGAACGTGTATGGAGTGAGAAGGATCTGGTCCGGCGTGCGAAGCGGCGCCTGGCGGTGCTTCGGCATGCCGAGGAGGTCAGCGGCAACGTGGCCGCGACCTGCCGCTACTACGGCATCAGCCGCAACATCTTCTACCGATGGAAGCGCCGCTACGAGGACGAAGGGCTCGACGGGCTCAAGGATCGCTCCAGCGCTCCGCTGCACTGCCCGACCGTCACAGAACCCGAGGTGGTCACCAAGATCATCCACTTGCGCCAGCACTACCACTTCGGTCCGATGAAGATCACGTTTTATCTGCAGCGCTACCACGATGTGGCGATCAGCCAGTCCACGGTATGGCGAATCCTGAAGCGGCTGAACATGAACCGGCTGCCGGCCTCGCAGCGCTACAAACGCCACAAGCAGCGCTGGAAGCGCTATGAGAAGCAGCGCCCCGGCCACCATGTGCAGATCGATGTGAAGTTCATCGAACCGATCACCACCGCGGCCGGGCGGCGCAAGCGCTTCTACCAGTACACCGCCATCGACGACTGCACCCGGCTGCGGGTGTTGCGCGTTTATCCCCGCTCGGACCAGAAGACCGCGATCCAGTTCCTGGACTACGTCCTGTCCCGGCTGCCGTTCCAGGTCGAGAAGATCCAGACCGACATTCAAACTCAGTGATGGTCGAGAA